>CALFBG010000092.1 GCA_937951685.1 uncultured Saprospiraceae bacterium | reverse complement strand
TTTTTCGCCTCGATTGAAGCAAAATTTTCTTCCGTCAAAATCACCAATCTATTTGGTAAACCTACTTAAAAACTTTAGCCTAATCATTTTACATTTTTCAAAATAAGAACATGAGAATAGCTGCTTATAGACGTGCCCATTTTAATGCTGCCCACCGATTATACAATCCGAAATGGTCCGACGAAAAGAATGATCAAGTTTTTGGACTTTGCAATAACCCGAACTACCACGGGCACAATTACGAAATGGAAGTAAAGGTCATGGGAGAAGTAGATCCAGAAACGGGTTACCTCATCGACCTCAAAATTTTGAAGGATTTGATTAAAAATGAAATTGAAAATCGTTTTGACCACAAAAACCTCAACCTTGATACGGAAGAGTTTAAGACTTTGATTCCTACCGCAGAAAATATCTGTTACGTTATTTGGAAAATTTTGAGAAGCCATTTAGACGAGCGTTACGACCTACAAGTTCGCTTGTACGAAACACCTAGAAATTTTGTAGAATATCCAGCGTAGAAATATTTTATCCTTTCTTATCAAAGAACCCAAACACAAAAAGCCGTTGCAAGTTTTACTTGCAACGGCTTTTTTGAAGCGCAATTTTAGCTTGAGCTTATGGGTTTTTCTTTACCAATCTTACCGTTTTCACGATATCATTTTCTTTATCTCGCATTTGCAGTAAGTACATTCCCATTGGAAGATCTGCCACAGAATACTCTTTATTATCTATCACCTGGAATTGCTTCACTGGTTTTCCGACAATATTATATATGGTAATTTCTTCAAGAGAAGAAGCATTTGCTAATTGGAAATAATCTTGTGCAGGGTTTGGAAAAACTTGAATGCTGTTCTTTTCCACTTCTGTAATACTTACCGTTGCAGCAGTAATATCGAAATTGAAAATTGCCGTTTCCAATGGATTGTTTCCTTGGATGTCATCAATATTAAAAACTTGAACACGAATTGTTCCAGTTCCTTCGATTCCTGTAGGACGTAAATGTACATCTAATAAAGAAGTAGAATCCGCTTCGATCCACAAAGTATCAGAAGGGCTACCATCTATTTCATTGTTGGATTGTCCACCAAAAGAGTAACACTTGTTGTTATCACAAACGGCGGAAGTCCACTCAATACTAGGAGAAGAGAGTGTTTTTTGTTCCCAACGAAGACCGACCGTCTCCGTGCCATTATTTTTAATCAATGCGTGAGAGATGCTTTCTGCGTAGATATCAGAAAGATCCATTTCTTCCGCTAGGTCTGCAGGGTTTGGACTTACCGTAACATCCTGTGCGAACAGGTGGTTAAGTGCAAAAACAGATAAGGCTAAGAGTAATATTTTTTTCATATAAAAAAATTTATAGCTGTTGCTAATTATAATTAATTGATCTTAAGTTCTTTTCAAAGATAGGGACTTTACGACAAAAAATCGAACAATAACCCTCCTTTTGCAAAGGAGTAGTCATTTATACTTTTATCTGTCTTCCCTTCGACATTCTAAAGCAAATTTATTGGCGGATCGCTCCAAATCGACGCAATTTAATCATCATCCCAATCCCCAAATCCTCCAAATCGGAAGGTAATGGTTCCTGTCGGACTGTTGAACTTTTCATTTTCTAGTCCTCCGGGCAAATTATCAACGCCATTAACGATACGATAACCACCAGAAAGTCCGATTTTGAAAAAGCTCGTTACGTTTAATTCGATACCGATTTCGGGCGTCAACACAAAAAAGTTATCCGAAAAAGATTCGTCGTCATCATCTCCATTCAACTCTAAGTTAACATTTCCCCAGCCCAGTTTTAAACTACTATAAAAATGAGCTAATTTATTGACGTTTCCAGTGTAGCCAAACCATAGTCCACCGTGGCGGAATTTAATATCGTATTTGGTTTCGTCAATAATGATTTCTGGTGAATCTGTTCCCAAACCGTAGCCGCCCAAAAATAAATTATTGAGGATAACGGCCCCACCTCCACCGACATCGGCGGTAATTTCATCATTGATACTACTAATTTCGATGAAAGGACCTCCAAAGCCGCCAATAAGATCCAAATTGTTAAAAAGCGTTTCTTCTTGAGCAGTTAGAACTATACTAAAAACACTGGCGAGTAGAATAAGTTTAATTTTTTTCATATGGTTTCATATTTGAGCTTAAAAGCTTGTTTAAAATATAAAGATTGAGTGAGTTATTGATCCTCATTTTAAAGCGGATATAATAACTTAAGCTTAAAGATGTCAGAATCCGATAAGAATATAAAGATTATTCGCCCAATTAACGATTTTTTATGATAACCGGTTTAAAAGTGTTAGTGAACTCTTATGAGGTTTTATTTGAAAAAGATGGCGCAACACTAGCCTGATGCTGCTTTGATCCTTTATTTTTCTACTGCAAATTTCCCATTTCTTACGCTTTAGCAATTTGATTACATTTTTTTCGATTTGATTAGTATATTTGAGCTATATGTTCGACAGATTTCCCTTTTTTAAGCAGCTAGATCAGATGGATTGTGGTCCAACTTGCCTTCGCATGATTGCCAAGCACTACGGAAAATCTTATTCGCTGCAGTTTTTACGAGAACATTGCTACCTCGACAAAGAAGGAGTTTCGGTGCGAGGGATTAGCGAAGGAGCAGAACACATCGGTATGCGAACGCTTGCCATCAAGATTGTTTATGAAGGCAACGCGGCGGAGGAAGAGATGGGCATGTTGGACGTGACCTTTCCTTGTATTGCGCACTGGCAACAGAAACACTTCGTCGTCGTTTATAAAGCCAATCAGAAAAATGTGTGGGTGGCAGATCCGGGCGTTGGTAAGATTAAAATGACGCGTAAGAAATTTATGCAAGGCTGGGCGAGTGACGGAGATAAAGGTATTTTACTACTGCTAGAACCTACTCCTGATTTCTATGCGCAAGAAGGAGAGCAGATCAACAAATCTGGTTTTGGATTTTTACTGAAATACCTGCGGCCTTACCATAGTTTGATTATCCAGTTGCTCCTAGGTTTATTTCTAGGCAGCATTTTTCAGTTGATCTTTCCTTTCCTCACCCAGTCGATCGTTGACTTTGGGATTGAGAATCGTAATATTGACTTCATTTATTTGATTTTGATTGCCCAACTGATGCTTTTCTTTAGCCAGACGAGTGTCAGTATTATTCAGAGTTGGATTCTCCTTCACATTGGAACGCGGATTAATGTTTCCCTCATTTCTGATTTCTTGATTAAGCTGATGAAATTACCCATTGCTTATTTTGAGACCAAAATGATTGGAGATTTATTACAACGGATCGGAGATCATCAGCGGATCGAAAGTTTTTTGACTACTTCTACCCTTTCCATCATCTTTTCTTTTTTCAATTTAATCGTTTTTGGAATCGTCTTGCTGATCTACAATACGACCATTTTCGCCATTTTCACGATAGCCAGTATTCTTTTTATGTTGTGGGTAATTATTTTTCTGCGAAAACGTAGAAAAGTAGACCATCAGCGTTTTGAGCAATTAGCGGAGAATCAAAGTAGTTTGATTGAATTGATCCAAGGAATGCAAGAAATAAAATTGCAACGGAGTGAAAAAAAGCGACGCTGGCAGTGGACGCACATTCAGGCGAAACTCTTCCGAGCCAACATTCGTTCTTTAGCGATTACCCAATATCAAGATACCGGTGCTAGTTTTATCAACCAATTAAAAGATATTTTGATTTCCTTCGTCGCGGCAAAAGCAGTGATTGAAGGACAAATGACTTTGGGAATGATGATGGCGGTGCAATACATCGTCGGTCAGTTGAATGCGCCTTTGCAGCAATTTATCGTCTTTGTGAGAGCTGCGCAAGATGCTAAAATTAGTTTGGAACGATTGGGAGAAATTCACGACAAAAAAGAAGAGAACACCTCCGAAGAACACGTCGACATCATTGCCGAAAAGGGAGACATCAAACTCGAAAACCTTTCTTTTCAATACAATAAATTAAGCGATTACGTTTTAAAAGATATTAACCTTATTATTCCTAAAGGTAAAATTACGGCGATTGTTGGTACCAGCGGTAGTGGTAAGACGACACTGGTAAAACTATTACTTGGTTTTTTCCAAGCCTCCAATGGTTCCATCAAAGTTGGGGGTACACACCTTAATAATATCAAGCGATCGCTGTGGCGAAAAAAATGTAGCGCCGTGATGCAAGATGGTTTTATTTTTTCAGACTCTATTGCCAACAATATTGCGGAGAGTGACGAAACGGTAGATAAAGCAAAACTAATGAACGCCGTATCTACGGCCAATATTCAAGATTTTATTGAATCCTTACCTTTGGCTTACAATACGAAAATTGGAAGTCGAGGAAACAACCTTAGTCAAGGTCAAAAACAACGGTTACTCATTGCGAGAGCCGTTTACAATAACCCAGATTTCCTTTTCTTTGATGAAGCGACCAATGCCTTGGATGCCAACAATGAAAAAGTTATCATGGAAAATATGAATCAGTTTTTCCAAGGTAGAACCGTTGTTGTCGTTGCGCACCGCTTAAGTACGGTAAGAAATGCCGATCAAATTATTGTATTGGAAAAAGGAGAATTATTAGAACAGGGAACACACGAGGAATTAGTAGCTACGAAAGGTGCTTATTTCCACTTGGTCAAAAACCAATTGGAATTGGGTAGTTAATTCCTCCTTGCGTTTCGGCAAATAAAAGTCATGGCAAAAATTAAGCAACCAACCGATATCGTGCTGAACGAAAATGATGAGGTGCAAGAAATCTTGGGAAGTCCCCCGGGCTGGATCTTACGTTGGGGGATTACTATTTTTGCTTTTTCTACACTCATGCTCATTGCCATTAGCTGGGTGATCAAATATCCTGATGTCATTACTGCCGAAATCCTTTTGACGACCCAAAATCCACCGATCCGAGTATTTACGCGTACGGCCGGTAAAATTGATAGCTTATTCGTGGTCGATAAACAACAAGTTGAAGCGGGTGCCATTTTAGCCATTTTGGAAAATACCGCTCAGCGAGCGGATTTACTTCGACTAGAGCAATTGCTAAATCAGATTGATCAACAGCAGGACGTTGGAAAATTTCCGTCGGTGAGTTTGCCCAACGATTTGGTCTTGGGAAACTTACAGACTAGCTATGCTAGTTTTTTACAAAAATACCGTAACTATCGCTATTTCGTTGATCAAAAAAGTGCTGCCAAAAAAGTAGTTTCGCTACGCAAACAAATCGAACAGCTACAGGAGTTAAACCTCAATCTAAAAATCCAGCAGGCTACTTTGCAAAAAGAATTAGCCATTGCGCAAAAAGCCTTGTCGCGCAGAGTGGAATTACGCAAAGATGCAACGATCAGTGTAGAACGACTAGAAGAGGCTCAAGCAAATGTTTTACAATACCAACGACAAATTGAACGCATTCCCTCCGATACGATTAGTAACAATATCCGTATCGAGCAAATTCAATTACAAATTTTAGAATTAAAACAGGGCGATGGAGAATCTAAAACGATCCGAAGCTTTTCGTTGGAAGAAGATGTTCAAAAGATGCGGAATGAACTCCAACAGTGGAGACAGCGATATTTGATCACGGCTCCGATTGCAGGGCAAGTTTCCTTGGCGCGCATTTGGAGTCCACAGCAATTTCTCAACGCCAATGAGGAAGTGCTAACCATTGTACCGCAAAGAGCAGCAAACAATTTGATTAGTAAAGCTTTCTTGCCGACCATTGGCTCGGGAAAAGTGCATCCTGGCATGCCGGCTAATATCCGTTTGTCAGATTACCCTTACCAAGAATTCGGGATTTTGGTGGCTACCGTAAAAAGCATCTCTTTGGTTCCCAATCAAGGAAAATACCAAGTTGAAATAGAAATTCCTCAACGGCTCGTAACAACTTATGGCAAGGAGATTAATTTCCAACAAGAAATGACGGGAACGGCACACATCGTTACGGAAGATCGCCGGATTCTAGAGCGTATTTTTGATAAAGTAATTAGTGCCATCAAGAACCGCTAGATGTTTTAACTTTGAGTAAGTTTCCTTCAATCCTAAAAAACCTCCCCTTCCGCTGCGCTTTTCTGTGTAGGAAGCAAGTCCTTGCTACTAGTGCTGCTTCAAAATAGTGGAATGGATAGTAAAAATTAGCTATTTTTGCCCACTGTTATCGCGGTGTTTGACAAACGCCCTCAAAATATCAGTCAATACCTTATATGGAAGTAAGTAATAATCAGTTACATTTAGAACTACATACGGAGGCCGGTGACGCTCGCCCAGTCTACATCGTAGGTAATTTCAACGATTGGCAACCCGCAGATCCGCTTTTTCAATTTAAACAGGTTCGGGATGGTGTTTATAGCTTTAGTTTTCCGAAGGATATGATTCTGCCAGCTCCTTTAGAATACAAATATACCCGTGGAGATTGGGACCACATCGCCTTAGACGAATACGGTAATCTTCCTGTCAATCGAGTCATTAGCCAGCCCAAGGGTCAATTTACGGATCGGGTACTTCATTGGAAAAAAGATGGTTTGAACTACGAACCAAAGTTTTTACCGATAAAAGACCTTCTAGCGAAAGATTTTGAAATTCCTCAATTGGGGAAAAAGAGAAGAATTTTGGCTTTATTGCCGTACGACTACCACGAGCAGACCAAATCTTATCCGGTACTTTACTTACAAGATGCGCAAAATCTTTTTGATGAACATTCCCCTTATGGTAATTGGGGCATTGATAAAAAGTTAGCCATTCTGGCCAAACAGCAAAAAGGGGATTTAATCATCATTGCCATTGATCACGGAGAGCAAGAACGGATCAAAGAATTTACGCCTACCAATAGTACGAAGCTAGGCCCTGGAGATGGTAAAAAGTATGTCCGTTTTATTGCGGATACGCTCAAACCACACGTCGATAAAAAATACAGGACTTTACCGGATCGCTTGCACACGGGCGTAGGAGGAAGTTCGATGGGTGGTTTAATTAGCATTTACGCGGGATTGATGTATCCTGAGGTTTATGGTAAACTGATGATTTTTTCGCCGTCGCTCTGGGTAACGCCAAACATCCCTTTTGGTGCCATTGGATTTTATAATCCTTACCCAACCGACATCTATTTATACGCTGGTTCCAATGAGAGTAAGTACATGGTGCCCAACGCTAATAAATTTAAAAAAACCTTAGAAAAGCAGGGCATAGATGATACTGCCATTAATTTCAAATTAACAATTGATCCACTAGGTAGACATACCGAGGCAAGATGGGGCACCGAATTTCCCCGAGCAGTAGATTGGTTATTTTTCAACAAGACGCTCCGCTAACAGTTCGCTATTTATATCATCCAGATGAGTACTTAGCAATTAACGAGTGATGCAATTTTACTTTTACTTTATTTACTAACTATAACGAATAATGACGATTCAATTTAAAACCGAATTTAAACAAGCTCCTGATCATTTGATTTTTCCGATGGCAAAAGAAAAAGAATTGCGGCGTAGCTTTCAACAACTTGAGACCATAACTGGCATTACTGCCAAAGCTTTAGCGACAGATTTTAAAGCTGCTAAAAACGAAATCGTCACGCTATATTACAAAGTAGGCAAAAAAGATAAAAAGATAAGTATGTTGGGCTTAGGCGAAAAGCCAACGTACCAAAGTGTAAAAGACAGCTTTCGAGCGTTATCTCACGGAAATAAAGAAAATGGAGCGTACCATATTTATTGCATGGAACAGCCAGCGCAAGGACTTTGTGAACAATATTGTACTGCTGCCGTGAATGGTCTTTGGCTCGGCACTTATGAAATTGGATTGTACAAAACACAAAAAACGGCGGTACATGCTCTTGCCAAAGCTAGTGGCAAACTTATTTTCTACGTCGACAAATCGGAAGTCAAAACGATAAAACCTGCCTGTCAAAAAACCTTGGCTTTGGCGCAAACGCAAGCGAGCATCCTTGACTTAGTAAACGGTGCGGGTAATCGCGTCAAGCCAAGTACCTTAGGAGATTGGGCAAAAGCTTCTGGGAAGCAGCATGGCTACAAGGTAAAAGTGCTCAACAAAAAACAAATTACCCAATTGGGTCTGGGCGCTTTGCTCGCCGTCAACCGTGGTAGTGAATATCCTCCGAGTTTTACCATCATGGAATATCAACCCAAGAAGAAGCAAGATCAAAAGTTACCGACGATTGGGCTGGTTGGGAAAGGCGTAACTTTTGATACGGGTGGTTTATCGATCAAAGGACACCTCAATATGCACTTTATGAAAAGTGATATGGGTGGCGCTGCTGCCGTCTTGGGCGCAATGGAGATGGCTGCCAAATTACAACTACCTGTTCATTTAATTGGCATTGTTCCGAGCACTGATAATTGTGTAGATGCTACAGCCATTAAACCGGGTGACATTATCGATTCTTATAGTGGCAAAACGATTGAAGTCATCGACACCGACGCAGAGGGAAGATTAATCCTTGCCGACGGGTTGGCTTATCTAAATAAGATTTTCAAGCCGGGAATTATGATTGATGTGGCCACCTTAACGGGCAGTTGCGTTCGTACTTTGGGTTATCAGGCGGGGGGATTATTTACTAAAAACGATCATCTAGCAGACCAACTTTTGCGGGCGGGTCAGCAAAGTGGAGAACGATTATGGCGTTTACCCATGTGGGATGATTATAAAAAAGATATTGCCTCTGACGTAGCCGACATCAAAAACTTCAGTGGTCGTCCCGTAGCGGGAGCGATTAGCGCTGCAAAGTTTTTGGAAGCATTTACCGAAGACCATCCTAATTGGGTTCACCTTGATATTGCGGGGGTCGCCTTTGGTCATTCCGCTTATAGCCTACAAAGAAGTGCAACGGGATTTGGCGTACATTTACTGACTAGCTTTTTAGAAAGCTTTTAAGCTACCCGAGCTTGACGGAAAGCTTTGCACAGCGACAATAGTTTAAATATGCTCCCAAAAAAAGTTTTGTTTGAGCAGTGCTTAAATTTACGAAATATCTCTAACATTTTTTTTAGGGTTTCCCTAGAAAATTGCTAATAATATGCTATATTAAGTTCAAGTTTAAACATCCATTAATTGAGCGAAATGGGAGAATTTAAATATGCGCTTAGACAACTGCTGGATTTTAAAGTCGAAAGCATAAGCAGCTGCTATCCTTAAGGAAAATTTGGCTATTATTTATAGCCCCACTGCGGTTGTTGGGAATCGAAAAGTCAGGCAATTTTTAGTGCATTTAGCTTGCAGTGTATTAACCGCTTCTTAAATAAATAAACTTAAATAAGCTCAAACATCTACATCATCAATTCATGAGAGTACTACACATCAGTGCCGAATGCTATCCCGCTGCCAAAGCTGGTGGACTAGGAGACGTGGTTGGCGCATTGCCTATTTATTTGAATAAAGCAAAAGTTGACACTGGCGTTATTATTCCCAAGTACCACACGAAGTGGATTTTACAACAAAATTTTCAGGAAATCTATCGAGGTCATGTGCGGATGCACGATGAGTTGATTTATTACTCGATTGAGCAATTACAAGGAGGTGAGCTTTCTTTTCCACTTTACGTCGTTAATATACCAGGTAAGTTTGATCGACCGGGCGTCTACCTTGATGCTTCGGGCTATGGTTATCGCGATGAGACGGAACGGGCTATTTGTTTTCAACAAGCCGTTTTGCAATGGGTTGTTGCGATGCCTAAGCGACCAGCCATTTTGCATTGTCACGATCACCACACAGGCTTAATCCCATTTTTTGTCAAGCATTGTCCTGAGTTTAAAAGCTTAGCCAACATGCCAACCATATTTACCATTCACAACGGAGAATATCACGGAGCGTTTAGTTGGCGAAAGATGTATTTATTGCCTTTATTCGACGCCAATGCGCGGGGCTTATTAGATTGGGCAGATACGATTAATCCTTTAGCGGCGGGCATCAAAAACTGTTGGAGATTAACGACGGTTTCTCCGAGTTACTTAGATGAATTGCGACAAAAGTCTAATGGCTTAGAGTGGTTGATCAATCATGAGTCGGGTAAGTCAGTCGGGATTCTTAATGGGATTGACGCGAATGTTTGGGACCCTGCAACGGATCCTTTTTTAGTACAAAAATATACCGATAGCATTGCCAATTATAAAGCCAGTAATAAAGACTTCTTGACGAAGCGATTTAATATTTACAAAGAGTTACCGATTATCACCTTTATCGGTCGATTGGTAAGAGAAAAAGGTGCCGATTTAATTCCAGATTTGGTGAGTGCTTTTTTGCAAAGTGGTCAGCGAGCGGCATTTTTGGTTTTGGGAACGGGAGAAGGTTATTTGCACGATCGATTTCGCGCGATGACTCACCAATTCCCTGGTTTCTTCGATGCTTCCATTGAGTACAACGAAACTTTAGCGCATCGACTATACGCTGGTTCTGACTTCTTGCTTATGCCTTCGCGAGTAGAACCCTGTGGCTTAAATCAGATGTATGCACTGCGCTACGGAACCGTTCCAATCGTCCGTAAAATTGGTGGATTGAAAGACTCGATCATTGACATTGGAGATCCAGGAGGCAGAGGAATTACCTTCAATAACTTTAGCGTTGACGATGCCTTGATGGCTTGTGCTCGAGCGGTAGATATTCATCAAAATGAAACCATTTTCCCTAAACTATTGAAGCGCATTATGGCGGTAGATTTCTCTTGGGAAAAATCGACAGCACAGTATATTCAAATTTATCAACAATTAACAGATTCATAGCAGTGTAAGCGCCACTAAAAGTTGTTGGCGAAAAGCCTTGCACCATTTCAAAAGTTGTTAAAAAATTATGGGTGAATTTTTTATCTAATACTTTTCAAACAACTTCTATCATTATTTAACTTCTATAAAAACAATTTCGGATATGGTCATTAAGATGATTTCTCTTATTTTAGGTGGTGGTGTAGGTTCCCGATTATTCCCACTGACGGAACAACGATCCAAACCCGCAGTTCCCATCGGAGGAAAATATCGTTTAATTGATATTCCTATTTCTAATTGTTTAAATTCTGGGGTAAAGCGAATGTTTGTCTTAACGCAATTCAATTCAGCTTCGCTCAATCAACACATCAAAAATACTTATTCCTTCGATGCCTTTTCTCAAGGTTTTGTTGATATCCTAGCCGCAGAGCAAACTCGAACGAGCGACAAATGGTTTCAAGGGACGGCGGATGCAGTGCGACAATCCATGCACCACTTTGGCAACCACGATTTTGATTACATCCTCATTTTATCTGGTGATCAATTGTACCAGATGGATTTTGAGAAATTTGCGCGTTACCACATTGAACAAAAAGCGGACATTACGATTGCTACGATTCCCGTAACGGCAAAAGATGCCACGGGCTTTGGTATCATGAAAGTAGATAAAGAAGGAATTATCAGTAGTTTTATTGAAAAACCAAAAACGGAACTTTTAAAAGATTGGGCTTCGGAAGTAGGAGCAGCCGACAAAGCTGCGGGGAAGCACTATTTAGCGTCGATGGGAATTTATATTTTCAACAAAGAAGCCTTGATCAAGTTGTTCAAAGAACACGAAGGCGCTACTGATTTTGGTAAAGAAATCATCCCCTCTTCTCTGACGTCGGGCTACACGGTAGCTAGTTTCCAGCACAATTCTTACTGGGAAGACATTGGAAGTATCCGCTCGTTTTTTGACGCTAATATTGAGTTGACAGATAGCATTCCAAAGTTTAATTTATTTGATAATCAAAAAATGATTTATACGCGACCACGGATGCTCCCGCCTTCTAAGGTTTTTGGGACACGTTTTTTACAAGCCGTCGTGGCGGAAGGTTGCATTATTCACGCCGATACGATTGAGCGGTCAATTATTGGAATTCGATCTAGAATTGGAGAGAACTCAATCATTAAGGAAGCGGTGGTTATGGGTAACGATTTTTATGAAACCTTTGAACAAATTCTTACTAATAAAGACAAGGTTGGTATTGGTAATGATTGCATCATCCAACAAGCGATCATTGATAAGGATTGCCGCATCGGAGATAATGTTTCGATTATTGGTCACGATGATTTGGAAGATGAATCTACAGAACATTATCTAATTAAAGATGGCATTATCGTTTTGAAAAAAGGAGCGACTATCCCTTCTGGAACTAAAATCGGTGTAAAAGCGCTGCATTAAGTACTTTGTAATTTAATACACTAGACTTTTTTCGAAAGTTCTTTAAAAAAAAATAGAAATCTATTAACCTCAGGCCTTATGTCCAACGAAAATACCTCGCTTAGTTTTTTATGTATTGCCAGCTTTTATAAAGGGGAAGACTTTATTCGCTATTGTAAAGCTGCGGGTAATAAAGTTTATTTAATTACTTCCAAGCATCTAGAAAAAGAGCCTTGGCCTTGGGAATCAATCGACGAGACTTTCTATATGGAAGCCGACGAGAAGGAAGACTGGAAAATGGAGGATGTGATTGCGGGACTTGCCTACGCGATGCGAAGTAGAAAGATTGATCGAGTGGTAGCTTTGGATGATTTTGATATTGAGAAAGCAGCACTAGTGCGAGAACACTTCCGAATTCCAGGTATGGGACAAACTACCTATCGGTATTTTAGAGATAAATTAGCCATGCGGGTTCGAGCGGCAGACGCCGGAATTTCTGTGCCTGCTTTTAGTTCCGTTTTCAACGACGAAGCCATTAATGCTTATACAAAAAGCGTTTCTCCGCCTTGGGTGCTCAAGCCTCGTTCGGAAGCTTCGGCAACGGGCATCAAAAAAATACAATCCGCAGAAGAACTTTGGAAAGTGCTCGAAATGGTAGGCGACGAGCGACATTTGTATCTGCTTGAGCAATTCAAACCCGGAGATGTTTATCACGTTGATTCCCTTTCGGTAGAAGGAAAAGTTGTTTTTGCTAGGGTTTCTCAGTACTTGAATACGCCAATGGAAGTAGCGCACGGTGGTGGTATTTTCCGATCGCATACCATTCCCTTTGGTTCTAAAGATGATAAAGCTTTACAGCAAATGAACGCCAAAGTGATGAAAGCTTTTGGGATGCAATTCAGTGCTTCCCATACGGAGTTTATCAAATGTAAAGACGACGGTAAGTTCTATTTTTTAGAAACGGCTTCTCGGGTTGGTGGTGCTCATTTGGCAGAAATGGTAGAATTTTCTTCGGGGATCAACTTATGGGGAGAATGGGCGAGAATTGAAACGGCGGCGGCATTAGGTACGCCTTATACTTTACCTAAAGTCAAAAAGGATCACGCCGGAATCGTCGTATCTTTGGCGCGGGTTCCTCATCCTGACACGAGTAGTTTTGACGATCCCGAAATCTGCTGGCGATTAAATAAAGAATATCACGTAGGCATGATTGTTAAAGCCAAAAAACGCGATCGAATTCTCGAACTGTTGGATAATTATGCCGATCGAATTTTCCAAGATTTTCACGCGAGTGCACCTTCTGATTAGCAGCACTCAACTGAGATCTACATCCCGAATTTCAACGATGAAATTCGGGATTTTTTTTTTGCTAAATCTCGCGGCTAGCTTCGTTATTTCTTAGAAAGATAAAAACTATGATCAAGTGCTTCGAGTATCATTTCCCATAGATCTTCGTAAGGGATAATTTCGATTTCGTTGGCTTGCCGAGATACTTCTAGCGGTTCCGATTGCAACTGCTCCAAGTATTTTTCCGAGCGACGCTTAATGCCTGCCTTGTGGAAACTAGAAATTGGAATTTGTATCAACATTTTAATAAAGCAATTACTCCGAAAGTTTTCGTCTCTCCGCAGGTAACGGGTACAATATTTTTCAATGGCACCGATCCGATTAATCGCGCCGTCATAATCCTTTTTGACAATCATAAAAACAATGTGAATGATGAGAATAGGAATATTCATTCCCCGTTTATCTTTTGAAAACGTGGGAACACTATTCAAGAATTTCCCCATTTTAAACCTTCTAAAACGGTTATCAGCCTCAATCGGAATTATTTTTTCTACGTACGCTAAGAATTGTAAATACGATTCTAAAATCACCCATTTCTCTTTCGTTCGGTCATTAAGTTGCTTAAACTTTTTGTGATTGATTCCTTTATTAAAGGCGTAGTAGGCTTCTTGATATTCTCGCGAATGAATCGCTAAAATCAAATGTAAATCCATACTCACATACCAATTATAGCTGCCGGGATGCAAGATCGCGAGGTTCTTCTCAATGACACTTTTTCCCTCCTTGTACATTTTTAGCTGCGTATAACACAAAATCTGTTGGTGCAAAAAAGCCTTAATGGCCGTGTTGTAGTTATAAGGTTTCTGCTCAAAAAAATAAACCGCTTTTTTGCAAACCTCAATGGTATTGAGGTAATCATTAATAGTAGAGTAAGTCAACGACTCGATGTATAAAGCGATATAATGCAGGTAGGGAGATCTTGAGGTCTTCAAGTAAGGCTTTAATTGTAAAAAAGCATCAACCGCTTGTTCGTGGGTTTCTTTTTTTACAAACTTTTTCTTGATGTAGGGAATCAATATTTTGAGATAAAGCTCTCCAGCTAGAATCTCCGCTATTCTTGCACTGAGATGATCTTTGAGGAGCTGATTATAATAATCAAATCTTTTGATGTTTCCTTCTCGGACCGCATAGTGAGATCGCAGAATAAAACAAGTATCAATCACGTAATCCGTCAACTCAAAGCGAAGGGCTTTTTTCAAAATTTTATGACAAATTTCAATTGCGTACGACCGCACGCTAAGCGTAATTAAAACCTTAGCAATTGCCATATTTTTACTACAGTAAAGATGTGCATTTTCTCGATCGCTAAATTCCTTGGATTCTTCTAAAAAAAATAAGGTGTTGATCAATCTACTCTTCAAGGTACTTTTCAAATTCTTATAATTTGAATTATTCGGCCCCGCCTGATAAAAATGTTGCGACGCATCTAAGTCCGTTTTAAATGCTCCCTTAGCGAGTTTTTCGTAGAAGAGATTGACTTTCGTCTCCCCTCCTTGATCCATCGTAATTAGATCGGAACTTCGCAGTCGAATCCCTTTCACCAATTGGATGATTTCTTTCAAGTGTTTCATGTAAAATCATTTCATTTTAGCAAACTATAATATAAAATTGTATCCCCCATTTTTAACCCTTTGCCTAAGAGCTAAAAATACAACCCACTGATAATCAATCGTAAATATAGAAACCACAGATGAGAAACTTACAAAAAAGCTGATGCTATAATTCTTTTTTTTGTCTTGGCTTCAAAATAGGCTTTCGAGAATACCTCCACACAACGTAATCGAAACATAAACCTCTGTTAATCAATACCTAACAAAATACCTCACGCCATTTTTGCTAAGTTTAAACACTATACTAAACCCCTACAAACTGTCCGTAAAAGCCTTCCTGCTTGCCGCTAGATTTGAATTGTCACTCAATTAAATCACCCCGATAATTCAATTTCTATGCTCACTTTCACGACCTCTTTAATTGCACTTTTAATGTCTCTTGGTGTTATTAATGCTCCCTCAGACTTAGACAATTTAACGCCAGAAAAAGAACAAGAAATTCATCAAATCATCATAGAAGATGATCTAGGCGTTTAAGCTTAGCAAAACTTGTAACAGCAACTGAATAAGTGCTTGGACGAAGTTAAACAAGCGTTTACCGATCAGCTTTAAATTGATGTCTAAGCACTTACAATTATGACTTTAAAGATAGTTTAATGAGAAATAATATCCAGCGTAGTACTTCGAAAGCGGGAAGCTTATTGATCGCTTCACCACCTATCCAATTTACCGCAAAAGTTCAATTTGGTGCACCAAGTAACAATTGCAATAATTATGGAATTTGTCGACTTGAGCTTCTTGAATCCTTTGGTATTCCTGAAACGACACCATGTCTTTGTAGTAAGTATTATACTGCTACAATCAGTTATTTAGAACCGAATCAACTGACGATTCGCTTTGCCAAAAAAGACCTTGACGATAAGGTAATACAGAAACATTTCAATCGTAATTTTTTTACGGTAGAGGAAGACTTCAGCAAGGTTTTACACCTAGCAACCATTACGGCGACTCAAAACTTAACGATTGATAAAGGTCAATATCCGATTGTAGAAACGCAAGAGGATTTGATAATTGCGTTTTTTTAGCCTTAGTGGCTTAAGCGCCCAAAAAGTAAAGGACATTCAATACTGACCTAGTCCTCAATTCGCGGCATTAAAAAATTTTTTTCCCGGATTACGAAAAGTAAAGTAAAACTAAGAAAATACTTAGTAAGTAGTTCAATGGAGCAGATGATTTTCATTAAGATTCCAATCTATTGTTACGCTTATTTTGTATCGCGCGCTCTAATTTATGAAATCTGTTGCAAAAGTATGTGCTCATGAAGACCTCTTCATTGACGATTGGTGAGCTTAATATGGATGCAGCAGGTTTCCCTTTTGGAGGACAATTTGAGAAAGTAATTTTTCAAGGGGAGAACAGTTAAATCATAATACCAAGAATAGTAGTTACAAAAAAAGGCTACCCTTCAGCGTAGCCTTTCTTAAACTTTTTATATCGCATTCCAATGGGAACGACTATTTTATGATGAGTGAAAGTTTGTAGCTTTTATTTTTCAAAAAAGCCTACACTACCTCCTACCCAATCTTTATCTTTGTTATATCGAACACCAATCATTTCTCCCTTACTAAGGCGAGCTAGATTGTTGACGATTTGTGGTCGAGCAGCACCCTTTTCCCAAACCATCAGCATACGAATTTCGCATTTGGCGCCAACGTTTGGTGTCGGAATAACGGAAGCATATTCTACTTTTCGTTGTAAAATATAATTCTCAGGATCCTTAATCGCGTCCAAGTCGTACTGATTCAAATTGATAATCACGCCCGTGCCTGCGAAAGAGTACAACGGCTTCAAAACATAATTATGAAGGTCTTTGATTTCCCCAATTACGTCCGTTAAAAAATAGGATTTAGGCACGAAAGGGCTATCTAATAATGGCAAGGTATGCTTGCTAATTCTAAAGAACCAATGCGGATGACCAATCCATTCTACGTTTGCTTCTTTTGTAAAATAGAAAGACCGCTTTAGGTCGTCTCGACGAATTAATTCATCAAAAATAACCCGATTGATAATTTTCTCAATTTTAATTTTTCGACCATCTTCTCCTTCGTAGTATAAATCTTTTCCTTCGACAATCACCTTCGTCACACACAAAGTTTTGATGCCGAGTTTTTGTTCACAAATCCAAAAATCAATTTGCGTAACTTGTTTATCCGGCTCTACTTCTAGCAGCACTACATTTTCGGGCTTACTATCACCGATACAAATCTTTCGCATTAAAGCGATGTACTCTTCCGAGTTCAATCCACCAAATAAGTGGCTATAATGCGCTGGAATATCGAAATGCTCTTGGTAAGCATTAGCCAATAAATCTTGAAAGAAATAAAGCGAAGGAAAACCTTGTACTTCAATCAACTGAGGCGTTAATTCCCCATCTTTACCAATGCAAATACCAAAATCCATTTGTAGAAAAGTGGTATGTTCATCTTCGCCCGGTACAAACTGCCCAGCAAGGATCGCATCTTTTGATAAGGCTTTGAAATTGGGCTGGCAAATAACATCCGTGATTTGTTCGCAAGCGAGAATTAATTTCTCTTTCAAAGCCTTTGGAATAAAGACCGGTGTTTCCGCTACTCTGAAATTAGTGGCATGACCAGACCATGCTTTGATGGTTTCCTGTACGGCGAGATACTTCTCCTCCGTAAAGTTTTCGTTAAATTGTTTTCTTATCTGGGGGTCCATAAGTGATTTTTGTGGAAGATTTTAAAAGCTTTTTTTAAAAAACAAATTTACACTTTTATCGTGGATAATGCTTCGATCGCAGCATTCAAAAAACCGGGGATAATCGTTCGGTAAGTTTGTTGAATTCTACTTGTATCGTGTAAATCTTCCAACATTTGCTCGTACTTTTCGATGCCGTGCGTTTCGATGATACTTTCTTTCTGCTTCTCTTTTGAGAAATGAATGAGCATTCCTTCAGGATCTGCCTCCGGATGAAACTGCGTACCAAAAAACTCCGGCGAAAACCGCACCGCCATCATTGCTCGCTCTAGATCTACGTGTGGTCGTTTTTTCTCCGTTGCCAAGGTTTTCATTCCTAAAGATTTCATCCGTTCGATGTTGGGTTGAACGACTTGCCAGTCTCTAAAATCTGCTACGGTAAACGGATCTTCTAAATTTTTAAAAAGCAATTCTCGTTCTCCCGCTGGTGTTTTATGCGTTGGAAAGGTACCAAAAGACCGCGACTTACGCTTTGTAATCTGAGCAATTTGGAAATGATGGCAAGCCATTTGAAAAGAATGACAAATGAAAAAGACGTACTTCTTTGAACCTCGGTCGGCTTGGTTCCAAGTCCATAGTTCGTCGATAAAATCATAATATTTTTTATCCCAAATGCCGTCTCCTTCTAATGGAGCTCCCGGACCGCCCGTAGAAATATAGAGATCAAAATCTACTGCGTTAGGAAGTTCCGCTTTTCCACGCACGTCAAATACTTCCCAATCTAAGTGTTCTCCAAAAGATTTCACAATTTCTTGAATTGCTCTCATGCCTTGATTCGGCTCATTGTCATACATATCCAGTATGGCTAATTTCAACTTTTCCATCATATTCTGTTCTTTAGACTTTATTCTAAAATAGTCGATAGTTTATCTAAGAAAGATAAACTATCGACTAAATAACTAGCTATATCCAAAACGAGGATCGCACTATTTTTTTATTAATTGCTTTGCTTGGCCAGCCCAGTCGTCTCTTTCTCCTCGGCCTTTAAAAGCGTCCATCAAAGCATCTACTAATCCGTATTCTGCCTTTTTCATTTTACTTACTTGTACAAAAGTAAAGATGCCCAATTTATTCAGGATGGTTTCCAATTTTGGTCCTACCCCTTTGATGGCTTTCAAATCATCTTTATCCGCAGCAGAAGCTGTGCCAATATTAGCTAATAAGTCTGCTTTCGCTGCTTTTTTAGCTTTTGCACTTAAAACCTTAGGCGCTTCAGCGGCTACCGTTGCGGTAGTTTTTTTAGGACTTGCCTTCGCTTTGCTTGTTTTTTTTGCAGCTGCTTTTTTACTTGCTTTCGCTTGCTTAATGGCTTTACCTACAGTTGCATTGCGCACGAAAGATCCCCACGTTAAATTATCTTTTCCTTCTTCTTGTCGTTGTGCGCGGTCAATCGCCATGTTCGCTGCTGCTTCTACCACCCATTCGAAGTTCTTCTCTCCGACGGAAGTCAACTCTGCGTCGGGAGCAGGGTTACAAAAATCAATTGCATAAGCAATACCATCTCTCACGGCAAATTCGTAAGTATTAAAATCGTAGCCTAAGCCTTCGTTTAAGGCCAGTACTTGTTTCTTAACGGTAGCCAGCATTTCCTTTGACGTTGGTTCACCGTCGATGACGTAACGTAAGTGATGTGGGTTACGAGGCTCGTATTGCATAATATGTACTTGATCACCACCGATACAGTAGCAACGGAAATATTCGTCAAATTTGATTTCCTCTTGCAACATCATGACCAACTGATTGGTTTCTCCGTAAGACTTGAAGAAATCTTCTTTGCTTTCTAATTTATAAACATTTTTCCAGCCACCACCAGCGTGCGGTTTCATGTAAGCAGGAAAACCACCAATGTATTTAAATATTTTTTCCCAGTCTAATGGAAATTTTAAGTTGCGGAAAGATTTTTCACTTGTATCCGTTGGCATATCTTTAGAAGGAAGAAGAACCGTTTTGGGAACGGGAACGTTAAGGTGCTCCGCCAAGCAGTTATTGAAAAATTTCTCGTCTGCACTCCACCAAAATGGATTATTAATGACAGCGGTACCACACAAAGCAGCATTTTTCAAATAAGATCGGTAGAAAGGTACATCTTGAGAAATACGGTCAATGATAACGGCATAACCCGATCCTTCTCCTTGCATTAATTCTTCTACGTGTAAAAATTCAGCGGTGATCCCTTTTACATTTTTTTCATTTACTCGATCTACAAATGCTTGAGGGAAAGTGTCTTCCTGACCAAATAAAATTCCAATTTTTTTCATACTTAAATGCTTAATTTACCTTTGATTTAATGAATGTTGTTTTTTAAATTGTCGACTGATGATGTTTCGGTGTAGTTGATCTTTCTGGTGTTTCTATCCTACTGATAAGATAATCTAACAGTGATTTCTATAGTTCCAGTATTTCTATATCTTTGCCCTTCGTGAACGGCTAATGTCAATCAAATTTTAAGCAATGGGAACCTTGTCGTAAAGCAACTGTCCCAAAAGGAATACAAAGTTAGGGTTTTATCTTGAAAAACAAAAGCAAACCAACTGACTGTCAAATAGTTACATTATCCATATATTTACGAATCAAGATTTTATAAAGCAAAATCTACTTTTTTCAAAATTCTATTTGGAGTATAGATTATTGCACCTGAATAAATTGGTTTAATGAAGCAATCACTTAAAAATTATTTCCAAAGAAAATTTCAAAAAGAGGTTCTTTTTTCCTCTAATATGAAAGATAATTTGGAAATACACGAATTAATAGACTTCCCTTCGGTTCACCTGCAAAGAACTGTCCGGATCAAAATATTCCTTCCTCCGGGCTTCGATCCTTTTCAAGCAACCGAGTATCCGAGCCTTTATTTCAACGATGGTCAAGATATGAAGGCACTCAAAATGAGTGAAACCTTACAACAAGTTTATCAACATAATAGTCTACAAAAATTGCTCGTCATCGCTGTCCACGCGGGGGATCGGGGACAAGAGTATGGCACGGCGAGTCAACTCGATTATAAGCAGCGAGGTCGTAAGGCAAGACAGTATGGTAATTTTATTACTCAGGAGTTGGTCCCGATGGTTCGAAGCATTTATCATGCAAGCGCAAAACCTACGGATACCTGCATCGCAGGCTTTTCTCTCGGAGGATTATCGGCACTTGATATTGCTTGGGACTATCCAGATATTTTTGCGAAGGTTGGTCTTTTTTCTGCTTCCTTATGGTGGCGTTCTCAGGCTTACACGCCAGATGATCCCGATGGACATCGTATTATGCATCAAATTATTCGCGACAGTGTGATTAGACCAGGCTTTCGATTTTGGTTGCAAACGGGTACGAACGACGAAACGGAAGATCGCAATAATAATGGTATCATTGATTCGATTGACGATACGATGGATTTAATTCGTGAACTCGAAAAATTATCCTACCGCCAAGGTCACGATATCCGTTACGTAGAAGTAAAAGGTGGTTATCACAATCAAGCAACTTGGCACAAAGTTATGCCCGATTTTCTCCATTGGATGTTCAGTCGATAAGTATCAAAGAAGAAGTTGTTTTACAAGTTTAGCCAATAAGTTAACTTAGCAATGATCGCGCGATTTTTTACTCGGACATCTTCCGCAAAATAATTGTCGGTATACACTAAGAAAAAATCGGAGACGGGCTTGAAACGCCATTGTAAACGCGCGTTGACATTGATATTATCAATTTGATCATTGTACTGAAAAAAGCTCGTAAAGAAAAAGTTTTTACTCAGCGTCAAGTCGATCCGTGGACCAATCAAAAATAGCGCTACGGTAGATTGTGGCTCGGGCATCTCAAAATAATTGTATCCATAATTGAGCGAAATGGAACCATACGGTTGGTAGCGATAGGTAAACGATCCTCTAATCCCTAAACGTTTTCCATTGAAGTAGCTCCCGTACCGCGGATCAATCCGAAATGAAAAACGTTTGCGCCGATCTGAATTATAAGATAGACTAACACTTGTATAAGTATAATCCGTATCTTCTGCTAACGCAATACCATCCGTTCCCGTAGGGTCAAAAGCGTCAAAAAGGTAAGTGTATTCGTTTCGCAGCGTAAGCCGAACTTGACTATTATCTCTAAAGTTTACGGCGTAGGTAAACTGCATTTCGTGATCCGTCTTTCCGATTTCAGGATTCCAAAAAAAGGTGCTTCGCACACTAGGTCCATGACGATTGATCGAACCCGTTGTTGGATAAAAGGAAACAGCGACTGCTGGATTAATTCTAAAATAATCTTTTCTGGGCACGAAACCTACTTCGGCGTCGAAACCTTCTCCGACGTATTGGTGCTCCCACTCTACTCGCAGCGTCCGCGTACTGTATTGTAATCGTAACCCTTGCGAGAATTTTTGCTCAATTTTTGCGGGGGTAAAAGCTTGATGATAAAAAACTTTACCAGTCCAAACATTATCCCGGGAAGCCAAATTATAATCTAGTCCGAGTACTCTATTATAAGGAGTATACAAATCATTGTCTTTTGTGGACAATCGTTGCTTATTGACGAAAATTACGCCAATATTAGAACTACTAAATACTTTTCGTTGGAGGGCGGCGACGGTGTAATTATAGCCTGGTAAATCATTTCTATCATCTTTTGCCGTCTGCATATTAAGTAAACCTAAACGCCAATTGTTATCTAACTTTCCACTCAGTCGAGCGCCATATAGAATACGATTCTTAATCGTATTGTCGGTAATGGTATCCGTCGCCACGCCAATTCTTCGAGAGAAAAAAGGATTCATGCGACTATTTCCAAAGGTGGAAAAAAGATCCGCATTTTCTAGAAAAAACTGTCGGCGCTCCGGAAAAAATATTTCAAATCGGGACAAGTCGGTAACTTGTCGATCCACTTCAACTTGCGAAAAATCGGGATTGATGGTAAGGTCTAAATTTAAGCCCGAGGTAACGGCAATTTTTGCATCTCCTCCAACTTCAAAATTAAGGACAGGCTTGGTTGTTCCATCGGCGGCCGGGGTTTCAAAATCTTCTTCAATGCTTGCCGCCACAAAAGGAATCAAAGAAATATTAGTTCCTAATTTTTTCAACGGTTCTTCCCATTGCATATCTCCCATAAAGGCCAAACTCAAAATGGGCTGATTCCGAGGTATTTGTTGCCAAGTCGACCATTCATTGGATTGCGTATCGAAGCGATAAGCATTAAACCGCCAATTGAAGCTTCCATCTTTAAAACGGATAGATTTAAATGGAATCGCCAACTCCGCTACCCAGAATCCATCTTCAATTTTAGCTGCGCTGTACCATTTATTATCCCACGAAGTAGAAAAGTCACCGAAAGAACTTCCACCATTAGCGATTAAGCCTTCTCGCTGTACGCCGTAAGGGTTAAGACCAAAAAAGAAAGCGTTGGTACGGTCGTTAAAAGGATCAAACAAAAAAGTTATATTATCACTACCTCCCGCTTGGTAATCTCGCCGCAAAGATGGCGTAATGTATTCGTTTCCTACGGCGTAGCATTTAGCAGCGATGTAAAGAAACTCATCGTCGTAACATAGAAAAATTTCGGTTTGTGCCGCTGCGTAACTAGAATCTTGCGGAAAATATTGCCAAAAATCTTTTGCGGGTACTCCGGTGTACCAGGCAGGTTCGTCCAATTTACCATCTAAGGAAATTTTCTGAGTAGTTCTTTTCAGACTGATTTGCGGAATGTTTCCCGGTGTTTGTCCACGAACAGTGATTGCACATAAACTGAGCAATCCGATTAGGCTTAAGGTGAGCGATCGAATCATAGTGGATGCAAAAGTAGGAAGAATATTGTAAATCAATAAAACTATTTTATTGATTTTTCTGGGCAGGTACAATCTCAATAAACGAGTATTGTAATCAAGATAAGAAATAAAAAGTCGCTTAAGTAGTTCACGGAATTAAATTGCCATCAACTTACGTTCGTACCTAACTACCTACAGAATAAGATCTAGCTGGATTTTTCGCACCGATCAGCTGACATTTTCCGCGCTGTGTAAATCGACTTTGTTGGTCAAAGACAATGGCTTCCGACGCTGGGAAATCCGTAAGAATAGTGCCTTGATTAATCAACTCACCTCCTTCTATTTCAACACAATTTCGTCCCACATTGAGGATTTCAACTTTTCCTTGAT
Source organism: uncultured Saprospiraceae bacterium (assembly GCA_937951685.1). Lineage (GTDB taxonomy): Bacteria > Bacteroidota > Bacteroidia > Chitinophagales > Saprospiraceae > CALFBG01. Next base: position 17,992 of record CALFBG010000092.1, on the reverse strand, counting down.
TAATCAATGTTCCGAAAATACTTATTCCATTTTCATAAGTACGACTCCCTTCGACTGATAAATAAGCGCCACGCTCCAAACTCAATTTGGCATGTTTACAAATTTCTAAGTGGGCAATCGTTCGCACTTCCCCTGTAATAACGGGAAAAGGGCGGTGGTCTCTAGCAACATTAGGAATAATGACATCACTAATCCCACTAGGAACCTCTCTTGTACTCCAATTATCTGGATGGTTCCAATCTGTAGCGGCTCCTTCGACGCCTCCGACCCAATAAGTTCTTAGTGTGATACTGCTAAGTGGCGTTATGTTCATATCCAGAGATTTATTAGTGCGTAATTAAGTAAAATACCCAGAAAAATTCGACCTAATATATTTAACAAAATGATAAATTATTAGTACGAATACTATCTGCCTTTTGATCGATACTTTTATCTGCCTTAGCAGTATTGACCAAAACACATCAATAGCTATTAATTTTACTCAATAGTTATTAATGACTATGCTGACAAAATTATGCCACAATTGGAAAATCGGCCAAAATTTTGTCGGGTAAATTTTTTCTTAAGTTGTATTTGCTGCTCTTCAAAAATGTGGTTGAAGGATTTATCTGTGGATTAAATCCACGAAGAAAAATTTAACCAAACATTTTCCAGATTTAATTTACTCAAAAAAACGATGGAATTTCAGAGTTTTGCCGCTTTTTACGGAAAAAAAAATCATTAGTTAGTATTCTAAGTAGGCTCATTTTGCTGCAGCAAGCAAAATGTTACGTAAAATAAACCATGTAGAAAAGAAGTTGACTCGGCAAAAAGAAGTCGAAAACATTCTTACGCTAATGGTGTTAGGTTCCTATTATTTTTAAACTGTGGCAGCAAATTAATAAGATTCGTAGCGTATTGTCCTACGTTTGGCAGAATTAAGCTACGCACAACTCGCAATTTCCACACATCAGAGTGTTTTTTGCACTAAATTTGCAATAGTTATTTTAACTAAAAAACAAAGTACAGATGCTATGATTAGAGTAGCACAAAAATATAGACTCAATTTTAAGGTGCTTTAGCATTAGACTTCATTACCTCTTAATTTTAATTTACATCTTATGAAAAAAATCACTTTTACTTTCTTACTTGCGACACTTTTTACCGCCGGAATGTTTGGACAGGAAGTCAAAAAACAAGTTTTAATAGAACACTTTACAAATTCTCGTTGTGGTATTTGTGCAAGCAAAAATCCTGCTTTTTACAATACTATTAATCAGTATCCAGGCGATATTCACCACATTTCTTATCATCCGCCAGTACCTTATCCAAACTGTGCCATTTATCAATCTAATCCTACGGGGAATGAGGCTAGAGCAAATTTCTACGGCGTTTTTGGGACGCCAACAATCAAGATTTTAGGAAATGTTAATAGTAGCGGTTCTGCTTTAATTTCTTCGAGTACCCTCAATTCGGTTTTAAATCAAACTAGTCCTATCGGTATCGGTGTAGAAGAAACAACGGGCGATGACCGAACGGTTACGATTACCATTGGTTCTTACACGACTCCACCTACAGAGAATCACTTACTTTATGTTGCCTTGGTAGAAAAAGATTACTACTATGATGCACCTAATGGCGAAGATGTCCACCACGATGTTTTCCGAGAAATGTTAATCAATGGTGTTGATTTTGAATTTGCGGTTCAAGGGGAAGCAAAGGTTGTTACCACTACTTACAACGTAGGAAGTTACAATCCAGATGAATTATACGTTGTTGCTTTTTTACAAAGTGATGTTAACGATGCTATTTTGAATTCCGGGACGAAGTTTGACGCAGATTTACCAGCACTAAACCCTACTGTCAGCGTAACCGAGTTAGCAGAACAAAGCACTTTCTCGATTTACCCGAATCCTACGCTATCGCAAACAGAGCTTTTCGTTACCCTAAAAAAGGAAGCGGCAGTTGATACACAACTCGAAATTATTGACCTTACAGGAAAAATAGTCGTCCGTCAACAAATCGCTGAACGTAGCTTACAGCACAGTTTGAACGTAGCGCCATTACAAGCGGGTATTTATTTTGTGAAAATCCAATCTGGCCAAAAAGTATGGACTGAAAAATTGATCCTTAATTAAGCTTACCGTTTCGTATTAAATTTCGTATTAAATACAAATTGAATACAATTGGATAAGAAAGTAGTGCGATTCACTACTTTCTTATTTTTATTTAAAACAACTTCTATTATAAAATAGTTAGATTCGTGGGACTTGTCAAACTCAAGACAAGTGATTCCTCAACTTTCTGCCTATTAATGCGTTTTATTCACTGACGCTTTTTGAGCACGTATTGATAGGAATGCTAAAAATGTTTGCAAATTGATCTTTTCAAATGTTCAAGCAAGTTCAACTTTAAAATTCATTCTAAACATAGAAACACATGGGATTCTTGAAAAACTTTTCTTCCAGTCAAAATAAAGACTTAAATCAAGACTGGAAAACCTTAGATAGCTTAACACAATTAGAACAAATCATTGATGATTCTCACCAAAAGCCCGTTGCTATTTTCAAGCACAGTACGCGCTGTGGTATTAGTACAATGGCTAAGAGTCAATTAGAAGATGGATGGAATATTTCTACGAATGATTTAGATTTTTACTACTTAGATTTACTCGCTCATCGACCTATTTCTAATGAAATTGCTGATCGATTAGGGGTAATGCACCAATCTCCACAAGTTATTTTGATAAAAAATGGTGAGGCGGTTTTCAGTAATACGCATCATAGTATTAGTGCGGATGCTTTGCAAAGTGCCTTAGCAAAAGTCTAGTACTACTACTCAACACTGCGTTTAGTTTGAAATACGGACATAAGTTTTCGATTTCTTGCTATCCAAAAATTAAAAGTCACCCGTAGCCGGCAGTAAGTTGGTATTACGGTGTCCTTCATTTTTTACCACCCAAAACAAGTTGCGATGCGTTCTCAAAAAGTCAAATTCACCAATGCTAATGGTTATGAACTTTCAGCCCGATTAGAGCTCCCCGTCAGTAAACATCCGCACAGTTATGCACTTTTTGCACACGTATTTACGGGTAATAAAAACTTAAGTGCTACCCGACACATCAGTCGAGCACTCACCCTGAGTGGGATTGCTGTATTGCGGTTTGACTTCACAGGACTCGGAGAAAGTGAGGGAGATTTTGCGGATACGAATTTCACTTCTAACGTAGAAGACTTATTAGCGGCCGCTCGGTTTTTGGAAGAAAATTACAAAGCGCCAAAGATTTTAATTGGCCATTCTCTCGGAGGTGCCGCAGCAATTTTTGCGGCAAAGCACATTGCGTCTATCCGTGCCGTTGCTACGATTGGTGCTCCTTCCAATCCAGAACACGTTAGTCATTTATTATCAGAAAAATTGGAAGACATTGAAAAATACGGCAAAGCCAACGTAACCATCGACGGTCGAAGCTTTACCATCAAAAAACAATTCCTCGATGATTTAAGAAATAAGAATATGTTCGGTATCCTACAAAACCTGAACAAAGCCTTATTAGTTTTACACTCTCCACAAGATCGAATTGTAGAGATTGATAATGCCGCTAAAATTTACAAAGCAGCTTTTCATCCTAAAAGCTTCATTACCTTGGACGGCGCAGATCATATGTTGAGCAACAAACACGATTCGACTTACGTCGGTAAGTTGATTGCTTCTTGGGTATCGCGCTATATTGAAATTCCCAAAGAAAATCCACTCCAAACGAATAAGCAAGTGGTCGTACGACTCGGGTCAGATGGATATACTACTGAAATAATGGCGGGTCGTCACGGACTCATTGCCGATGAATCCGAAAAACTAGGTGGAAATGATTTTGGTCCTTCTCCCTACGAATTATTAAGCGCTAGTTTGGGTGCGTGTACAGCTATGACGCTACAGATGTACGCCCGGCGAAAGCAGTGGGACTTAAAAGAGGTCAAAGTCCATTTATCTTACGCAAAAGATTACTTAGAAGACTGCCAGACTTGCGAAAAACCCGAAAGCAAAATTGACCACTTCGATCGAATCATTGAATTGGAAGGAAATCTCTCCGAAGTACAACGTAATCGCTTACTTGAGATCGCAGAAAAATGTCCCGTACACAAAACCTTACATAATTCAATTGTCGTACACAGTTTTCTAAAAGAAGAAGTGTAATACTTCTTTCCCTAAATGCTTGTACTTTAAAACTAGCTTTTTGTAGCTGGCGCTTCCGTCCTTAGCAGCTAAGGCCTTAATTAAATACGAACAATATTTCCTTCGCCGACTTACTATACCTATCTTCGCCTTCCGTTTGGCAACAGTACTAAACTCAGCTTACATAGGTTTTCAAAAAAAAATCATCAACGATGGACTACTATAAAGAATCACTCAATTTACACAAAAGATTAAAAGGTAAAATTCGCGTACAGAGCAAGATGGACGTCCGTACCAAAGAAGATTTATCGCTCGTCTATTCTCCCGGAGTTGCCGAACCTTGTAGAGCAATCGCCGCCAATCCAAAAGCCGTTTGGGATTACACGATTAAATCTAATACCGTTGCAATTGTCAGTGATGGTTCTGCCGTTTTAGGATTGGGAAACATTGGTCCACACGCAGCCATTCCTGTGATGGAAGGCAAAGCGATGTTATTTAAACAATTTGCGGGAATTGATGGTTTTCCAATTTGTTTGGACACGCAAGATACAGAAGAAATTATCGAAACCGTCCGACGAATTGCTCCCGTTTTTGGTGGCATCAATTTGGAAGATATTTCTGCGCCACGTAGCTTTGAAATCGAACGCCGCTTGCAAGATTTAGGTATTCCCGTTTTTCACGATGATCAACATGGTACGGCGATCGTAGTACTCGCAGCCTTACTGAATGCTACGAAAGTCGTCAATAAAAGTCTTTTCAACCTTAAAGTAGTCATCAATGGTGCCGGCGCGGCGGGCGTAGCAATTGCTCGTTTGTTACGTTGCGTTGATAATCAAGAAACCGACGCTTGTATTGCGGTCAAGGAGGTTGTCGTCTGCGATAGCAAAGGAATTGTTCACCAAGGTAGGACAGATTTAAATGACTCCAAGAAAGCGTTACTAGAGTATTCTAATCATGAAAATCAGGCCGGAGGACTGAAAGATGCGCTAAAAGATGCAGATGTTTTTATCGGCGTAAGCGTCGGTAATTTAATTACGGCGGATGATGTTCGAACAATGGCTAAAGATCCTATCATTTTTGGCTTAGCCAATCCAACACCAGAGATTATGCCGGAAGAAGCTTATAAAGGTGGTGCGGCCGTTGTCGGTACCGGAAGAAGCGACCTTCCCAATCAAGTCAATAACGTACTCGGATTTCCAGGAATTTTTAGAGGTGCGCTAGATGCTAGAGCAACGCGCATTACACCTGCCATGAAATTAGCGGCTGCTTTTGCCATTGCTGATTTTGTCAAGACACCTACGAAGGATATGATTATTCCACCAAGTTTGAATGAGCAAGTCGCTTGGGCGGTTGCGAAGGCGGTAAAAGAAGTAGCCTTGAAGGAACAGGAAGCTTAGGGAATAATGAAGTTGTTTAAAAAAGCCTCGTTGACGCATCAACGAGGCTTTTTTAGTTAGCATTATTTTTAGCAAATCTCAATTTGTCTGTCTCTTGCTCAAGCTCCTTAGTTTTGTGTTGTTTGTAACCATTCCAAAATCGCTTTCGTTTTTGCCGCTTGCATTTCTGCTGGCAAATCTACGGAAGCCTGTGCTCGCATATCAATTGCAATTGGTATTGTACTTTCTTTTTCCTTTAAAATCAAAAATCGATTGTCCTGAATATTGCTAGGAATATTGGCGTCAATCGTTTTCGCCACTTGAAACAAAGGATTAATTTTAAATTTTTCGGCGTCGTAATCGTAGCTTGGAATAATGGCTTGGTATTTCCCGCCCGCCGAAGTCAATAAAAATAAAGAAGAGAAATTATTTTCGCCCAAGGCGTACTCTGCTGCGGGTAAAATCGCTCGAGGGTTTTCTCCCTTTTCCAACTTAAAGACAAACGCACCATATTGATCCGCGTATCCAATCAAATAGTTCTCCCACACTTCCAAACGATTGATCATTCCCGCAGAAGTATCGACTGCGAGTCGTTTATTTTTAAAATTAGGTCGCAAAACTTTTAGCAATTGTTCCCGCTGCAAATCATAACAATAGATCGTGCGAGATCCTTTGATCGCAACCAATTGGCTTAGATTATTGTAGTTAATCTCGGCGATGTAATACGGAAAATCTGCGCTTTCATCAATGGGTAAAACCTGCCGATCAACCAAGCTACAATCTTTGGTATTATAAATCGCTAATACTCGATGGCTTTCGCCCAAATCTTGATCCTGCGTCGTAGAGTCTGCCAAAATATACAATAAGCGATTTCGCTCTTTCAACCACAGCTCGTTCCCTTCCAAAAAGGTCCCCGCAACTTGGCAGTCAGGCTTCGTTAGTTTCGCGGTAGACGGAGCAATTGGCGAAGTGGGAGGCTTTTCCGTAGTCCTTGTATTCGTTTTACTAGTGGTACTAGTTTCTTCGGTACAAGCGAGTCCCAAACCCAATAGACAACATAAGAGATAACAATATTTACGAATCATCATGATTAATTTAAGCGACAAAATAGCCCACAAATATAAGCCGAAATAAACGAAGTAACCCTTTCTAAGGGAAATGAAACTGCGAATCTTACCAATCCAACACAATTGGCGCGTGTACCATACGATAATGAATATCCAATACACTCGCATTCACGAAAGTCGTATCCTCTTTTTCATAAATACCATACGCCTCGTGAATATGACCAAAAATATGATACCGAGGTTTAATCTTTGTTACAATGTCTAACAAATCATCACATCCCGCCCGAACGCCTTTTACCGTAGCATCTCCGATGCCAAATGGCGGTCCATGCGTTACGACAATATCCGTATCCGCTGGAATCTCTTCCCAGTAACAACGAATCCCTCTTCCACGGTAGCGATTAAAAGCAAAGTTGAAAAAATACGGCGTAATGGGAGAGCCCCAGATCTTAATGCCTGCGACTATCCGTTGTTCATTTTCAAGATAAATTAAATTATCGGGTACCATGCGTAAGAATGCTTCTCGGGATGCTTCCAAAAAAAAATCGTGATTCCCCCCAATGAATACTTTATGCGGATGTGGTAAGGCCGAAAACCATGCAAGAAATCTTTCCAACTCCCCTACTTCTCCTCTCGACGATATGTCCCCCGCGTGAATCAACAAATCTGCTTCGGGAACTATCAATTCTTCGTGTAAGCTATGGGTATCGGAAATCATGCAAATTTTCATAGTAATCGTATTCTGACTTTAGTACTTACAAGATACACTAACTCATGTATAAAAGAAAAGACTACACCGCTTTGGGAGTTTTTTTAGCAAAAACAGTAACAAAAAGCCTTAAAAAACCTCGAACTACGAAATAAATCGTAGATAAATTTGTTTTTACGAAACAATTCGTATATCATTGTGTACGAAATCATTCGTATAAAGAAATAAAATTAGATTCCTCATGCAAAAACAAATTTCCAAGCCTACCGAATCAGAGCTAGAAATTTTACAAATCCTCTGGCAAGTTGGTCCTTCCTCTGTCCGTTTTGTGAATGACAAGCTCAATCAGAAGCGCGAAGTGGGCTATACAACGACCTTGAAGATTATGCAAATCATGGCAGACAAACATTTGGTGCTCCGCAATACAGAAAGTCGCACGCACATTTACAGCGCAAATGTCAGCGAAGCGGATACGCAAAAGCAACTGCTACAAAAATTTGTAGATGCTACTTTTCGAGGCTCGGCGATGAAGATGGTTTTGCAAGCGCTTGGCAACCACGAAGCCTCCAACGAAGAATTAGAAAAAATAAAAGCTTTAATTAAAACCATCGAAAAAGGAGAATAACCATGAGTTTTTTAGAACAACTATTTTCAGAAGAATTTATTTATGCCTTAGGATGGACCGTCGTACATTCTCTTTGGCAAGGGATATTAGTCTCGGCAACGCTCGCTTTTTTGCTGCACCGCTTTCGGAAGCACTCCGCGAAATTGCGCTACGAACTAGCCACTTTTGCACTGTTTAGCATGCTTGTTTTTGGCCTTGTTAGTTTTTTGTACTTATTTGAAGCGGCACAACAACCTTTGGTAGAAAACTTTCAGCACATCCTTACGCCAACGGCGTTGGAAGCTAGTGAGCATACTATTTTGGAAAGTTCGGTAGCGCTGAGCATCAACTATTTTAACACGCACCTACCACTTTTTGTCTCTTTTTGGTTTTTGGGTGCCTTGTTTTTCTTAGTGCGTTTACTGGCGGCTTATGCTTACGTACAAAAAATAAAGCAGCATCCTCATTATCCCATTGCCAGTGATTGGGAGGCAAAATTCCAGCAACTTTTACGCAAAACGCCCATCAAGCGATCCATTCAACTGGCGGAATCTGCGATTGTGCAGACACCGATGGTGATTGGATTTTTCAAACCGATTATTTTGATGCCACTCGGGGCGCTGAACCATTTAACGCCCGCAGAAGTAGAAGCTATTCTTGCCCACGAGATTGCCCATATTTTCAGAAATGACTACCTCGTCAATATTATCCAATCGTTGATTGAAATTTTATTTTATTTCAATCCTGCGGTTTGGTGGATTTCTGCACAGGTACGCTTAGAGCGAGAAAATTGCTGCGACGATATCGCTGTTAAACTCTGCGGAAGTTCTTTGACTTATGCCAAAGCACTCGTCAAACTGCAAGAGATCAACCAGCGTGTTCCTCAATTGGCGATGCCCCTTTCCAACAATAAAGAACATTTACTCAATCGTATCAAACGCATTTTAAATCAACCTCAAAATAAATCTAACGTTATGGAAAAAATAACTGCTAGTGGTTTGCTGCTCGTTGCAGTCTTATTGCTTTCGCTCAATTCTGGAAAAGCCTTCCAACACACGGATACAACTCCTATCCCTACTGATAATGAAGCACCAGCGAGCGCGACAGCACACACGCTCACTACTGCTGAATTGACCACTGCCTTCGAAGCCTTAGCGAATATAGTCGAGGTAGAAAATCCCCCTATTGATAGTATTATTCCGGAACCCGAAAAGGAAAAGATAAACTTTCGGCATAACCGCAACGGAAAGGATATTCAAGTCTCGATGGAAGATGACGAAATCCAATCTTTAGAAATTAATGGTGAAAAGATTCCAGCGGAAGATTTCGCGGATTACGAATCGGTAATTAAAGGACTTTTGAATAGTGTTCCACCACCGCCGCCACCGCCGCCAGCACCACCAGCACCGCCCGTATTCAAAATCTTCAAAACGCCACCACCGCCACCGGCACCACCGGCGACAGATCTATTTCCCGCTCCCAAAGCGCCACCGGCACCACCGAAGCTACCTAGCTTTTTATCGAATAACAAGCGCATCAAAGTATTGAAAGCGGACGGTAGTGGCAATCAAACGATTATAGTAGAAGGAGATGATTTAGCAGCACCCATTAAAATAAAAATTCAATCCGATGATATTTACATCAATGGAGAAAAAATAGAAGAAGGAGCTGAGTTTACTTTTGAGGAAGGAAATCGTTTCAACTTTAATTTTGATGATGAAAAACTAGGGAATTTTTTCTTCGAGCAGGAACTGGATCCCTTGACAATAATCAAAGAAAAAGATAAACTTGCCGGAGTAAAGGATTTTCCACTAAGGTTTGAAGGAAAAGCTGGAGACGAAGCGCAACTAGTAGAAATGCTTAAAGCCCAAGAATTTTCGCTCGCAGAAAGTCAAGAAAAACTTTCAGAACTGCAAGCGCATTTGGCGGAAAAACAGTTTGAAATTATTACAGCTGACCCCAATAACTTCTTTCTTAACCAGAAAAGTTTATTTTCAAAACACGATAATCCTAGTGCTAAAATTAACCGCTTTTTCAGTGCGTTAGAAAAACAATTACTCGCCGATGGTCTCATCGAAAGTCGCAAAAAATACCGTTTCAAATTAACCGATCGAAAAATGAAAGTCAATGGCAAAAAGCAAAGCACTGACTTAAGAGATAAATACCTTCGCCTCTACCAAGGTTTAGTAGATACAAAAATCGGTAATCGCTTTGAAGTAGAAATCACTAAAAAGGGAGATAAAATCAAGTCTTCCATTTCAAGATAGTTTTATAAATACCAATACTAATACCTTGTAAATTAAATAATACTTAATTTACAAGGTAATCATTAAATCACCTTAAAATATTCTTATATGAAAACCCTCGTACATTTTTTGCTTTGTGCTTGCCTTTTAAGCAGCACATCATTACTCGCTCAAACGAAAGAAACAACACCCAATAAAAAAAGAACTACCATCATTATCAAAACGATAGATGAAGATGGAACTGAAAATACACAAACCATTACCAAAGAAGGCGAAGTCCTCGACTTTAAGACGAATGCTAACAAGCTTGACTTTCAGGATTTGGATATTTTCATCAAAAAAGCAAAGAAAGGAGATAAACTTCGCATTGAATTAGAAGGAGATGTACAAAAATTTAATTTTGATGCCTCTGATTTCATGGCCTTTAATCGAGCAGATTGCGATCAGCCTTTTTTAGGGATTATGATGATTAGTACGAAAACATTCGACAATGGCACTGCTATACATGGTCAAGTTGATCAAAAAGGTGTCCTTATCAATGAAATTATCAAAGATACCGGTGCCGAAGATGCGGGCTTACTCGCCAATGATGTTTTGACGAAAATTGACGGAAAACCAATGACTACCCTCGGAGGAGTAATTGAAGAAATCAAAAGCCACAATGTCAACGATCAGGTTACCGTAACGTATCTCCGGAACGGTCAAGAAATGCAGGTTGTCGCTACGCTGAAAGGTAAAAAATGTCCTGCCGAAAAAGTAGCTGAAATCGAAGAGATAATTGAAACGCAAGTAGCACAAATCGAAGAAAAAGAGATGGAGATAGAAATTCTCACCGATAAAATCATGCAAATCAAAAAAGAGAAAGATGCTGCCAAAGCGGCGGCAGCAGCCGAAAAGATAGCAAACGCAACAGAAGAAGATCGTTTTGTAAACCTTGCACCACAACAAAAGCAAACCCTAGCGCTGGAAGAAATTGAAGTGTTTCCAAATCCAAGTATTGGTTGGATTACCCTTAGTTTCAACGCTCTTCCACAGGCGACAAGCATCAGCGTTATTGACATTTCAGGTAGAGAAATTTATCGGGAAGAATTACCAAACTTTGACGGCAATTACCGCAAAGAAATTGATATCCGTCAAGCGGCAAAAGGAACCTTACTCCTTAATATCGTACAAGGAGAAAAAGTACATACCGAAAAAATAATTTTTAACTAAATACAATGTTTTAAGTTAATGCTCCTCTAGGTTTCGGTTGCTGACCGAGACTTAGAGTGGCTTTTTTACTCGCCAGTCGAGGCTATTCCGTTGAAACTAAAAAATAACTCCATGAAAACCTTTCCGCTGATCTTGGCCAGTTTACTTGTATTGGCACTCCCAAGTTGCAACTTTGCCCAATCGACAACGTTTACCTACGATAACTTTGAAACGCAGTTTCTCCACTATCAACCGTCACAACAGCAAGCGGTATCTGACAAAAGTTTTTCTTTTGCCAAAATGGTAATCCGTGAAACAAAGCAAGCAACTAAAGATGATCCGGATGGTTTTAACATCGCAGATTATTGGAATATCTGTACGGCTTTTTATACGCTCGAAGTAGAGCATGAAACTTTAGCAATCGCTTTTCAAAAAGTGCTAGACGCAGCAGGCAGTTGTGAATACCTCGAAGATTTGCAGGACGATACAAAGTTGGATGACTTGTTTCCAGAAAAATATCAAGCAGCACTAGCTATTTGTAAAGCAGCACCTAGCAAAAAACCTTTTAACCGCCAAGAGTACGCAAAAAAATATAACTTGGATGATCGTTTGTTACAACAAATGAATGCGATTGATCGACTCGACCAACTATTTCGAAGCCAAGGAGATTACGATAGCAATCAAGCGGCGCAGCAAGAACTCGATCAGCAAAATCAAGCAAGAATTAATCAACTTTACGAAAAGTACCAACGATACCTAGGCCGATCTTTGGTGGGAGAACATTATGAAAGTGTGATGTGGTCCGTCATTCAACATTCTAATTTGCAGATGATGGAAAAATATTTACCCGTTATCCAACGTGCCGTGGAAGAAGAAGAACTCGCCTTAGCGCCCCTCAAAATGCTAATTGATCGGATTTATACCCAAAAATATCAGTATCAAATTTTTGGTAGCCAACAAGGTGTTGCACTCGCACCGGAAACAACCATTAATGCCGTCCGTGAAAAATATAAAATTCCTTAAGTTAGATGCGCCCTTAAAAATCCCGTAACAAAAGTTCTGAAAAAGAAAGCAGCATCGTACCCGTTGATAAAATCATCATGTAAAGGTTATTAGGAAGATTCCAACAAACGCCTCTAAATTCAGGCTCTCGTTTCCAGAGGTAGACAAAAATATACCGTAAGATTTTTTGTAATAGCAAAAAGTACAATGGTACTTTACTCCCTACCGAAATAAAGATTGTAGAACGATCACCATTCGTGTAGTTCAGCCAAAGACCTAAAGCCATCATGGTAATCGACAAGCCTAAAAATCGCAGGAAGACTGTTTTATAATGCAAGATATCATGCGAAATCCCCATCCAAATCACTGGCAAAAAAGCCAAGATATACATCACCGTTTTATAGTGAAGTGATTTTTCAAAGAGCAGGCAAGCAGCGATAAAAAGCAGCACATTCAAAATTGCAAGTCGCCAAAAGTATTTTTCAAACCATGCTACCGCTTTATTTTTTTGCGTCATTTTTTCCTTTGTTTTTTAATAAAAAATATCAAACCAAAAATGGTCTCCCGAAGCCAAGACTAACGGAAGACCATTTATAAATATATTCAGTTTCAACATTCGGGCACTGAAGCTAAAATCGTAATTATTGTTTTACAAATTTATCATTTAAGACTTTATCACTATTTCTAAATTGTAATAAATAAAGTCCCTGAGGCAAATCCGCTACGTTCACATATAAAGTTTGTGCACCCGCTGCCAATTGATAGTTTTGTGATAATACTACTTTTCCCTCTAGATTTAAAATTGATACAGTAGTTCGTTCTTGGTATAAATCTTTTCCTTGCACTTCAATTCGCAATGCTTCCGTTACTGGATTTGGAGACAAGTCCAATTGATACAATCCGCCGTCTATTTCAAAAGTAGACACGATACAAGGATTACCACCGTTGCTAGTACGATTTACGGTAATAAACCCCGAAGACAAGGTATAACATTCATCGGATAACGCAGTAGAAGCGGCATTATCGCCTACTGCTGCCGTAACATTTCCAGTATAAGATAATCCCCAAACGCGACAAGTACCTTCCGCTGTACCTTCAAAGTCGTTGTTCGTTCCTGCTGGTAAAGCTAAGATCACATTACTTTCGTCTGTGATGACATATTGGTAATTAGCATCTGAACTCGTTGTTGTAAACTCAATAACATCTGCGATACCATCTTCTAGACATACTTCAACCTCCGTATCGCCATCTACGGTACTTACGGCACCACCGTCTGCGACAGTTCTTACTACAGAAATTCCATTCGACAAACTAAAGCAACCGTCAAACTCACTTACATTTTCGCCCAGGGTTAATCCAACCAAACCATTCTCATAACTTACGTGCCAGATCACACAAGTACCGGCACCAGCACCGTCTAAGTCGAAAGGAGGTGCCGTTTCGATTCCCAAAATATCGTTACTCTGACTTGTGATTATCCAAGCACTGTTGGTGCCAACATCTCCCGTCAGGGTAACATTGATTGGATCGGCTACTCCATCTAAGGCACAAATTTCAGTAGGATCATTCGTCGTAATCATTCCACCATTAGGAATATTTCTGATCACTGTAATTGCGTTAGAAAGTGCAAAGCAACCCATTAATTCACTTACATTATTACCTACCGCTGCGCCCGTCAAACCTGGCTCGAAGCTCAAGTGCCAGATCAAACAAGTACCGGCACCCGCGCCATCCAAGTCAAAAGGAGGTCCTGCTGGTAAATCTAAAATTTCGTTGCTGGTATTGGTAATTACCCAAGCAGAGCTTGTTCCAATATTGTTTTGTAAACTAACGTTAATCGGATCCGCAAATCCGTCTCCCGCACAAATTGTCGTAGGATCATTCGTAGAAATTGAACCACCATCGACGGTACAACCGCCAGTAGCGGCTACATTTTCAGCACAAGAAGAATTTGCTGCTTGCGCTACCCAGTCGCCAGCAGCGTCTCCCATGCCGTCAAATTCGATGGAAGCACTTCCCGAAAAACTAGGCACAAAATCGCCCGTAGACCAAATACCGCCCGCCACTGCAACGGTAGATCGTTGGTGTCCAGTACTTCCCCACTCAACGTAATCTTGCAATGCGGCAGGAGAAGAAAAAGCACTAGAACTATACAGCCCTAATTCACTATCGACGTAATCCAAGCTAAAACCAGATACGACCAATAAGCTATTCGGTGCCATATTAGTACTACCACAAATTACCGTTTGATTACCTACTTGTGCATAAGCTGGCCAATCACAAAACCAGTAATTACTGACATCAACCATGGTGTTACCCGTGTTCTTTAATTCGATCTCACCGTTGGTTAGGATCTCGTTGATGATAACTTGTGCTGGAAGCAAACTTGTCATTCCAACCAAAAATAATAGGAGGGTAAATTTCTTAATCATATAATTTTTTTTGTGAAATTGTTTCAAAAAATAATACCCACTTTGGGCATTTTCGGACAATTTCGGTTTAAGCTATTTAAAAAATAATAAGTACCAAGACAAATAAAAGCACAGATTAAAACAACTTCACTGTGTACTAAGTAAGGTTCTATTACACCGTGTATGAACTTGCATCCTCTTTTGCACCGCCGCTGCGTTTCACAAAAAGCCATCCGGATCAAAAAGTTACTCAAACGCTGAGTTTGTGTCAAACTTAATGCCCAAAACCTTTAGCAAATACGTTGCAGCCTTTGAATAAAAGCTCAACAAATTTATTTAATATCATCAATCTCGTATGTATAAAATGGGAAATGCTTAGAAATTGGGCTCCACAGTCTTATGCTGCTAGAGGATTGAGTGTATATTAATTGTAAAAGCCATCAAGATAGTCTCTAATGTTAATTAAAGCTATGCTGATTCAGGGTTACTTTTACTTCCTCCTTAAAAACCCATCAATAAATTAGTTTTGATCCTAATTTTAAATAAAGATAAGGGATATTTTCTAATTAGCAATGTTTCTTTCCTAGAAGTTCCCCATTTCGGGAAGCAAACGGACAAAATATGCTTCTATTAGCGATCAAGCCAACGTTTAAAGTCCCCTACTCGTTCTCTGCTTACGATGACTTCGTCGGTTTGTGTGGGTTTTAATTCTAATTTCAAGCGACTATTAAAATAGGTATGAATTTTATCAATGGCTTCTAAATGGATTATCATTTTGCGATTGATCCGGAAAAAACAATCGGGCTGTAGCAGTTCTTCTAGTTGATCTAAAGAATAATCAATATGGCACTTTTTTCCAGATTTGCGTTGCGCATAAACGAGCCCTTCGTCAGCAAAAAAGTAAGCGATTTCTTGGATGGAGACATAATTGAGTTGCTGCCCTTGCTTGACCAAAAATCTTTCTTTGTAGGTCTTTTGAGTCATCCCCTCGATCATCTGCTTGATAAGTGCTACGTCATAGGTTTGTTCCTCTTTGTACAATCGGTGGTATTTGTCAAAAGCACTCGTCAACTCTGTGGGGTCAATAGGCTTGAGCAGGTAATCTACACTATTGACTTTAAATGCCTTGAGGGTATATTGATCGTAAGCCGTTGTAAAAATAATGGGCGATGCTACTTTAACTTGGGTAAAAATGTCAAAACTCAAACCATCTGCCAACTGAATATCCATAAAAATTAAATCCGGCGGAGGAAAGTTACGCAACCATTTTACCGCCATTTCTACCGAATCAATTGTTGCGGTAATCGTCGCAGCAGCTTGACTTTCCAAAATCAATTTTTGCAAGCGTTTTGCAGCAGGCGCTTCATCTTCGATAAGGAGAATATTCATCTAATCATTCGTTTATTCGTATCCGGCAGGTAATTTCTTGGTTCTTTTTTTCAAAAAAAATGCTCCTTGCTAAAAGCCTACCACTTTTCTAATGGAATTTGGAGTTCCTGTCCAACTTGGTTAAAATCAAATTTGACCTCTTGAAAACGGGGCGCACGCCATTTCGACTTAGGTTTTGCAGAAAAACCATAGGGTTCTTTGGGAATCCCTAGGAAGTTCGTGTCTAGTTCTCCATTGTTATTTTCATCGTGAAAAACGGCAATGGCGTAGGTTCCAAAAGCGAGTTGAGGCAGTTCACAAATGATTTGTCCCAATGCTTCCACGTCGAAACCTTTAACGATCGCTTTATCTCGATCCATAAAGTTTTGCTTAGAATCGTAAATACCGATCCAAACTTTACCTTTTATCGACTTGATATTATCTACTTTAATCGTCAAGTTTCCTTGATCTGGTTTTTGGGCAAACGCCATACAACAAAAAACGGCACTACACAGCAATACAATTGACAAGACCTTCATATATAAATAAGTATAAATAATAATTAGTAAGAAATTATTCTAAATTAGAAACATACTGTTGCTTAAAGTGTCTTTCGTAGGACGCTAGTACATTATAAACTTGATTTAAGTTTTAGCGATATTTGGTTTAATCAAAGGTAACATGACGATGAACTCATTGGTAGTGACAATAATTTCGACGAGCTTCTCCGACAAAAATTGATACCTATTTTTTATATTTTGTAAGCCTAGTTTCGTAGAACTCATCACTTGATTTTTTCGTTGTAAATTATTTTTGATGATCAGTTTATTTCCTCGTTCTATTGAAACTTCAATCAAAAGTGGTTTCTCCGTAGAGATGATATTGTGTTTGATCGCATTTTCAAATAAAATTTGCAAAGCTAAAGGTACGATTTGCGTATTCAAAAAGGCTTGCTCGACTTTGATTTCAATTTGTAAATTATCGCCGAAGCGTTCTTTCAATAAAAAAACGTAAGATTCCAAAAATGATAATTCTTCTGCTAAGGAAATCAGCTTCTCATCCCTGATTTCTAGAATATAGCGATAAACCTTGGACAATTGTTGTACAAAACGCACCGCGCGATCCGGATCTTCGGGAATAATGTAACTTAAGGTATTTAAACTATTGAATAAAAAATGTGGATTTACCTGACTTTTTAAACCTTCTAATTGAGAAATAATATTTTCTCGTTCTAGTTGCTCTTTTTCTAACAAAGAAGTATTGAGTTTGTTGTAAAAAAAGATACTTTCATAGATGGAAACGATCAAAAAAGAAACCATCAAGGAACCCGCCAGCAAGGGATATTCCATTGGATGATTTGAATCTATAAACTGATAAATCGAGATTCCTATCGCAATGCTGACCGACACCTTGATTAAAGTATAAAACAAGAGTAATCCAAGCACTTGATAGATGATTCGCTTTTTAGTTTCGCTATGTTTAGGATATTTTCTTTTTAGATAGGCGCAAACCTTTCGAAAAAAATACCAGTAGACTATCGTGTATAGAAAAGAGATAAAAAAGCAATCCGGAATAAAAGAAATCAGATTCATTTCTGCTTTCGCCGTATCATCAACGAAGGCATTCATGATCAAACTTACCGTTGGAACACCAAGGAGAATTAGCCATTTGTCATCGAAGCCTAATATTTCTTTATCTGATTTCATCTTGATTTTTTTAAACGACTTCAGTATTAAAATTGTACTCGATATAATAAATCGGGAAAAAATCCAGATTGATAAACCGTATTTACCTGATTGGTTTGTGGATTGTAGCGATTGGCAAAGACGTTTTGGTTGTTCGTAACGTTCTGAAAATCTAAGAAAAATT
>CALFBG010000091.1 GCA_937951685.1 uncultured Saprospiraceae bacterium | reverse complement strand
TTAAGTACCATTCTATTTTATTTTGGGACTATTGCGTTAAAATTTGACGAATTTTAGTCTGCAAAGCTGGAACGACACTTTCTTCAAACCAAGGATTTTTCTTAATCCAGCGATAGTTGAGTGGAGAAGGGTGGACAATTGGAAAGATTTCGGGTAAGTACTGCTCAAAGTGGAGCACCGTTTCGGTAAGGTTCTTTTTACGTTGTTTGCCGAGGTAATACTTTTGGGCGTAATTGCCAATGAGCATAATGAGTTGAACGTGCTTGAGTTGGGCTAATAATTGCTTGTGCCACTGAGGAGCACATAATTTACTCGGGGGAAGATCACCGGAAGCCGCTTTTCCCGGATAGCAAAATGCCATGGGTAAAATACCAAAATTAGTAGCATCATAAAAAGTAGCATCGTCGACACCAAGCCAGCTTCGTAATCGCTTTCCACTCGCATCTGCCCAAGGAATTCCTGAACGGTGAACGGCCAAGCCAGGTGCTTGACTGATGAGTAAAATTTTAGTATTAGGGTGTAGGCTTACAACTGGGTTTGGGCCCAGCGCAAGCTGCGCCGCGCAGAGATCACACTTCGAAATCGTTTGTAGTAAATTATTAAGCACCGCTTTCACAACTAGAGATTTTACCAAAAAAATATTTTACCTAAAAGTAGATAAAAACTACTTAATGTAAGCTTAGCAGCGTTTTTTCCTTGTGATTTTTTGTAAATTTGAAAGTCAAACCAGTAAACTTTTACTACTATATTGACATTTAATACACAATGTATTTAACCACAAAAAAAAGACATGAAAGATATCCTCTTTGCTAGCTGGTGCTTATTTTTATTGATTGGCGCTACGGAGTTGTCAGCACAACGTTTTTATCGCTTACCAATGAGTTTTTCGGCCAATGGAGAAAATCTAGCGAATCCTCTGACTGGAGGTCTTAATAATCCACAGTTCTCCGAAGTAGACTTAAACAACGACGGCATCAAAGATCTATTTATTTTTGATCGCTCGGGAGATGTGAGTTTGAGTTTTTTGAACCTCAATATTGCTAACCAAACCAACTATACTTTTGCGCCAGAATACGCGCTGAATTTCCCAAGTTTGGGACACTGGGCTTTACTGAGAGATTTTGATCAGGATGGTGCGGTAGACATTTTTACAAGTGCCCGTGCTAACGGTGGTATTGTACAAGGGTTCTACGTTTACAAAGGATTTTTTACGGCGGATAATGTACTTAGTTTTGAACAATTCAACTTCTACGAAACGCCGAATAATGTAATTCCAGTTCCTTCTTTGAATGGCAACTTTACGCAACTTTACGTCAGTGCAGAGGATATTCCCGCGGTTGATGATGTTGATGGAGATGGGGATTTGGATATTTTAACCTTTAGTGAAAGCGGTGGATATTTATACTGGTTTAAAAATGAGTCTGTTGAAAAAGGCTTTGGTTTAGATAGTTTGAAATTTAGAAGAGCGGATGATTGTTGGGGGAAGTTTTTTGAACTGAAAACTTCTGAAGACTTGATTTTGAGTGATAACCCTAACGATTGCGCCTTAGGCTTGCATAGTCCCGTGGAGTATCGTCACGCCGGATCAACGGTCATGAGTTTTGATCAAGATGGCGATGGGGATAAAGAAATTTTACTCGGTGATATTTCTTCTTTGCGTTTGAATTATTTAAAAAATACTGGTGATAACGAAAATGCTTACGTTACGGAGCAAGATGCCAGTTTCCCTAGTTACAATACGCCGATCGTAGTAGTAGATTTTGTGGCGGGCTTTTATTTGGACGTCAACAATGATGGTAAAAAAGATTTAATTGCTTCACCGAATGACGATGGTAGTGCCGTGGATTACGAGGTAGCCTGGTATTACAAAAATGTGGGTACGGATGATAATGTGGTTTTTGAATTGGAGCGGAAAGATTTTATGGTGGACGAAATGGTGGATTTAGGCTCCGGAAGTCATCCTACTTTTGTTGATTACAATGCGGATGGTTTGCTGGATTTAGTAGTTGGTACTTTTGGGTATTATCAAGTTGGGGGCTTATTTGATCCACGGTTATTTTTATTTGAAAATACAGGAACGCCAACGGAACCAAAATTTGACTTGGTCGATGATGACTACTTAAACTTCAGTCAATTTGGAAATTTGTCTTGGGACTTTGCCCCTAATTTTGGAGATTTAGATAATGATGGATACTTGGATTTACTCGTCGGAGAAGAATATGGTTCTTTATACTTCGCCGAAAATACAGCCGGGGCGGGCAATCCCCTTTCCTTTGGAAACATTGTGGCGAATTATAAAGATATTAACGTTGGACAAAAGAGTGTGCCTTACATCGTCGATGTAAATCGGGATGGACTCGCCGATATCGTAGTCGGAGAATTAGTCGGTAATAATGATATCAATGGAGAAGCTTGTAGTAGTTTAACCTATTTTCAAAATGTAGGTAGTAGCAATAATCCTGATTTTATTACTGATGATGCCACTGCTCCAAACGACAAGTGTTTTGGTCAACTCTTAACCAATAATGGTTCGGGTAAAAGCTATAGCTCTCCCGTGTTGGTCGATTTCATGGGAGCGTATCAATTATTTACGGCCAGTCGAAATGGTAAAATTCAACAATACGATAATATTGATGGCAACTTAGATGGCGCTTTCAACTTAGTTACGGCAAACTTTGGACAAATTAGAGAAGGCATCGGTACGCACTTGGCGATTGCAGATTTAAATGGAGACAATCAATACGATATTGTTGTGGGAAATAAACGAGGTGGGCTTGGTGCTTATATTACTAATTTATTTACAGATGGTTCTGTCTCTACCATTACGCCTCAAGCAATTGTTTCGGCTACCATTTTCCCAAATCCTGCGAGTACCAATATCTGGATTAGCTTAGAGAAACAAGGAAATACTGCTGCTGTTTATCAAATTAGTAATGCGGTGGGACAGCAAGTTGCTACGGGAACATTCTCTACAAGTCATCATTCCGTAGCCATTGGACATTTAGCGAAAGGAATTTATTTCTGCCAAATTCAGCTAGGAAACGAACGTGTAACGAAGAAATTTGTAAAGCGATAAAAAGAAGACTTGGAAATAGAACGTAAGGCAAATCCGCCACGAAATATCTCTAATCCAATCTATCTTATTTTAAAATTTAAAAAGAAAAAGTCTTGCATCTTAGGGTGTAAGACTTTTGGTGTTTAAGCGCTTAAGCAGAAAAAT
>CALFBG010000090.1 GCA_937951685.1 uncultured Saprospiraceae bacterium | reverse complement strand
TGTTCGGAATGGTTGAAACCAGTAATTGTATTTATGTTGTTATTGATTTATTTAATATAGTTTAAACTCTAAATCAATTTATTATAAATTTATTGCTATGGACGTACTGTGCTCTTATTTAGAAATGGTTGATTCTCGTCTACTTCATCACGTAAAAGGTAAGTATAGTGAGTTTATTCGGCTATTGCAAGAAGAACAGTTTGCTTCAGAAGAGGCATTCATTGTAAGGATTTATGGAAAAGACTATAATCTATCAAAATATGAAGTGCTAAAGTCAGGTGCAATTAGAATGCTTCAGGCATTAGCTATTGTAAGTGAGTCTTCAGGAAAAAATATAGTTAGAAAAAAAAGAAATCTTTGTTTAAAGAATTTTGCATTAGGAGAGAAATTTCTAAAAAGGGGAATACGAAAAGAAGGAATGAAGCTAGTTAGGCAAGCCTACGAAATCGCAGTCGAGTATAATTTCGTTTATCTAGTCTGTGAGTTCTCAAGTATGCTGTATCACGATCACATGGTTTACCGACCCAACTCAAGAAAAGCCGCTTTTTATGCTGACCAAATGGAGAAATATGGACAAAGCTATATCGCCGAAAAAAAAGCCGCTTACTATTTTTTACAAGCAACCAAAAAAGGAAGAGGCGGAAAAGGCTCAAAATATGCGGAAAACCTGAAAAATGGCATCACCGCGATTGAAAACTTAGAGGGGACAAGTCTTATCTGTTTAATTTATAAATCAAGTTTAGAGGTTTTACATGGCTTTAGTGTGGCAGATTATCCTACTACGATTAAAAGTTGCACTCGCATTTTAGCAGTATTCAACTCAAGAAAAGGAGCTTATACTTCCCATTATCAATTCTTCTTAACAAAATTAGCGATTGCCCAAATGGCAATTGGTAATTACAAGCAAGCGAATGAAAGTTTTAGTAAAGTTGAGAAATATGTCCCCGCTCGATCTTTCAATGATTATTTACTTAGGTTATATCAAACTGTCAACGCATTATATTCAGGAGACTACGAACTTGCTTACACCTTATATCGAAAAAACAAAAAATGCAGATTTGAATCTATCCGTCAGCAATTTGCAATTATTGAAGCTTACCTCTGCTTTTTGTCTCATATGGGATTTTTAGAATTAAAACATATCTTTCGGTTAGGAAAATACCTCAATGACACCATTGCTTCTCAAGCCAATAAACAGGGAGAAAATATTGCAATTTTGATTGCTGAGTTGTTAATTTATCTAGCTAGAGATAGAGGAAAATATATAGATAGAATCGAAGCGATTAAAAATTATAGCTATCGCCATTTAAAAGGAAAAGAGACAGAACGCGCAAAGCGATTTATCAAAATTTTGTGCAATTTACCGTATTATAATTTTCATCCAGTTGCACTAACTAGACACATGGATAATCACGTCAAATATCTAAGAGACAATCCGGTGCAAATCGGAGAAAATTTTATTGAATTTATTCCTTTTGATAAATTGTTAGAAATGATTTTGTCAAGATTAGAAAGAAAAGCTGTTTAGCTACAAAGCTACGCCAACGCCTCACATTTACACAAATCAATCAGACTTTTATAAATTTCATTCTGTTCTAGAATACTAGGATTGCCCAGAATGATGAGATGCTTACGCGCTCGGGTCAAGGCGACGTTGAGCTTGCGATCTACGCCTTCGTCGGATAAGGAAATCAAAGTATCCAATTGTCTAAAATCATTGGTGCAAAGCGAAATGAGAATGATATCGCGCGCGCCTCCTTGGTAGCGTTCAACCGTGTCAATTGTCAGTTGGTCAATGGCAATTTCTTTTGCTTGTAAGCTTTGTTGAATTTGGGCAATTTGTGCTCGGTAGGGCGTGATGATTCCGAGACTATTGGCATTGAAATCCAACTGGTTTATTTGATAAATTTTCTGGAACGCAAGGATTAGATCGGCTAAAATTTCCGCTTCGTAAGTGTTGGTCTTCAGGGAAACCTGTTCGTCACTTTTGCTGGGCAAAAATAGCACGCGGCGCTGGCAAAGGAGTTTTTCTAGCGGACTGGCGGATTCCGGGATTTGGTAATCCAAATCTTGTTGTTGCAAGACACTTAAGCTAATGTTTTTGGGTAAAATTTTGAGCGTGCCTTGGTAGAAATAATCATTCGAAAATTGCATGACTTCTTGGTGCATCCGACCCTGATGACTCAGTTGCGCGTAGGCCCAATGCCAATTGTTTTGCTGGCATTGTTTGAATAATCTTTCAAATAATGAATTGCGTAAATTGGTAATGCCTATCTCGTGCATTTCCGCATCGGTACAGGCGGAACTTTCATGATCTTGCACCACGACTGCGGGTAATTGTTTGTGATCTCCAATTAAAATAAATTTTTCAAACTGCGGCAATAAGCCCATGAGAATTGGCTCCAAAATCTGTGAAGCTTCGTCGATAATCACGCGATTAAATTTCTTGAGTTGGAGCAAGCCTTGTTTACTGGAAATGGAAGAAACCGTCGATACAAAAATTCGATGTTGCGCTAAAAGCGTTACCAGACCTTGCCGGTTTTGTACACTTTCCATCTTTTGGTTGAGTAAGTTTTTCCGAAACTTTTCCTTGGTAGAATAAGTCGACCCAATCCGCAAATACGCAGATTGCATCGCAGGGCGAATGCTTTCAATCGCTTCGCAAATTTCGTCGACTGCCCGATTGGTATAGGCAAGCAATAAAATATCTTCGGTAGAATGATCATAAAGATGTGCGACAAAATGCTTGAGCATCATACTCGTTTTTCCCGTACCGGGAGGTCCCCAAAGTAAAAAGTAGTCTTGCGCAACGAGTAGTTTTTGAAAAATAGCTTGCTGTTCTTCCGTTAATTCTGAAGCAACCTTGAGCGTGGTATCAGGCGCAACTTTTGCTGGCGCTCGTAGACAAAGGAGTAAATCTTTTTTGTGTTTTGGAAATAAATTAAAGGCAAAGAGCCCTCGGTATAATCCATTGAAACTACTGTCCAATAAATCGCGTTCTAAATTCCAGAAGCAATTTTCTTCAAAGATCGAGTTGTTAAACTGTTGCGAGCGTAATCGCACACTAACTAGTTCTTCCGTAATCTCAATGATCGTACACTTAAAAATCTGACTCGATAAAACCGTGGCATTTGCATCTCGAAAAGGATAAAGTACGGCAATGTCCCCGTTTCTAAATTTAGCGAGCGGATTGCTATCTTCCGTTTTTTCAAAAGTAATGGTTAGTGCACTCGTTGCGGCTAAATTTTCTTTGATGCGGAGGTGACTGATGATATCGAAATTAGCCTGCTTTTCCTCAAAATCATTCAACCATAAAGAAGCAATTCCGTTGATGTTTTCTAGACCTTGTATACCCGTTTTGGCAAGTTGGTGTTCGCGGGCAATGAAACTAGCGTACGCGCGAAAATATTTGCGTTCGAGCGTCGTCATGTTGACGTATACTTTTTGGAAAAAAGCTAAGTCCTTGGCGAGGAACCCCGTCGCTTTCGGAAAATGTTCTGGCGATAATTTATTGAAAATATCCGCTTGCTCCGTTTGGTCGTTAATACGGATTAGGTTTTGTTCAAGTGCTACGAGTTGGTTGCGTTGCTGTAAGGCTTCGTATTGCTGTGCTTTGGTCGCTGGCGCAAAACGTAAATGGTTAAGGTCGAGCCCAGAGTATAAGATATAGTTGGTAAGGTGAAGTTCTTGGCTAAAGACCGACTTCAGCATTAAATCGTAGAGTAGTGTCTGATTGAAATGCGGGGCGCTAATGCCGTAGATATTGGGCATGAAAGCTTTCCCACTTTTTAATTCAATGATGGCAGAACTTTGATCGGGAGCTGGGTTTTGGTAAAAAACATCCAGTCGACCTTGTAAACCGTATTTCTCTGCGTAGAAACTGGGCTCCAGAAAACAGTGCTCGGTATTAATCCCAAGTGCCGGAAAATCTTTGAGAATAATTTTCTTTAAATTGATGAAATGCTTTTGCGAACTTTGCATGATTTCTCGAATCGTACGATTATCGAAGGTCGCAAAGATAATGGGGTTGAGTTGAAAGACTCTTGGGAAAACTTCTTTAAAACTCGCTGCTGGATTACTCATTAATTCATCCAAAAAGAAGTTGGCAATATTTCCAATCATCAAATGTTTGGAGGCAACAAACGGTAAGAATTTTTTTAATAAATTAAAAATAGGAATCGTTCCAAAATCTTTAAAGCATTCTGAAACCGCAGAAACATCTACCAAATAATCAGGTTCTACCACAAATGCTCGTGGGCGATAAATACCATCTTTGTCAATTTCTACATCCAATAAATTAATGGTCAAAGGAAATCGAAACGCAACTTTGATAATCTCTATCGTTGGTTTAAAATTTTGATTGCGCTCTGCAATATTATATTGAACTCGAATTTCTTTGGAGGGATTGTCTTCATCTCTTCCAATGATTTGTTCCTTTTCTTCATCAATTCCAACGGCTACGATTCGAGCAGTTGATTTAAAATCTTTGACTTCAACAGGAGAGGTTTTATAATTGATGGAAGTCGGTAGTTGTTGCGCTAACTCTTGAGGTGGAACT
>CALFBG010000089.1 GCA_937951685.1 uncultured Saprospiraceae bacterium | reverse complement strand
TCGTCATAAATTAGTGAATTTATTAGGTAAACCTACTTAACCAAGCGGTATAAATTATTTTGAAGCTGCAAGATATTAAAATAATCCATTTTTGTTTTAATTATTTAAGCCACAAGGGGAGGGGAACATAAGAATTCTCAGTACAAAATAGAAAAAAATCTTTTTTGTGTAATAAGAAGGTGACTAAACTAGTTTTTTAAGCAATTGGACAAAAAGGTCAATTCGTAAGTACTAAGACAAAATGAATTTGCCATTAAATTGTGTTAGATTTTGATCAGTATTGAGGCACAAAAACCGCCCTAAGCCTTTGCTTAGGAAGGCTTTGAGTAACGAAAAGACTGGTCAAAAGATGAGGCAAGTTAATAAGTAAAATAATTTGTATTGGTACTTAAGCATTTTTGGAGTTTTTAAACAACTTCAATAACTTACAATCACTTTGATCCTTTTTGAGGATAAAATGTTTTATGTTTGTAGGATCATTAGTCGTACAAAAATCGTCATTGTTACGTCATTGCGGATAAACGACTTTAAAATCATTTTGAAAAGAATTACCTTTACACCATGAAAAGAATATTTATACTTAGTGTTTTAGCCTGTGGTTTACTATTTAGTGCTTGTTCGAATGAGTTTGACTTGGTTGATGATTGGAAAAGTATTCCCATTGTTTACGGGTTTTTATCGGTGCAAGATTCTGCACATTACATTCGGGTAGAGAAAGCTTTCCTTGATCCGGAGACGAGTGCTTTGGATATTGCTCGAAATCCAGACTCTTTATATTATGAGGATATCACCGTTCAATTAATTAAAGGAGGCACAAGTTACACCATGACTAGAGTAGACGGTAATTTAGAAGGTTATCCGCGTAAAGATGGGATTTTTGCAACGACGCCCAACTATTTGTACAAATTGGATTCTGCTTCGATTGCTTTAAAAGGAAGAGATATTGTCAAATTAGTGATTACAGATGCTAACGATAATACTTTAACCGAAGCCTCTACCGAAATTGTTTCCGATTATTTTATGTCTCCATCCAGTCCATCCGACCAAATTAACTGGGATCCTGATAAAACGATACGGGTACGTTGGAGAAGTACGACTGATGAAGCAGGTCAATTTTATGATGTAAAAGCAACGATCTTCTACGACGAATCGACGGTGGAGAATCCAACTGATTTTGTACGAAAAGAATTTACTTGGAATATGGGAGACAAAATAGATCGGAATAACGAAGATGGCGCAGATATTCGAGTTGATGGTGCATCCTTTTTTAACGTAATGGTTGAGAATGTAGATAATACTGAAAGTCGCCTACGATATTTCCGAGAGATGACGATCGAAGTAGACGTCGGAGGAAAAGAATTATTTGATTTTGTTAAAGTCGGACAAGCCAATACGGGAATCACTAGTGCTCAAGTCATTCCTAGCTTTACCAACCTTTCTAACGGATTAGGTTTATTCTCTTCTCGTTACCGTTTGACGAGAAAAGGGTATCGGATTACTGGAACAGCAAATGATTTTCTGAAAGATTTAGATTTGACGAAAGAGTTGAATTTCCAGTAGCACTTCGTTATCATTTAGATTGTTACTTATCACCACGAAGGGATTCCGCTCAGCGGAATCCCTTCGTGGTTTTGGTGTTTGTTGGTATAAACGTAAAGAATTGACTTGATTTGGTTTGAACACTTACTGTGCGGTATTGCTTTAAGCGGTAAAAGTAAAAAAACAGTTAAACAGCTTTTGTAAGGAGCGCCAGCGAAACTACTAATCATTATAAACAATTTCATCAAAATACAAATCAACAATTAGATGATCTCAAACCCAAATTGGCAAATAGAAGAGATAAATAGAACCATACTAACTTGACAGTAATTTCTGCCTTTTTGTCACAATCTCTCTGTAAGAACTGCCACAACGGAACAAAACCTGACAAAATTTTCCTCAAAAATGGACTTTTTTGCCTTGGCATATGTATTGATCATGGTAAGATGATATTATCGCAGATTAAAATTAAAAAAACAATAAAAACTATAAATAATGGGTAAAATAATCGGGATTGATTTAGGGACTACGAACTCTTGTGTTTCTGTAATGGAAGGTAACGAGCCTGTAGTTATCCCTAACGATGAAGGAAGAAGAACAACTCCTTCGGTAGTAGCATTTATGGATAACGGCGAACGAAAAGTTGGTGATCCAGCCAAACGTCAAGCCATTACCAATCCAACGAGAACTATTTCTTCGATTAAGCGTTTCATGGGAAATCGCTACAGTGAGAGTACAAAAGAAGCGGGACGATCGACTTACAAGGTTGTCAAAGGAGAAAACGATACGGTTCGAGTAGATATTGATGGTCGTAAGTATACGGCACAAGAAATTTCTGCAATGGTACTTCAAAAAATGAAGAAGACTGCGGAAGATTTCTTAGGTTCAGAAGTAACAGAAGCGGTTGTAACCGTACCGGCTTACTTCAACGATTCTCAACGTCAGGCGACTAAAGAAGCTGGAGAGATTGCGGGACTTACCGTAAAAAGAATTATCAATGAGCCTACGGCAGCAGCTTTGGCTTACGGATTGGATAAAGGTGGAAAAGATATGACCATCGCAGTGTATGACCTTGGTGGTGGTACTTTTGATATCTCTATCTTAGAGTTAGGAGACGGTGTCTTCGAAGTGAAATCAACAAATGGTGATACACGCTTAGGTGGAGATGATTTTGATGAAGTAATTATTGATTGGTTAGCAGATTCTTTCAAAAAGCAAGAGGCAATTGATCTTCGTAAAGATCCAATGGCGTTACAACGATTGAAAGATGCGGCAGAGAAAGCAAAGATTGAATTATCTTCTTCTGCCGAAACAGAAATCAACTTACCATACATCACCGCTGTTGACGGAGTGCCTAAGCACTTAGTATTGAAGTTGACGCGTGCTAACTTCGAAAAATTAGCAGACGATCTTGTTAGCCGTACTTTGAAGCCATGTGAATTGGCACTTAAAGATGCTGGCATGGACAAAAGTGAAATTGATGAAGTTATTTTAGTAGGTGGTTCTACTCGAATTCCAAGAATTCAGCAAGCCGTAGAAGAGTTTTTCGGTAAGAAGCCAAACAAAGGAGTAAATCCGGATGAAGTAGTTGCCATCGGTGCAGCAATTCAAGGAGGAGTACTTAGTGGTGATGTACAAGATGTTCTTTTATTAGACGTAACGCCACTTTCTTTAGGAATTGAAACAATGGGAGGCGTATACGATGTAGTGATCGAATC
>CALFBG010000088.1 GCA_937951685.1 uncultured Saprospiraceae bacterium | reverse complement strand
AGTCAAAGCATCCGTAAACTCATCAAATACCGAATTGATCGTCTTTGTCAACGCTGTGTGTGTCAACTTACTAAAGCGATCTTGGAGCTCAAAACTAAGCGCTTGATCTCTTTCTTCTAGCTCAAAGTCAATCTTTAAACGGCGCATCGTATGTTCTTGCTCTTTCATTTTTTTATTTTAAAAAAAGGGAACCTATTAACTACTTTATAATTTAAGTTTGTGAATATTTTGAGCGTTGGATTTTTATTCTAATCAAGGAATGCCCGGAGTTTGATTAGTGAATTTATTTGGTAAACCTACTTAGCGTAGCAACACAAATTATTTAAGTAAAACAAGTATTTCGTTATACCAATTGGGCTAGCTGATTGTAACTTTCTTTCACTAAGAAGTTAGCAATTTTTGCTCGGTAGGTATACGCATCCGCTGCACCTTGCCGATAAGCATTCCACCAAGGACCAAATAAACGTTGAAACTTTTGAAATTTCGACTTTTCCAACCAAAGTATATTAAGCCATAAATGAGCTGGTGCTTCCGTCCGAATACGTTGATCCAACGCAGTTTTAAAACCTTCTCGTTGAAACCGACTAGGCCATTCTGGTAAAACAATAGTCAGCACATTGGAAAAAACGTCCATCTCCAAATGCAGCCGCTTTTTCTTATGCTTCAATTTCTTTTTCTTTGCCTGTTGCTTTGACCCTTTTACCCAAGGGCTTAATTTTCCTTTATATAATAGCGTAGTATCCGCTGGGTTTTCCATTTGCAACTTATAGCTGGTCATCCAAGTCTGAATAGATTGCTCCGCAGCTGCGATGCTAACGTAGGTTTTGGTGCCTTCAAATACGACGAAACCATCCGTGGCGTAGTAGCGCATACACAATTTGAAATCGGTCTCCCCAAAAGCATTTTCCACCGCTTTGATGGAGAAGCTAAACTTAGCTGTTTCTAAGGATGGTGGTTGATTGGTTTTAAGTCGCTTGGCAGGCGATTTTGCGGGAGTTATAATTTCGTAGTAAGATTGACTTGGTAACAATGGCGCTCGTATTTCATCGAGTGCATTTTTTGAATACCAACCTTTCGTTTCCATCCAAGGAGTAGCTTTTTCGTCGAGCAAGTCTAAGCCAAAATATGGTTCATTGTCCATTGGTCGCAAGAGTAATTGTTCAATTACGTAGATGCTTTCGCTAGAGCGATCGTAACGTTGTAATAACTTTACTACTTGATCAATCGCGGTGAGTGCCTCTTTTGGCGTTTTATATTTTTTGGTTAATTCGTAAATCGTCGCGGCTTCTAAAACTTCCGTTTGCTTATAGAGATAAATCCGGTGTCCGATTTTTTCTTTGTGATCAATGTAATAATTCTCTGCATCAATTCCGATGCGCATGATCTCGTTCAAATCCAATTCCGGCGCAGCTGGTTTGGCTTGCTGTGGCGCTTTAGCGGGTTTAACCGTTTTGAAAATAAATTCACTTTCGCTGTAGATCGACTTCTTTTTAGCGGCACAAGCGTTATAACTTCGTTTTTGAAACCGTTGATTAAATCGAAATTTTTCTATCATCTCTGGTTCCATAAAAAACAGCGTTTCTACCCAATTCCGTAAGCCCGAAAACGCTTTAGAGAAATCCTTGGCTTCTAAATTAAAAGCCCGTGCACGATTGGCACTCAAATCAGGATATTGCTCCAAGACGCGAATCTTCGCGTCAATCTCATAGGCTTCCTCTTGTTCTTTTACGGTAGTTAATTCAAACTTCAGATGACGATTTTCAAAGATCAGTTGCCGACCAAAACGCGCTAATAGATGATCTAAAAACCTATTTCTACGAGCGAGAAAAGTAGCTTTATCTTCTGTAAACACCTCTAATTTCTTTTGATAATTGGCTAAGATATCTGCCGCATCTTGCGCTGGCGATTGTGCCGCATCCTCATCTACTAGTAGTTGCTCCATTTGCCCAACGGCCGCCGATAAACCTTGAAAAAAGTAAGTCTGCTGTACCGATCTACTCCACGAAAACAACTCACTTAAATGTGATAACTGCGCCAAGTAGTTCGCCATGATTTGATCAAAAATCAAGAGGTAAGATTTGAGTTGTTGAATTTGAGCTAAGTGTTGTTTACTCGCATCCGGCGGTGGTCCAAAAGGTTCTAATCCATAAATCGTGGGAAATTCGTTCTGAATGGAAAAGTAAGTTTCTGTATCTCGAAAATCACCGAGAACAATAGGCAGGTCTCGCTCCGCTTTCACCAACTTTGAATTAACTTGTTGGTGCAAAGCTTTTTTATATTCAAAACTTAAACGTTGCCGATTAATCGGATAAGGCGTATCGCCTAACAACACCGTTAGTTCTTGTTCGAGAAGTGTACCGAGCACCAAGCGATTTGCGGGCGTAATCGTTAATACTTTCAACCAATGTTTTGCCCCTTCACTCGTTTTGAACGCTAGGTTGTTGATCATCACGACACCTAGTATTTTCTGAATAATTGGAATGAGCTTAAGCACATTCAAACTACAAATCATTGGCTGTAAAGCATCCGTAGGAAGAAATCCGTGCACCAAAGCCGGACCATTAAAAATAGCATTTACATCGCTATCCGTTTTAATCATCATTTGTTCTAAAGAGCAGAAATGAACTTCTTCGGAAAGGTAAGATTTGATGGCCAGCAACACTTGGGCTAAAGTCCGCTCTACTTCTTTTACTTTTTTAGGGTCAAGAATTAATTGCATCTTAAAGCGCAAATTAAGTTTTTTTCGGATCGTTAGTTTTACCAAATCTTGGCTCAAACTACGATGTTCAAAAAAACTTTCCCGAACTTTCTGCTTCAATGCTTTTCGACTAGCCGGCGTTTCAATCTTATCCGATGCATTCACCCAAATATCTAATAAGCCCGTAAAAGGATTCAGCTGATCACTGGAAGGTAAAACCCAAGCATTATCTACTCCTTCCAGATCAATAATGACACGACGATAATCGTCCAAAGAAACGGCATTAACCGACAAAATCGTACGCGCAGTATAAAATTCATTTTTACGCAACTCACTCACACTCGCTTGCGCTTGCGCCAGAAGATCCGTAATCGGGAAGTCGGTACGGTAACCCAAATCCGTTAAGGCATATACCAATACTTCTAAGATCGTAATTCCCGGATCGTGCTCATTATAATCTGTCCATTTTTCACTGGCCGTACGAATAATAGCATCCAAGCCCAACTGTTTCAGGTACTGAAAGTCCACCTGCTCCGTTAACGCGTAAGCGGCATCCTGAATACTTGTATTTTGTGGTAATTCTGCCATTAATAATTCATCTCTGCACTAGGAGTTTTGCTGCGGTGTTATTCGTATAAGTCAATCGAAATGAACAACGCATCCTGTACTTTCTTTTTTCTTTTTTTTAATTTTTTATTTTTCTTACTATTCTTTTTTAAGATTTTCATCGCGGGAAGAATAGGTTTTTCAAATTGTAAAGAATCGTTCGTGGTACTCAGTTGATGTAGCTCCACGGAACTAATAACAAACCACGGTTGCTTTACTTGAAAGGGCTCAAACTTCTTTTCTAAAATCGTAAAATCATCCGGTGCGTCGGGAGAAAAACTGATGATTTCCATTTCCAATACTTCCGCTACGTAGTCCTGATGGTTAATAAACTCCATGATGGAGAAATAACTGACACTCGTTTCAAAAGGATTAATCGCCGGATAGTTGTTCTGCCACGGTGCAATCAATTCAATTAGCGCTTTGTTCAAAACTTGCAAATAGTGTCCAGGGTCTAAGCCCGCTGCTAGTTCGACTTTCGCATATACTTTTAAAAGTTCATAACTTGGACTTCTCAATTCCAACTGCACAAAAGGTGCGATAATCGTACTCAATTCCGCTTTTACCTTTTGCCGTAAACTTTGGTTAACTTTTACTTGTAAAGGATTTTTACAACCGGCTAAGGTATTCGGTAAAATGATAATACTCGTCGTTCCGGCTTTCATCCCTTGTGCTTCAACGGAGGTATGATTGAGACAACGAACAATACCTACTTGCGGAAAGAGCTGCAGTACTAACCGCTCAAAATCCCAAGCATTAATCGCACGATCTTTATGTCGGAGTCGTTCACTAACTCGCGTATAATATTGCAGATCATTCTCTTCTGGTTTGCCATTCATCGAAGGCAGTGGCTGCACAACTTTGGCAATATTGGGTGGTGGTGTTACAAATTTTGTAATGGTACTCGCCGGCAAAGGCGCTGCAAAATGCGCTGTATTATCTGCTTGTAAAATATAACTTGCAGTAACAGCCTGCGCGTGCACCTCAACCACCTTACAAACCGCGTCCGCATAATTATTTACACTTGCTCTCAACCAATATAAGTCTTCCCCATTTTTTTCATCCGCAAATAAATTAGCCTGACCAATGCTAACTGCTGGTAGGTTGAAACGGATAATTCCAGTTTGCACAAATCCATGCGTTCCATCCTTGAGACTCGCATTCGGAAAAACTTCCCATTTTCCTCCGTTTAAAAAGGTCCACTCAATTACAGGTAATGGAGTATCTCGGGAACCGCTACTTTCATTCAAAATAAATAATAAGCTCAATGCTTCGGGAGCTTTAATATCAGAGAGTCCCAAATAAAGATAGGCCTGTTTGGTATAGTTGGGCAACAAGCTAATCGGTTGGGCAGAAACACTTTGAGCTGCTACGCCAAAAGGTGCAAGGTGATAAAACTTATTATCCGTAGCACTTGCATTTGCGGTGGGTGCTAGATTCATTGATTCTGATACGCCGTAACTTGCGGTGATATTTTTGATTTTGGGCACAAAAGCAGGCTTTGGCGGAGGCAATAATTTTGTAGTGCTTTGCTGTGCTTGGATGCTTTTGGCTTTGGCAAGAATCATATCTTTTGCACCAGTCAATAGCTGTTCAAAATTCGTCTTTTCTTCCTTCGTCGGCATCAAATCACTCATTGGCTGTAAAGCCTTGAAAAAGGATTCAATTTCATCGATCCAAGTATCGCAGGATTTATCTTTTGCCGGATCAGTAACTCCCTTCCCCGTTTTGGGGGCTACGCGATTGAGAATTTGATTGACATTATAATTAGCAACCGCCGAAACAATTTGTGGGTACAAGTCTCCACCAAAGGCATAACTAGGTTCTGCTAAAGTGAGTCGAATGAATCCATCTTGCGTTTGGTCATCATAAAGTGTCTTGGCTTGAAAACTCGTTGGAGGAGCAACTGCCTTCCAATTAATTTTATCAAACTGCAATAGTTCGAGCGTAGAACTTGTTTTCAAGGCTCCTTCAAACAACCATGGAGGTAAGGGTACTGCGGGGGCTAGTGCCGTCGGTGGCGTGGTCGTTACGACGGCTTTCGCTTTATTCGGTAAAGTAATTTCCTCTTTTTTGGCTGCTAAAATTTTTCGTTTCGTCCCAATAAAATGCCCCAGAATATGAATAATGTAGCGAATCATTTCAGCAAAATCTTTCGTTTCCTTTTTTGCGTCTTTCTTTTTCTGAGCAGCAGCGGCAGCCGCAGCGTTTGCACTGATCAAATCTGCCAAATGAAGTTGTAGGTAATTAATTAGTTTTTCAATATCATTTGCTGCTACCGCAGTATTCGCTTTTTCTTTTTGGGTTGAATGAACAGGCGCTTCTTTTTGCGCTAAGTTATTTTCCCATTCAAAAATATAAAATGGCGTAGGTTTTATTTTATCAATATTTTTATCCGAAGGAGAAGTCGCTAGATTTTGGGAAGGATTTAGTTCTCCTTTACGATCCATTTTTAGGGCATCGGAGTTTTGTTTCTTTTGTAAATCTTCCGCCGAAATTTGATCGGTAATCCCGAGTAAAGGCTGCCATTTTTTTTCAACCAAAATCGCTGCGGTCCATTTAAAAACAGAATTATAAAATTTAGCAGTTTTAGAAAAGCGATTGTATGCTTGGTAATAATCTCGAAATCCGTGCGCCGCATTTGGCAAATCGTACCAATTGATATTCAGTAAAAAATAACTTAAAGGCTTTCTAAAAACTTCCGTATTACCCAAATAAAAATGATTATTGGCAATTGGATTCGTACCAAAAGGTGCATAAGGATTTTTAGGTTTGAGCTGAGAAAAATCATTTTGTAAGACAAAATTACTACAGCCTTCTACGTGATAATTCACTTTGATCAATCCCATTTGTATCGGCGCCAATAGTTGATAAGGGTTGAGGGTTAAGGCTTCGTTTACCTGCTGGTCATTTTGATACGAAATCGTTATTTCCTGCTGTAGCAGAAAGCGTAGTAAGGGATCTGCACCTTCATAACCACTTCCATGTACCGTTGCATTATAAGGAACAATAGCAGGTTGTAAAGTCGAAACTTTAATATAAAATGCAATACTGAATTGTTCGGAATAAGTAGTTCCGCCTGCTCCATTCGTAGCATTAGTTTCTTTTTCCGTGACCATCAGTTCTGTCGTCACGGAATCGGGAAGCATCCACTTTTTGGCGGAGGTATAGTTAATACTAAAAGCTTGTTCAAAAATCGTTTTTATGCTAGTCCAAAAGCCAGCTTTGGGAATCCCTAAAGCAAATAATTCTTTTTGTAAACGCTGAATATCCGCCGCCGCTAAAACGAAACTGAAAACAATGGTTCGAGTGGATTCGGATAAAAGCAAGTTAGGACTTCCATAGGCAAAACCAACATTCGCCAGCGAAGCAGTTGCCGGATCGTTTCCAAAAGTCTTCCAGCCCGCCGCCTGTTTGTTTGTAGGTAATAGATTCGCTTGAGGATTTGCTAAAAGTTTAGCCGTCCAGTTTTTAGTATTGCCCGTTAAGGTACCATTATAAATATTTTTGTAGGCGACCAACTTTCCCAAGTTAACGGAAAGAGCTGTATCAAAAGCATATTCAATCGGCAAACCCGCCGCCGTTTTTCCAGCAAGTACTTTCGTTCCTTTTGCTAAAAAAGCTTGTGTTGCTTTAGCTTTTAAAGTAAAATAAAGAAAAACGGTATCCGTCACCGCAGGCAATAAGCTTTGTTGCAATACCTGTCCGTAGTAATAATTGAGGTGCTTTTTGGTAAATTGATTTAAAGCCGTTTTACTAGCTTGCATCATTTCCCAAAGCGATAGAAAGAGTGCAATTTGTGGATCGTGATTCGCTTGCTGAAGAGATTGTTCTAAGAATTTAGGCGTATCTTGTAAGATGAGACTCGCGGTACTGTATAAACTTCGATACAACTCATCAAGGTAATTTTCAAAATCAACATAGTTTTCAAAAGGAATCTCTGGTAGTAAAGCTAAACTTTCATTGCCTTCGACCGACGTTGCGGCTTGAGGAAGTAATATTTTTTCAAAGCCTACTTGTAATTGATGAGCAATTGGAGGCAAATATTCTTCGGCTATATTATTAGGGTTTTGGTTAAATGTGTACCACATATTTTGGTAGCAAGCCTCGAATTGTAAAGCCCCCACCCAAATATTAGAACGTGTTATTTCTATGATCAACCGTTCAATCTCATTATCTCTATTTTCGAGATTCATTTGATTGACAATTTGATTATACCAACTTTGTAACATGGAAGCCAACTCAATATTGAGTTCGTATAGCTTTACCAAACCCGCTTCTGTCTCGTCGGGAACAATCGCTTCTGCCAGTTCCGTTTTGTAGCGGGTATATAAAACGGGAATTGAACTTAAATCAATTTCTGATAATTGAGCGAGTAAAAAACTCAAATCGTGTTTGAAAAAAACTTCCCAGTTTCCACTGGGATTGCCCGCTCCGTCCACATATTTTACGAGGGTAGAAAATTGACGAATAAAATTGAGGAAATCATTTACTTTTCTTTCGTCAACGGAGACATAGCTTGGAAGGAGCTCTGGGAGAGTTCGATCAACTTGGGTAGTCCCCGATGAAAAAAAAAGCTGTCCCATAAGGATTCCTCTGTTAGACTATAAACTAGTAATCTAAGTTTTTTTAGATTCGTTAGATTTTAGGGATTAGTGTTCCTTCTTTGATAAAGAAAGGAAAAACAATATTTCTCCTGCTATTGATATGATCAATGGTAAAATCAAGTTGGATGTGTAAAATACCATCCATAAGCTGCGTCAAATCAAGTGACAAATCATTGAGCACTATCCGCGATTCAAAATTGATGATGGCATATCTTAATTTCCGTAGTAAAACAGTTTGCTCCGTAGTTGTGATATTTTGGAAAACAGACAGATTTAAATCACAACCATACTTCTGTTCCAAAATGCGTTCTCCACGTCTGGTACCAAATAAGATTTGTAAACTTTGTACAATATCTTCTTCTCCTTCCACCATTTGCACCGAATTGGTAAACGCGTCAAAAGAAGGCGGAAAACTCCAACCTCTACCAATAAATTCATTTTGTTTATTCAACGATCATTACATTTGGTACACCAATAACTACCGTTCCGCCGTGTTCCGTTTCGCTTCCTAAAAAAGCGGCTGGTAAACCACCAATCAAAACGGTGGCGGATCCCGAAACAATCATGTCTGGAGGACCAACACAAACTAAACTATCGGTAACACGCGCAGCTGGCAAACCGCCAATCAAAACGGTTGGCTCGCCGGGTCCAATGATCGGACCGCCGACGTGCGGAATAATTCCATCAACCATTGGGCAAACGTGCATACAGGTTAAAGTCGCAGCAGGTGGCATAGGTTAAAATTTTATTTTTAAATGAATATTTTTATGAGTAAAAAAACGCAACACGACAAGGATTAATTAATCATTACCAGCGCGCCATTAATTGATAATTCTCCGTCTGCTGAAAAAGATGCTTCTGCCCCACCCGACGCGGATAATGCCGTCTCTCCCGAAATACTCACTTCTAATCCGGAGACACTCAGCGAAGCTTCTGCACTCATGCTTAGCGTAGCTTCCGAACTAATCGTCACTCCTGCCGTCCCACTCAAATTCAATTGACCCTCTGCCGAAATTTTCACGTCCGCAGGACTCGACATACTGATGCCGCTACTATCCATTACAACTTTATTTTCGTTTTGATCTTGAATCGTAATGGATTGATCTTGGTCACTAAAAATGATTTGATTCTCGTTCGGTGTTTTAATTGTCAAAATAACATTTTCGTCATCAAATTCTACGCTTAGTTTACTTTTGGTGACAATCATTTTCTTAGGATTATTTTCTGCTGGCGGCGTAGGTGGTGCTTTCTTGCTACTGTAAAGACTTCCTAAAATTACGGGAAAGCGAGGGTCTTCATTTAAAAAACCGATGACCACTTCATCTCCAATTTCGGGCATAAAAAATTGTCCTATACTTTCGGAGGCGTAAGGCGTTGCCCAACGGCACCAAAGATTACTTTCTGCTCCACTGTCTGCAAAAATTGGAACAGTTACTAAAATTCGCGTTTCATTTTTGGGATCTTCGGTGATTTGTTTGACGGTTGCATTTTGTAAACCTCGAATGCCGGGCAACAAAGCCGAAGCTGGGCGAGCCGTTACCGGAACAGACTTTGCGAACCATTCTGGATCAAGACCAATGGTCACACTGGACCACCAATTCCCGTCTTCGATCTCGTGCAGCACTTCCGAAACGTAAGCGTCACCGTTGAAACGATCTCCGAGTCCCGCTAAAGTGATAATCGTATTCGGATTCAATTTAGCATTACCATAACCTTTGACTCGACCGCGAATTTTAGCCAAACGAGATTTCAGTAATTGCGCATCTGCCCAAGTTTTCAAATCTGCATTTTCTAATGCTACTGTTGTTTGCAACGCTATCCCATCCGCATTCGTCACTGCTGCCAGTTTGCTCCCCGAAAGATTCCCTTGGTTGGGTACCGATGGATTTGAAGCACTGGCAGTAATACGTGCTTGGTTTTTATAATCCCACGCGCTTGCCTCTACTTTGGCAAATTGCGTACGGGCATCCATTTCGGTATCGAAGTCAAAAATATTGTCACCAAAGGTAAAAGTCTCTACCGAGGAACTATTCGTTTTTGGAGCGCCTACCACCAATTTATTATTATCCGTAAAGACAACCATCCCATTCACCTCTGCGCGCGAGAGGATAAAGTCCCAATCGGTCGTATAGTATTGTACAATTTGTGGATACTCATTTGTACTGCTGGAAATATCGGCACTTAATCCGGAATACTTACCCACAATTTTGGAAAGTACGTCACTATCTGTCATGTCGGCGTAAGTACTATTTTTTTGACCAATAGTTAAGTTAACCGCTTTATCTCTACAATTCAATACGATACTTGAACCTGCACTGAGGCTCGTTTGAATTTTTTGAGCGATGATTACGCCCTTGAAGATTGTTTCTGTTTTCAGTTCGTAACCAGCTTGGATTTCAATCTCATTTCCAGGAATGTAGGAACTAGAGTCGCTTAAGGGGAAAGTTTCTTTGGGAACAGAACCATCCAATATTTTTATCCTAGCGGAAGCGATTTTATTTAATCGTTTATTGACCTGAATGGAAACCACTTGAGTTGCCTCATCAATCGCGCTTCCATTAATCAGGATTTTAAAAGATACTAGATTTTTATTGGGAGAACTCATGTATCACTGATTTTTGATTGGTGGAAAGATAAGCCTTTTTCCATTAGGAATATTCCTAAAGTGATTTAATTTATTTTTCTTCGCCACCTGAATATAGTAATTCGTACCGCTGTAAATTTCATTACACAAATTAGGCAGTCGGTCACTCGCTTTGACTTGAACAACATGAGAAAGATCCGGAGAATTTTTCTTCTTTGCCAAAAAGTCTTCTTGTGCCTGCGAAGAAGTTTTAAAAGTGGCATTCGCTTCTGCTCGTAGTGCCGTTCCATCGGGCTTAAATAATTTGTACTCAATAGAAAGCTCGGTCAATACGCCCCGAAAAGACATATTTCCCCAAGAGAGTTCTAAAAAAAAAGGTTGGTGAATCGACCCGCTGTAGTCGGTTGTTACTTTTTGAAAGGCTTCAATTTGTTGACCAACGGTTTTACCTTTTAGGCTCGTGGGCGCCGTCGTAATCAGATTCGTTCCGTCAAAAATGAGCTTCAAAGAAATCTGACTAGAAGGGATATACTTAAACCGTAATTGTGCGCCAGAAGTACCTTGTCCTTGTTCCTCCGCGTAAGAAACCCGCATCTCTTCTTTATAACTCTCTGGATTAATTAGTACTTTAAAAGTTCCTTGAGTTGGCGCTTGGTACTCTTCGGTTTTGTAAGCAGTAATGGTCATTTTTTCCAGTCCCATAATCTATCTATCTTAGTGCATTGCCTAATTCAAAATAAAATTTGCAATCGATCCAGCAATTCATTACAGCTAATCAGGACTTTTTCTACCTTCAACAAGCTTTTATCGTTCTAAAGCTGTTTTCATTTTTTCTTCCAGCTTTTCGAGGCAATGGCTTGCAATTTCTTTTTTCCATGCAACTATATCTATCTCGTGCAATCCCGTTCCTGACGACTTTTGATTGTCCTTGATCACCGCTTTAATTACAAGTTCTCTAATTTCTAATGGCATAAGTTAAGCTTTCCCTGTTTTGGTTTCAAAATAGTCAAACGCAATTTCCAAGGTTTCAATGGCTACCTCGTTTGACATCGCATTCAATTGAGATATTTCCCATTTTACGGGCCAAGCATTGTGTACATTCCAAGTCATAGCGGCTGTGCCATCTGCATTCAGCAACTCAATTGAAATGAGAATTGGTGTAAATTCAAAACTCGTGATGGCTTTGTCAACCCATTGCCTCAGATTCGAATCCACTAATAAACCTCGTTTGAGAGTCAAGTTGTTGTACTTTGGGGTAGACGGAAGGCGATGTTTAAATCTAAGTTCACCACCTTCGGCGACCTCCTCTACGCCTAGTTCCGCAGCAAGTCCCGTAACTTCCTTAAAACTATGTTCCTTCGTAATACCTGCCCCCGCAAAATTGACCTTAAAATAAAATCCTACGGGTGGATAAATGTTGGCTGTCATTGGGTAAACATTTAGACAAAGTGAAGCAATGATGATCGTTTTTGAATTTCTGCTTTGTTATTCCTTTGCTCAATAGTGATACGACTAAGTTCAAAAAGCAGAGACCAAAACTAAGACGCTTCAATCATTAAATCAAGTATCCAGACAAATTACCACGCGTAAAATGAAGCGTATTGGCGATCAAAGCTTATGGATTATTAGCATTTTTGATAACTAAGGTCTCATAGGCAATTTCAATCGTTTCAATGGCCGCTTCGTTACCATCCGATTTTAGATCTGTGCTGGTAATTTTAGTTGGCCAAGCATTATTCAGCGTCCAACTCATGGTTGGTTTACCATTTTCGTTGAGCAATTGAATCACTACCGTCTGTCGACCTTTCTCAATGGTATTCAATTTGATTTGTGAATACCAATCCCAATAAGTTGTATCACCAACGAAGACACCACGTTTCATGGTTACGTTGCTAACTTTTGCGAGACCTGGCATCTTAATATTGGAGAATACTTTGCTGCTGCCGTGTCGATACTCAATAATTTGAGTTTCGGTATCTAATCCCGTTACTTCCGAAAAGCTGATGGTAGCACTGCCCCACGATACCCGAAAGTAAAACTTTGGCATGGGCCAAATCGCATTTTCCTGTTTTCCAGTTAACTTTGCCATTTTTGAATTAAGTTTTTATTGGAAATTATTTTACAACTCAAGCTAAAGCAGTTCAAGCTGTAAAATAATTTCGGGGGTTAAGAAGTAGCCATTTCCTGTTGGTAGGTAATGATAATAAATTCTGCTGGTCGTACTAAAGCCAATTTCACTTGTACGCGCATGATACCGGCGAGAACATCTTCTGGTGTCATCGTTTTACCAAGTCCAATCGCAACTTCATACGCTGCTGCGGGAGAAGCACCTTGCAAAGCACCCTCGGACCACAAATTGTGTAAGAAGTTGGCAATCATAGATTCACATAGATT
Source organism: uncultured Saprospiraceae bacterium (assembly GCA_937951685.1). GTDB lineage: Bacteria > Bacteroidota > Bacteroidia > Chitinophagales > Saprospiraceae > CALFBG01. The sequence goes on along the minus strand of CALFBG010000088.1, from coordinate 6,293 downwards.
CCAAGTAGACGCATCATTCGGTTGAAAAACCAAAGAGAAAGCTGCATTCGCCACGGATTGCTCAATCATAATCATCGTACGTCGAACATTGATGTATTTCCAATCTTGGCTATTTCCATCCAAGGTTCGTGCGCCCCAAACAATCGCGGGTCCTCGTCCGTAAAAAGCTCGAATGGCATTAATTGATTTTCCGGCTAAGGCATCAACATTTAATCCAGCTTGTTGTTGATTATCAATCGTTACCGTTGGTGCAATTACTGAATTAATATTTCGATTCGCCGGAGATTGCCATACGCCTTCGGTATCATCTACCAAAGTATAAACACCAGCCATCGCCGCACTCGGAGGCAAAATACCTGCTTTATTTGCTACGGCTTGCATCACCGATTTATAATCCGCATTGGAGGTTTCTAAAGAGCCATTATATTGCTTCAAAAAAGCCATCGCCGTTTGAGGAATAAGATTAAGCATGGATGACATGGTCGTAAAAGCTAACTTAATCATCGGATTTGCTAAATCAAAATATTCTCCTATCGCAGGTTTGTTATTCGCTCCCGCAGCAGCAACAATAGCAGCATATGGATTGCTCAGCTTGGTAGTATCCGGAGCCGTAAACCCGAGATTAGTCAGCGTCGTCGAAGTAATCACCCCTAGTGCCGTAACGCCTGTTGGTTGAAAAAAGAAATCGTATGCGAATAACTGTTGGAATAAACTCGCCATGCTTCCCGTTGGAGAAGACATATTTTTGACCGCACTAATCAGATCGGTATTTTTAATCACCACAACCGGTTCGCCCAAGGTATTTGGCGATTGCCCTAAGGTGTAAATTTCAAGTGCCATCGTATAGATTACCCGTAACTGCCATTGTAATATGGCTTCTACATCATCCGTTCCCGGAAACGCATTGAACGCAATAGACCAAGAAGGATAAGCGGTACCAGTGGACGGTAGTGTCGTCGGAGGAGTAGTAACAACGGTAGGCGTACCCGTACTAAAGTCAAGTTTCGGCGTACTTCCTAAGCCAGAAAGTACACTTTCGTAATCCGTTGTGATTTGATCTAAAGAACTTAAAGCTTTTAAACCAATAAAAATATCGGATAAAGTTTTCGCATTGGGTAGTGTACTTGTTTTATCAATATTAGCGTAAGTAATATCGCTAACGTCGACAATGGTCGTTTGCAAATATGGATAATAGCTGATTCCATAGTTCAAATAATTATTACCAATTCCATTTCGGAAGTTGGAAATAACGTTCGTGTCTTCTAGCGATTGATCGCCGTTATAGATATCAATCAGTGCGACGCGATCTTCTAATTCTCCGCATTGCATCAACGCTTGTTGTTGTACGGTGAAATAATCACTCGCTTCCGTCAACAATAAAGCGTCAGGAATAACGATCATTGTCGGTTTGGGAAACTGTATTTTTGGTAAGGTATTAAGTCCTGCCAAAATTAGTTCCTTATCCGGTTCGTTTGCTACGTTTTCGTAATCTGAATTGGCATCCGGTTTTTCTTCTACTTCGTAAAGCCCAACGGAAACAATATAACAAGGACCACCTCCATTTTGATAAAAAAGTTGTAGGGAGTTATACAGGTAAAATAAATTTCCTGGAGATGGTGTCTCAATTTTGTAATACTTGTCATAAATCTCAAAATCGTAAGCTGGATAAACTTTCTGTCCATTCGCAGGGTTAGTCGTGGTATCTACTTCTACGATGGGATACTTGTTTACCGGGGCACCTCCAAAATGTTGTTGGTACTCTGCCAACGAGTTAATCATGGTAGGAACATTAATGATCGGCTTACCTCCCTTAACTGCAGTTTCCGTATACCCAATAAAGGCTGGTATCGCCGTGGGCACTTGGGCAACTGCATTGGGGAAAGCATTTTTTTCTACCGTGTAAACTCCAGGAGTTTGAGGGTTATTTGCATTCATATGACAGCTATTTTTTCAATTGGTGGAATAGAGTATTTTATCGAATAACAAGCATTTTATATATTGATATTCTTCATAAAACAACATGACAAATATAAAATAAATTTAATCTGTTTTATACAGGTATTTTTACCTGTTTTATTTATTGGGTAGATTTACTTGAAGAATATGTTTAATGTGTTAAGGGATGTTTACTCGATAGTTAGCCTCACGCTTCGTCCTCCGGAAGTGGCGATTTTTCACCGTAAATGACTAGCGTATCCATGTTATCCTTCGTAGCAGTAGCTGCGGGATTATCATTTTCAGGCTGTTCCTCCCCGCCGGTTCCTTCTGGTGAGGCATTGATAATAATTTCGGTAACGGGCGGAATTGTCCCCATGACTAACGCATCATCAATAATTGCCATTCGCAATTTGTACAGTACGGAAGGCATATATTTAGCACCTAAATATCCCCATAAGTGGCTTTGTTCATGGAAATCAAGGCTAAATATTTCGAAGATTAATTTGTCGACCTGCGAGGGAAGTGTCGGCGTATTTTCTCTGTTCCAAAGGGGTTTTCCTTGAAACTTTCCTAAGACCATAGACAGAATATTTAAGCCTTCTTTGAATTGATCTTTTTCAAAATGAGCAGCGATTAAAATATTGAGATTGAGATAGAGCGGCGGATGCTTTTGTAGATAATCCGTTCCTGCTGCATTGACGGGGGGGAAATTATTGTTGATCAAGCCATCCTTTTTAATGTTTACTAAATCCAGCAGCAGGATGTTTTTTTGTGCAACGGCACTAGAGCCATCAGGATTCACAATTGGCGACAGCATCAGTTTCTGATCCGAGTCGGGCAATCCTAATTGTTGACAAATAAAACTGTTTAATTCCTTAGCTACAAAATCGAGCAAAGTTCCAATCATAGATATTTTTTTTGGGCTGGTTTGATGGTATTCTAGTTAAAGCTACAAACAAATTATGAAAATCAACCATATAAGATTAGTTAAAATGACAATTAGTTTCTATTCCTGCTCATTCCCGTGCTAAATTTTCAAATTTACTTGCGAAACCACCTTCAATATGCTAACTTTAGGAAAACTATATATACATGCGAAAGTCTATTCCTTTCTTTCTTGGTCTTGCCCTTATCACTCTTTTTGCTTGCAATGATGAACCGACGGACAGTTCCGATTTACCAATCACCCATAATTTTGCGCCAGGCATTTATGAAGGTACGATGTGGGAAACGCAAGTTGCCGTTTACCAGGCTTATGTACGGATTAAAGATATCGGCGATAATCAATTTAGCTTAGAACGTGCCGACGATATCAGCTTTACGGATGTTGTTAACAAACAAACTTTTGTTATCGACAACGAATTGATTAATCCTTGCAAGAACGAATATCGAGGTGCTTTTTTTGAATATGCTGGTGACATTGATTACGCCATCGTTCGATTCTATGGTTGTGATTCTTTATACATCAACGAAGCAGATATAGACGCACAGGCTGGCGGTCGATTTTTTAGATTTACGGGTAAGAAAATCAACTAAATGGTCGTAGGTTTTTCATCGGCTTTGCATTGCTTACCTTTGAGCTTTTTTCCAAGCCAATAGATATTTTACACCATAAGAACGATAGGGTTCCCAGTGCTTAGCAATCGCTTTGAGTTGTGCTTTCTTGCTTGTACTAGTATCCAATGGATATAGTTTTTCCATCATCATTTTCAAATGATAATCGTCGGCGGGAAACACATTGGGGTGCTGAAAAGTATACAGCAGCAACATCTCTACGGTCCATATCCCTACTCCTTTTATTCCACCAATCATCTTGCGAATTTCTTTTTCCTCTTTTTGTAACCAATCGGTTCTTGGATTTTCATTAAAAAAATGAAGTACTTCGTTGATCGTTTCGTACTTACGCGCCGATAATTTGACATTGGGTAAGGCTTTTTCTTCGAAACGGTGAAAATTTTCTGGGGTAAGTAAAGTTATCTTTGCGGTCGTTAGCAATTTTTCAAATAGCTTTTTGGTACTCCGATAGTGAATTTGTTGTTCAATCACACAACTCATTAAATCATGAAAAAGATGTCCCGTAGACGGAACAGGAAGGTATTCCAGCTGATCAATGATACTTTTTAAAACTTCATCCCTAGAAGCGAGGTGCTTGATAATGAGCTGCATGAATAAGTCTTTTTATTGAAGTTGCTAATAGCACATGGTAATCCAAAATAAATGATTATTTTTATAACAGCATAACCTTAAAAAAGTTATTTTAAGACTTTGATGATAAGGTTCTAAGAAAATTCATTTGGCCAGCAGAAAAAAGCATAAAAGCTTTACTAAACTTCCACCAAATAAAATCATTTAGCACCGATTATAAAATCCTTCCTAAACAAATTTTATTTCAGCACTAGCGAAAACTATTATTTTGAACCAACGCAATCGAGGAAAAACTTCCAGTGACCATCAAGACTTTGCGCCCAAATGGCATCCAGTTTTTACGCAAGCTGTAAATGACTTTTGTTATTTGCTGAGTCGAGATTATGCTACTCCTTCGGTACTGTCCATTGTTGGTAATCGCTACCGACTCAACAAGCGCCAAAGGAACGCCATCTCCCGCATCGTTGCCAGCGAGCAAGCTGTTCTTCAAAGACAAGCCAAGGTATGTGAAGCTTCAACTTTAAAGGATCAAGTAGTTGCCATTGATGGTTTTAATCTTTTGATTTGGTTAGAAAGTGCCTTATCGGGTGCTTACATTTTTAAGGGTCGAGATGGTGTATACCGAGATATTTCTAGTGTCCACGGATCTTACAAAAGCGTCCGCCAGACAGAAAACGCGATTTATTTGGTCGGCCGAAGTCTACAAGCGCTAGGCGTACAATCTGTGCAATGGTATTTTGACCAGCCGGTTTCCAATAGTGGCAAGCTCAAAACTCGACTTCTTGAAATCAGTCGGGAAGCAGGCTTTAATTGGGAAGCAACATTAGCCTTCAACCCTGATCAAGTGCTCGCCCAAAGCGCAGCCATCGTCATTTCTTCGGATGGTTGGATTTTAGACCATTGCCAGCGCTGGTTTAATTTGAATGCTTATTTGTTGGAAGAAGGATTGTTGGAGGCGCAGGTGATTGTGGTTTAGCACAAAACTAAATTAGCTTAATAAAAAACATACTGATAATCCACTATCTGAAAAATCTTATCGCCAAAGTACGAGCGCAAGCGCACCAACCGATCATCGGCGTAAACCCAGACGTTTTTCTTGTTTTTATCTTTGTAAATCTTTTGCCACAATTTTCCTGCTTGATAGAGATAATTGATTCGCACTAAGCGCTTTTCGGACGGAAAATAGTCTTCCTGCTCCGTCAATTTTCCTTGGGCGTAACGAAATACGGAGTTTTTACGAATACTTCCGTCGGTATCAAGGTAAGTCTTTTCTTGGAGTTGCTTCGTCTTAGGATGGTAACGATAAACCGTTTTTCTTTTTTCGGGATGCTTCTTTTTAGGGAGGGCATAAACGTAATGTACTTCTTGCGACAAGCTATCCAGTTGGTTATATTGGTATAAAGTTCGTTCTTTCAAAAGAAACTTTGGGCCCAATTCCATGCCTTTAACAAAAGTCTTTTCTTCTAGTAATATTGAATTTCTATAATACGATTCCGTTTTATAGACTTTTCCATGAAAACTCAATTCTCTAATTACGATTTTGGGTCGATAACTAATTTGCGTTAAGCGCCGCTGAATACCTTCTTCTCTGATTTTAATTAACTGCCCTTGCGGATTATAAAAGTATTCCGATTTTCCTTGTGGCGTTTGATAAAGTGTAAGATTTCCTTTCCTATCAAAACTACTAGTGGCACCTCGTTGCTGTTTTTCTGCTAATCCTTTGCGATTCCATTCGATAATTTGCTTGATCTTTTTTTTGTAAGGCGGTGCTTGCATAAAAAGTTGTGCCTCAACAGCGTTTGCCGATAAAAAGAGGAAGAAAAACGATAGTAAAAAGAAATATTTTCTCATATTTATAGGAAAGCTGAGGCTGAACACTTTACGCTTTCTATTGTTAAGCTGGTAAATGAAGACAATTGGCTAAAAGTAAGACCAATTTAAAACATTACAAAATTTAGCACTACTCTAATCACCAATTTAAGGGAATCTCCCCAACTTTCAATACTAATCTTTCTATGAAAAATTACAACTTCTTCGTTCGTTTGATCATATTCTTAGTAATTAATTTCGGTGCGCTTGCCATTGGGAATGTACTACAGGGAGAAGGTCCTTTTTCAACGTGGTATCAATCCTTAAACATTGCACCTTGGACGCCACCGGGTTGGTTTTTTGGCTTGGCTTGGACGACAATTATGCTTTGCTTTTCGATC
>CALFBG010000087.1 GCA_937951685.1 uncultured Saprospiraceae bacterium | reverse complement strand
GGAGATTCGAGCCGGTAAAAAAGGAAGCTACTTCTGGATGAGTTTGTATTTCGTTGGGATTATTGTCGGTGCCTATTTTGGCGTAATGTACATTATTGCGGGCATCGGAATGGGATACTATTATGCTTATGGAAAAAGTACTGATCCTGACGGCGTTCGCTATTTTGTGTACGATGCGCAAACTCGAACTTATGGCAAAGTGATTTTGTACGGAGGGAGTTTGCTGTTTTTTGCGGAGCTAATTTTTTTAGCGCTGCAATAGTGACGCCCTGGTTGCCAAGGAGTAATGTTGTTGCTTATGAAAGGATACTTAATGGTTAAAGTGTATATTGAGTTCAACCCCAAGAGCATCACTAAACCTAATGGGCTTGTTGATTATTCTTTTCGTTGAACTCAATATTTTTATTTAGCTAAACACGTGCATTTTACCAATGCGTTGCATTACCAAAAGCATTGATATCATACCCAACTCTGTAACGGAAGGTATTTCCACCAGCAGGATCATCATAAGCCATGAGTAGTAATTCTGGTCGAGCATTGCCACCAACATTATAGAACGCAGCACCTGCACCGTCACCTACCCAACCTACGCCTCCAACATACTTCGTACTACTCCAAGAGGAAGCAGTTCCACTCGTATTTAAGTCATATCCAATTTTGTAACGGAATTGATTCGCACCACTTGGAGCATCGTAAGCCATGAGAACGATATCCGGCCGAGAACTACCGCCAATGTTAGCGATACTAATACCTGCACCTTCTCCTTCACTTCCCATACCAGAAATGTATTTTACCGTACTCCAAAAACTTACGTTACCCGCAGCCGTAAGATCGTACCCGATTTTATAGCGGAAGGTATTTCCACCAGAAGGATCGTCATAGGCCATAAAAATAATATCTGGTCGGCTGGTACCACCAAAATTCCCAATCGCAATATCTGCACCATCTCCGGCAGAACCTACGCCCGTAACATATTTTGTGCTACTCCAAGAAGTAGCTTGACCAGCCATACTGAGATCATAACCAACTTTATAACGGAAAGTATTTCCACCAGAAGGATCGTCATAAGCCATTAGGACGATATCCGGTCGAGAATTGCCACCAATATTTCCAAGTGCAATACCTGCGCCATCACCAGCATTACCAACACCCGAAACGTAACGAGTAGGACCGACACTTCTAGCCACACCATTGTCGCCTAAATCATAAGCTACTCGATATCTAAATTGGTTTGGACCAGAAGGAGCATCATAGGCCATGAGAATTGCGTCTGGTTGGGAACTAAAACCACCAATATTTCCAACTTCAATACTTGCACCTTCGCCAGCACTTCCTACTCCCGCTATGTATCGTGATGGATAGATATTACGAACCGCAATGATATCCCAAGTACTGAAACCACTCCAAGTATTTAGTGCGGTACCGCCATTCATCACGGAATTTCCGTCCGTGGCAGGTGTCCCGCCAATTTGGATGGCACTACTTTCTCCCCGCGCAGACCAATTCGTATGTCTAAAACCGAGGCAGTGCCCCAACTCATGAACCATATTGTATCGTTTTCTTCCCGTAGGAACCGACTGGTTGGAAAAGAAATCTAGATTGATTCGGATTCGATTTCCAGGTTTTCCGCCAGAAGGCCAAGAGGCATCTGCAATGGTTCCATTAGATAAAGCACCGGCGTCGGATCGAACGGTAATATCGGCTACACTTCCCGTTGTATACACCATTCTGACTGCACTTTGTGTCGTATTCCAATCATTAACAGCTTGCTGAACTTCCGTTCGCCAGTTATCTACGCCGCTACTAGGAATAGAACCGTCTACTCTTACGGTAATAGTTCTTAGCTCTAAACCACTAATTAAGCTACTTCTTCTAGCTTGGCGGCTTGCTGCTCCTTCTTCACAGTCGTGTCCTTCGGCACATTCGTCGTCGGAATAATCTGCGGCATCTTGATCGAAATCATAATTGCCTTGGCGTAATTCTTCTTTTACAATTGCAATGTCGCCTTCGACTAAGAAAGCTTCTCCTAAATCTTCAATCATGTCTGCTCTAAAACCCATTGCAATTACTTTTTGCAATAAGGCTTGATCATCATAGTTCCCCGGAAGCTGCTCTGTTTCCTTTGAGGTCAATTGTTCTTTTCTACAAGAAGAGGCAAAAAACATAGCTGCTACACAAATACTAAGCAGTGAAATTTGCAATACTTTTTTACTTTTTTTCATTTTGAAATGAGGTTTATTGGCATCCTTACAAACTTCTTGTTTTGCATTTGTTGAAATTTGAAAAGAAGACCGTTAGATAAAATTAGCTTAAGGATGGCGTTTTTAAGTAGCAAGGCAATTTAATTTACAATGCGCTTAGCTTTTTTTGTAAAAAAGATTACGTTATCGTTGACTTGAAAGACTACAATGACCGGTGTATTCAAGGATACACGATGAGTTTTGGCTAATCTTCAAGTGAAGAAATACGTTCGTAAAAACATCCACGCTTAAGCGTAAAATAATTGAAATTTGCTTAGTAAGCTCAGCGCTAGTCTCAAAAACGAGACAGCGTAAATGCATTACTAAAAAAAGGATATGGTTGATTGAAGAATAGGCAAAATAGTACAGAGAAAAGGTTAACTATTTCGAACTGCAAGATAAAAAATATTTCTAAAAGTGGGTAAATAAATTTAAAATAATTTGTATTGGTACTTAGTTTTTTTTTTAGCGGTTAATTGTAATTTTATAGGAAGGAAAAAGGGTGTAATATTAACAGGAAAGGAAGAGGAATTGACTCCTGCGCCACAGCGTAATTCCGCTAATCCAATAAGGACAACAAAGTACCTAATGATAATTCTAATTTCTTTTTCTGCACACCGGCCTTCGTGACGACGCGCAAACCACTCAAGGTCGTATACAACAAAGAAGCGATTGCCTTTAAATCTTTTCCGGCATTTATTTCACCCGACTGGACGCCCGTTTGTAAGTAATTGTAGAAGATTCTTTCGAATTGAATATTATTATCAGCAACAATTTCTCTGATGTCTTCGTCGCCGGGGATAAGCTCGGTGGCGGTATTGACCATGAAACAGCCTTTCCGATCTTTATCCAAATTGCATTCTTGGAGTGCCGCGGCTAATAGCTTTTGGAAGCCCGTTTTGACTGATTTGTGTTGCTGCAAAAAAGCGCGTGTTTGCGCGTGTTTAACTTTTTTATACCAAGTAATGGCTTGGAGGAAGAGCGATTTTTTTCCACCGTAAGTATCGTAAAGGCTGGCTCGGTTAATACCAAGGTGCGTCACCAAATCTTGCATGGAGGTGGCATGATAGCCTTGCTTCCAAAAAAGATCAGTTGCTTTTTGGAGGACTTCTTGTTGATCGAAAAGTTTGACTCTAGGCATCGTAAAATGTTTAAGGAATAGAAGTTAAAAGATCAACTTCTACTCCTCAAAGATATGCATATTTGAATAAACGTTCCAATATTGCGCAAAAAATATTAGCCGACCAAAGGGTTAATATTAATTCCGCCATCAATGTTGTATTCTCCACCAGTGATGAAGGAAGCGTCGTCGGAAGCTAAGAAACCTACGAGTTTGGCGACTTCTGCGGCTTGTCCAAAACGCTTCAATGGAATGCGCGCTTGCATCGCTTGTGCAAATCCTTGTAATTGTTCTTCGGCTAAGCCCGATTTTCCAAAAATAGGCGTTTGTATTGGCCCTGGGTTTACGGCATTCACTCTGATTTTGCGCGGGGCTAATTCTGTTGCCGCCGTTCTAGTATAAGAATTGAGTGCTGCCTTGGAAGCCGCGTAGACTGCCGTATTTGGCATGCCAGTATACGCATTGACGGAAGATAAATTAATAATGGAAGCACCATCATTCAAAATCGGCAAGAATTTTTCAATTGTGAAAACGGCACCTTTGAAATTAATTCCCATCTGCTCATCAAACATCGTTTCTGAGATTTGTCCGACGGGAGCAGGTTTGAAAATTCCAGCGTTGACAAATAGAATATCGACTTTACCTTGCGTTGCGCTGATGGTTTTTACCAACGCGTCAATTTGCGATAAATGATTAACGTCGGCTACTAAACCAGTGACGCCTAACTCTTTTGCGGCCGTTTGAATTCGATCTGCCGATCGACCCGTGATTACTACGGTAGCACCTTTATCTTTTAATTCTTTTGCCGTAGCAAAACCAATACCGCTGTTGCCACCGGTGACGACAGCTATTTTTCCGTTTAAGTTCATCTTAATTTTTTTAGTGATTAGTTTCAATCGCTCAAGATTGAAAGGGTAATAAAAATAATAATAGAATGATCGTTCTAAATGCAAATGTAAAGATATTAGAACGATTATTCCAAATAAAAGTTTAGTATTTTGTAAAATACTTTTCTGACTTGCTTTCGCCTAAATGAAGGGAACGTTTAAGATCTTTGTAGGAAGCGACCGTAGCGCTGCTATTTATTTGATCATCTATTGAGTTTTAAGCATTGCTAATTGTATCTTCGTTTTGGTACTTTAGCAGTTTCTGGAATTAAATCTACTTATTGTAGACTTAATTTCCGTGAATGGCTTCCGTCCAAAAACTTAGCAGATTCGTAAATTGATTCAATGAACACGCAACAAGAATTAAAGAAAGCTTTAGTAGCTGCTTGTAGTAAAAACATTTCAGAACGGTTAAATAACATCAACGCACGATTTCGTTCGATTGAAGAGGCACGGAATAATGAATCCAAAAGTAGTGCAGGGGATAAGCACGAAACGGGACGTGCTATGATGCAACTCGAAGAAGAAAACTTGAGTGTGCAACTCAAAGAAACTTCCTTGCTAAAAAATCGCCTGGCGAGAATTGATCTTAGTCAAACGCAAGGGACGATTGGTTTGGGCAGTTTGGTATATACCGATCGAGGAAAATATTTTTTTGCCATTGGTTTGGGAAAAATTTTACTTGAAGAAGAACCGTATTTTTGTATTTCATTGGAAGCGCCTATTGGTGCACTGATGCAAGGCAAAAAAGAAGGCGAAACCGTTATTTTTAATGGACGAACGATACGAATTTTGGCGATTCATTGAAAGTAAGTAGGTTTACCAAATTAATTGTATTTTGCATGAACCATCAACTCGCTTCTACTGTTTACGAAGTATGAAATATCTACTACTAATTCTTTATCCGTTTTTAATCTCAGGGTCTATGTTAATTTTTGACTGTAATTCAGAATCAAATTTATCCAATTGGTATATTCTGGATGATGTTGTGATGGGCGGGCGTTCTTCGGGTGAATTTTTTATTAATGACGAAGGACATGGTGTTTTTCAAGGTACTGTTTCGTTGGAAAACAATGGCGGCTTTTCTTCTGTCCGATATCAGCCGCCAAGTACGCTTGATATCAGTAAGCATCAGAAGGTCGTGATTCGTTTGCGAGGAGATGGTAAGTCGTACCAGTTTAGAACGAAGTCAGATGTGAATGAGCGGTATTCCTACATTACGACCATCAAGACTTCCGGAGAATGGGAAGATGTTGAGATTAACTTGAAAGATATGTATCCTTCTTTTCGAGGACGTAAATTGGATATGCCTAATTTTCCTGCGGAACAATTGTCGGAAATTGCCTTTCTTGTTGGTAATAAAAAAGCGGAAGCTTTCAAATTGGAAATTGATGAGATTAAGCTAAACTAATAATTCAATTTTGGATGGTGTTTTAGATACTCCAAACAGAGAAATCGCTGTTGATTACTTTATCTTTCCATTGCTAAAACTTTCCTTTTTAGCAATGTCAGCGCTGGTGCTCAGACTAGTTTTTGCGAATACTTATCATGATTTCTCCTTGAGAATGTCAATGAATGATACTAGCATCACTCATTGCGTTATTCATTTTCAACCCTATGTTCCTCATATATACTTACTGATCTTCCCAATGTTTTTGCTTGCGATTTCCTTGTTCCTCAAACGTCGTCGCTTACCCCGTCAACCACTTGAGAAGATTTTACTTTTTAGCCCAATTCTTTTATTTTGCTTACATTTGCTACTTACTTACTGGGTAGATTTGTAAAGAAACTGCTTTAAATTAAAATCTTCTAAATCTTATTGCTTAGTGGAAAATATAGTTGATGCTCCAATTGAGGAACCTAAAAAGAAGTGGAACATTTTTTCGACCTTGTCCATTATTTTTGGCGGATTATCCATAGTTGCATTTTTGTGGATGTTTGCTCAAACACCGACTACGATGAAAGCTAGTGAATCCCTAAAACCACCTTTATCACCGATTATCGCAGAAATTTACTTGACGATTTTGAGCCTAGGCTTTATCAGCACCATTGGGAGTTATCTGCGTAGAGAGCCGTCGAGATATCGAAAGCAGATTGGTGCTGGGTTGAATGCTGTTCTATTTATCTTTATTGTAGTTTTATACTACTTAAGTACCAATACAAATTATTTTACTTATTAACTTGCATCATCTTTCGACCAGTCTCTTCGTTACTCAAAGCCTTCCTAAGCAAAGGCTTAGGGCGGTTTTCGTGCCTCAATAC
>CALFBG010000086.1 GCA_937951685.1 uncultured Saprospiraceae bacterium | reverse complement strand
CACATATTGACGAACTTCTCCCGTAGTTTCTTCGATCTTAAAAATGGTGCGAAGTATTTCATGGCGATCAATCACCGCATGAATCGCCTTTTGAAAACAATCAATATCATAAGTCCCATCCAAAACCATTGAATCCGGTATGTTATAAGCAACTGACCCTTCTTCCATTTGACTTGCAAACCATAACCGGCGCTGAGCATTGGATAAAGCATAACTTGAAGATGTTGCAATCGGTACAATATCATGTTTGACCGTTAGCGAAGCATATTTTTTCAAAAAATCAATGAGCTCTTTTTTATGCTGCTTGACTTCTTTTAAAAGATTTACATCAATTTCTGAACTATCAAAACTCAAATCAAGGTCATCGCCATTCAGAGAGATATCAATATTATTCCTCTTTAATTCATCAATTAAATAAAGCATATGCAATTCTATATTTTTTCTTTAAATCGTTATTGTATTTTTTCTTTCTTTTTTAGGCATTTGACCAGCAATTTCTATGACTTGAGCCAACTCTTTAATCACGGGTAGGAGGAAGAAATCTCGTATGGGTATTTCAATCTTAAATTGGTTTTGTATAGCGGTATTAAGCTGCATCAATTTTAAAGAATCTCCTCCTAGTTCAAAGAAATTATCTCTAATGCCTATCCGTTCTTTCCCGAGTAATTCTTCCCATATTTTTACCAATTGAATTTCAATCTCATTAGAAGGCGCTACATAATTCTTTGTAGCATCCGAGCTAGGCAATGGTAAAGCCTTTCGATCTATCTTACCACTTGCCGTAAATGGTATTTCAGCTAAGAATACATAGATTTTTGGGACCATGTATACAGGCAATTTTTTTCTTAGCAGCTCTTGTATGCTGCGGTCATCTATTTCTTTTTCATTCGTTATATAAGCTACCAATTGCTTGGAACCAGTAGCATATTTTCTAGCCACAACCACTGATTGTTTGATTTCAGCGATCTGATCTAGCGCAGATTCAATTTCTCCTAATTCAATCCGATACCCTCTTATTTTTACTTGATCATCCTTTCTTCCTATAAACTCAAGTTGACGATCTGGTAACCATCGAACGATATCTCCAGTCAAGTACATGCGTTCGGTCGGATTGAAAGGATTTACAATAAATTTTTCCGCGGTTAAGTTTGATTGATTTAAATAGCCTCGGGCTAGACCTGCTCCTGCAATGCACAATTCACCGGTAACACCAATGGGTGTAATATTTAAATACTTATCTAAGACATATACTTTCGTATTGGCGATTGGGCGACCAATTGGTATCGTGTTATAATGAGCCGTCGCTGCTGCTTCAAATTTATACCCAATTGATGTGATCGTCGTTTCTGTTGGACCATAAGCATTGTAAAACTCGTATTTACTACCCCAAAGTTCCGCTAAATGGCTTGGGCAATATTCTCCTCCTGAAATTACTCTCCGTAAGCTTTTGTAGTTGTCAAAAGGAATATTAACCAAAAAGCTTGGTGTTGAATCTAAGTGGGTAATTTCATTTTCAATTAAAAATTTTTTTAACAAATTGGCGTTTAATAAGAAGGCTTTAGTGGTGAGATACAAAGAACTTCCATTCGTTAAGGCGAGAAAAATTTGTTCGATAGAAGCATCGAAAATAAAATTTGAAAATAACAAAATATGATCCGTTGGATTTACACCAAATCTTGTGGTATGATATAGAATATGATTCAATACGGAACGATGTTCAATCATCACTCCTTTGGGCATTCCTGTAGAACCGGAGGTATAAATAATATAGGCTAATTGATTTGAAGATATCGTATGTTTGAAATTCTTGGCAGCTTCATTTTCAAATCCGCGCCAGTCTTCTGCCAAATCAATTCGCAATACATTTTCACTTGGATGCATAAAAGCCTTAGCAGCCTTACTCGTCAAAACAGTTTTCGCTGCCGTATCTTTAAGGAGATAGTCAATTCTTTCTGGTGGAAAGTCTGGATCAATCGGAACATACGCCGCTCCAGCTTTTAAAACGCCTAGTATACCGACGATCATTTCTATCGACCGTTCCATACAAATGGGAATCAAACGCTCTTTTGCGATTCCTTGTTGAACTAAATAAAATGCCAATTGATTTGCACGATCATTTAATGCTTTATAGCTCAATTTTCTATCTTCAAAAACTAAGGCGATTCCATTTGGATTTGCGTTCACCTGATCTTCGAATAGATCAACGATCGTTTTGTTGGTTGGATAATCTACTTGCGTTGTATTTACTTCCTCTAATAATTCTTTTCGCTCCGCTTCCGATAAAAAGTTGACCTCAGCAATACTTTCGTCAGGCTGTGCTAAGAAAGCTTTTATCAATGCTTCATAATGTACAAGGAGTTTTTCAACCAGCTCTTTCCCGTAGATATCTTCATTATAACTCAAAATAATATTTACACCATTCAAAACTTCTCTCAGGTCAAGTTCCAAGTCAAACATCACCTTCACCGCTCCAAGGTCACACAAAGTTTGATCTGCTGCAAAACTTGTATCTACTTCAGAAATACCATGATAATTAATCAGTATATCAAATAACGGACTTCTACTTAAATCTCTTTGCAAAGATAAATCTTCAAGTAATTTGTCAAATGGATAGGTTTGATGTGCAAATGCAGCTAACGTATTTTCTTTAACTTGATCAAAAAAATTTACGAATCGATCCTGCGGATTAATTTGATTACGCAAAGCAATTGTATTTACATAAAAACCGATCTGAGGTTCTAAATCTGCGTGGTTTCTTCCTGATACAGGGTTTCCTATGACGAGGTCTGTTTCTCCCGTATACCGATAAAGCAAGATCTTCCAAATCGTTAATAATCCCAAAAATAAACTTCCCTCTCTTGCGGATGTAAAGCTTCGCAACTTTGTCGTTAAATCCAAAGAAAGAAGCCTACCGATGCTCCGACCGTTATAGCCCTTCAATTGAGGTCTTCTCTTTTCCGTAGGTAAATCTATTGGTACCGTTTCCTTCTTAAATTGAGCAAGCCAATATTCTTTATGAGATTGATAGATCGCACTATTCAACTGATTCAATTGCCAAACGGCATAGTCCTTATATTGTATTCTTAAAGGAGAAATTGTTAAAGGATTCCCGGTAGCGTAGGCTTCATAATAGCTCATAATATCTCGTGACAAAACATCCATCGACCATCCATCACTTATGATATGATGCATATTATAATATAAAATGAAATTTTCTGCTGACAATTGAAGCAGACTTACCCGCAACAAAGGACCCTTTGCCAAATCAAAAGCTTTGTAAGCATCAGTAGAAACATAAGCCCTCGCAGCCACTTCCGGTTGCGCTTCCATTCTAAAGTCTTTCGCGTCAATAAAGAAATCCAAAGCGTCAAGCGTCAAAATATATTGCCGCAAAGCTCCCTGTTCATTCAAGTTGAATACTGTTCGTAAAATTTCGTGGCGTTCGATCACCGCGTAAATCGCTTTTTGAAAATACCTTAAATCGTAAGTTCCATCCAAGATGATCGTATTGGGCATATTGTATCCAATCGACCCTTCTTCTAATTGGCTGGCAAGCCATATCCGAAATTGAGCGTTCGAAGTAGGATAACTTTCCTCGTTTGAGTTAACGTTTGGAATCGCGATTGTTTCCTGAGATTCTTTTTGATCAATGCTTTTTAAGTACTGTATAATTTCTTGCTTACTAGATTTGATTTTCTGGATTTGATCAGCATTCAATCGGTTTTTATAAGAGATGATTTCTAAATCATTTCCATTCAAAATCAGTTTAATTTCTTGTTCTCTAAACTCCGTAAGTAGTTCCCGTATTCTTTTCATTAGTAGTAGATTTATTAAGACCTCAAAACAACCTTAGCAAACTGGTCAGTTGTTTGGTGCACAATACCAATAAACGTTTGGAGCAAATAGATTAGCCTAACATAAATTGACCTTGCATTTAATTTCAATGCAAATTAATGGCGGGCGGATGAATTTGCCCTAGTTCATTTTAAAATTAAGTTACTTGGATCCATCCCGATTAGATTAGACGGATACATTTTTTTGATTGGACGAAGGGTAATAAATGATTTTTCAATCTTTAACAAAAGCGCTTCCCTAGCTAAACCAATTGAGTCTCTTGGTTATATTCAATAATCTTTTCTCCAAAAAGTCGCTCTGCATCAATATTGTTAGCCTTACAATATGCTAATATTTTATTTGATTCTATAATTGCCTTTGACTCATCCGAATACTTAACGGAGCTGATGTATCGCAACCAAGGTTCGAGTCCCATCCCATAAACAAACACGGTGCTTGGATTAAAAACTTCAATCAAAGCTTTCGTCTGTTCGTAGTCACACCCCGCCAATCTTCTACTTCCATCTTTATCCCTTTCTAAGGTCGTAGACATGAGTGGTCCATACAACCAAGACAATGGGGCACCTTCGCATTCCATTCCCATAAAGATCACATCAATATCACCAATAATCTCATGGATTTTTTCGTAGATACGCGGTTGAATATTACAGGAGTCCGCTGCAAACATCGTTTTGTAACCATCTTTAAAACTAACTAAATGACATAATTTACTTCTTACATCCAAGTCAGAATGTTCGCCAAGAAATGGGATTCCAGTAATGGAACAATCTTTAAAATTCAAGGTTTCCATTTCTTCTAGTTCTATAATATCCTTAAAGCCAATTTGGCGTAGCATTAATTTTAAACTAGGGTCTTGCAAAGCGCCGCTATTCCCTTTCGGAACAACAATATGCTTTACCTTATGTCGAATACGCAACAAAGTTTCAAACAAGACATGATCCTGATGATTGTGCGTAATCAACAAGTAATCGATTTCATCCGGTAAATCGGAGAACGTATATCTTGAAATATCTGATTCGTAACCATAGCTAATTACAGGATCCACCAGGATCGTGGTTGCTTGGGTTTCGACCAAAATACTTGCATGCCCAAAGTATCGAGTTAGCATACCATCTCCTTGATAGCGTTCATACGCAGGAGGTGCTTCGGTCGTAAAGAAAGACATAAATAGTTCTTCTTGCGGTGGGGATATGTTAAAAACATTTTTTATGAAACCAAACTGTTTGGGCTGACTAGCCATTTCAAACAATTCATCTATTTTCAAACTTTTAAAAGGTATATTAATTCGAACGACTGCATCGCTTTCTAATTTTGGAGTACTTAAAGCGAATGATCTTGCATCATCATCTTTTACCAAAAATAAATTAATTGATTGTAAAGACTCTTTATAGTATTTACTTTTATACAAAAGTGGTTCGTAAAGCCGGAAAGAAGGATTATTATTTAAATCGTAAAAAAGTTCTACGTATCCTTTAAGTGCTTCTGGTATTTTATCATAAAGTGGCGTCAGCGAATACCCCTTAGCTTCATTTTTCAAAAGTTCATTTAACGCATCGATCGCTTCACAAAATTCCAATAAATCAGCACATTGTTCTAAGGTATTTTTTTTCAGTGTTTCGATTTCCTCCACTCGTTTACCATCATAATCAATAAATGGCCCACCAAGCATTTCTGGCGTTTTGATCGCCGCCGCATGAACCCTTGGGTTTTTAATATAAGAATTAATGATCTTCAAGTGTCTTCCCCTGATGTTCAATGCTGCCGTTGCAGGAGAAATAAGGTGTGCCCAAGCATACCAATTGTCGACTAAAGCTTCAATTGCAAGATTCGGTCTAATGAATACCAAATCAGAATCTTTAATTTCATGATCCTTCATAATAGTTATTTATTTAAATATCGTGGGTAAGTTTAATACACTGTGCAATAAATGATACTTCATTTTGAAGTCTTCTTTTGCTACAATGCGTTGAAGTTAAAAGTCGTTTAAAGAACTTCAGACTTCCGTTGACTAATATTAGTCAATTCTATGTGCAAGTATAAAATCATGCATTCCTAAATTAGACCAAGCTGTTTCAACAGCTTCAATGATCGGGTGTGCTGAAAGTATTTCTCCCTTAAAATAAGTTGAGACAAATTCGTCAAATAATAATTTTGTCAACGATTTGGGTGGTCTTTACTGCTTCTTTATTCCATAAGATATTCGCTATGAAATTGGCTAGTTCCGAGATGTTTCTTAATTTAAAGATGGAGATAAAATCGATGTTCAAATCAAATGTTCTGTTAACTTTAGAGAGCATCGTAACTGCTTTTAGACTGTGTCCACCTAAATCAAAGAAATCATCCGTCACCCCTATTTTTTCCAAGCCTAATATCTCTTGCCAGATCAATACCAATTGTCTTTCTATATCTGATGACGGGGCAATATATTCTTTGCTCAAAATATCTTTTCCATCAATTTCAGGTAAAGCCTTTCGGTCTACTTTCCCATTCGACGTCAATGGAATTTCTGCCAAAGGCACAAAATAACTGGGCAACATATACCCGGGTAAGATTGCTTTTAATTTAGACCTGAGTGCTGATTTATCAATCCCTTCTCCTACTAAATACGCGACAATTACTTTGTCCCCTTCCAATTCTTTTACCGCACTCACCACCTTCGAAATGCCACATTTTGAAATCGCGTGATCAATCTCTCCCAATTCTATTCGATGACCGCGTATTTTTACCTGAGTATCTTTTCTTCCAATAAATGCGATGTTTCCATCCGGTAGCCAACTTGCTAAATCCCCCGTTCGATACAGCAACTCATCACTCGCAAATGGATGCTCGATAAATTTCTCGCGCGTTAAGCTTTCTCGATTTAAATAGCCGCGTGATAAGCCCGCCCCTGAGATACACAACTCCCCGATCACTCCCCATGGTTGTAAGTGAAGATGGTCTGATAAAATATAAAAGTTCGTATTGCTTAACGGTTTGCCAATTGGTATCGAATGATCAAATCCTTTTTCTATTCGGTAACAACTGCTGTAGGTCGTGTCTTCCGAGGGACCATACAGGTTTCGAACTTCTATTGCTTTTAGATTCAAACTATTGCTTAAGCTTACCGGAACCGGTTCTCCTGCCATATTGATCGCGGCGACACCTTCAAATTTTACTCCTTTTTCCGTCAAGGTTTGGATCACCGAGGGAACCGTATTAATCAATACTTTATCTTCTTTTTGTAAATAGTCTTCTATCTCCAATCCATGCTTTAAAATTCTAAGTGACTTGCCAACGCTTAAGGGATAAAAGAACTCGTAGACGGATAAATCAAAACAATAAGACGTGCCAGCATATAAGATCTCAAAGTCGGTCGCTCCGTATTCCGCTTTTGCCCAACTCAACATTGATACAGCATTCCCATGTTCAAGCATCACCCCTTTCGGCTGACCCGTCGAGCCTGAGGTATAAATAATATAAGCGAGATTTGAGGAAGGAATTGCGATCCCCGGATTCGTCTTTGGATAGTTTTCTCTTTTACCTTCAAAGCTGGATAAAAACGATGCATCGATCGTCAAGGTACAAGCGCTATCTTTTTCAATGTATGCAATTCGATCTTGAGGATACTGAGGATCAATCGGAACGTATGCCGCTCCCGTTTTCATAATCGCTAGTAAGCTAATCAACAACCATTCGTCGCGTTCTAGTTTTACCCCAATTAAGGCTTCTCGCTCTAGCGTATAATTCTCTAGCAAATAATGGGCTAATTCATTCGTCCTTTCATTCAACCATTCATACGTCCTAATCCTTTCCCCAACATAGATCGCTTTTGCTTGTGGCCTTTTACTGACTTGCGCTTCTATTAAATCAACAATCGTTTTTTCGCGCGGATAATCGGAAGCAATAGGATTATTGTCAAACAATAATTGCTTGCGCTCAGCTGCCGTAAGGTAATCAAAGTCGCCGATTGCGGTCGATGGAGCAGCCAACAATTGAAGCATCAGATTTTCAAAATGACTAAAGATCCTATCCATCAAACCCTCGTCATAAATAGCCGTATTGTAGGCTATATTTAAAGATAGTGTTGACCCTGCTTCAATTGCTTCAACTTCTTCAAAAGTGAACTTGATATCAAACTTGGAGCTTTCGCTTCCTAATTCATATCTATTTACGGTCAAATCTTGGAACGCACCAACTGCATTCAGATGATTTAATTGTCCTTGGTTCTGTAAAATCACCATGACATCAAATAAAGCAGAACGACTCGTATCTCTTCTCAAATTCAACTGACCAACCAGCTCATCAAATGGGTAACTTTGGTGCTCGTAAGCCGATAGCAACGTGGACTTTTCATTCTCCAATATCTCCTTAAAACTTTCCGTACTTTTTAAACGCGTACGGATCGCTAAGGTATTTAAATACAAACCAACTTGAGCTTCTAAATCGGGATGGTCTCTTCCAGCTATTGGAGTGCCGATAATTAAATCTTCTTGATTCGTATAGCGATGCAACAATACATTTATCCCTGCCATTAAGGTCATGAACAAACTCGCATCGTGCTGCGTAGAAAAACTTTTCAATTCCTTTAAAAAACTACTCCCGTAACGATGACTAAGGCTCGCTCCTGCATAGGTTTTTACCAATGGACGAGGACGAGAACTCGGTAACGAAATCACCGGAACCGATCCAGAAAATTGGCTTTGCCAATAAGACGCCGATTCCTGTTGTCGAGCGATTTGTAAATCCTCTCTTAACCATACTGCATAATCTTTGTATTGAATCTTTAAATCGGGTAACGCAATCGCTTCGTCTTGGAGCAGGGAATTATAGATACTCATCAACTCCGACAACAATAATTCCATCGACCAACCATCTCCAATCAAATGATGCATTCCTACAAAAAGGATCGAGGAGTTTTTATCTCGTTTGATCAAAGTTGCACGCAACAAAGGCGCTTTTTCTAAATCGAAAGCAATCTCGTTCTTCGCTTTTATGTACGCTGCAATCGCAGTTTTCTTATGTTGCTTACCACTAAAGTCTACTCGTTCTAAATGAAACTTCAATCCTGCTATCGGTAAAATATATTGACGGACGGAGCCGTCTTCCTCCTGTTTGAAGGAAGTTCGTAAAATCTCATGCCGATGCAATAAATGCCTAAAGGAACTTTCCAACAAAGTTGCATCTACGACTCCATTCAGCTGCAAAGCCATTGGCATATTGTACGCAACCGAGCCACCTTCCAACTGACTCAAAACCCATAATCTATGCTGGGAAGCCGTCAAGGGATAAGACGAAGCAACTGCTGCTTTAGGAATAGCACTATAATTGTCCGATTTTATTTTTCCAGTTAGTCCACTGATCGTTGGGTTCGAGAAGAAATCTTGAAAGCTAATCGTTTTCCGCAGTTCCTTTTGCATACGATTAATCACTTGTCCCATCATCAAACTATGTCCACCCAACTCAAAGAAATTATCATTCGTCCCGATTTCCGCTAAACCTAATACTTCTTGCCAGATTGAAGCTAGGCGTTTTTCTTCCGCCGTGACTGGAGCGAGGTATTCTCTTTTCAACAAATCCAATTCTGATGGACTTGGTAACTTTGTTCGATCTAACTTACCATGCTTAGTTAAAGGAAAAGTATCTAAAGTCAGGTAATAATTAGGAGTCATATAGTCTGGCAGCGCTGCTTGTAAATAAGCCTTAAGCAGTTTTTTGTTAATGGTGGCTGTTGTCGTATAATATGCAACCAAAGTTTTTTCATTTTCCACCTGCTTTACTAACACAATTACCTGTGCTATTTCGCTACTAAAACTTTGTATCTTAGTTTCAATTGCTCCCAGCTCAATTCTATGCCCTCGTATTTTAATCTGATTATCTTTTCTTCCCAAAAATTCTATGTGACCACTTGGCAACCACTTCCCCACATCTCCGGTATCATATATCCGATTTCCTTCTTTAAAAGGATCTAGCCTAAATTTCTCTTTCGTCAGTATTTCATTATTTAAATAAGCTCTGGCGATGCCAGCACCACCAACGTATATTTTACCAATGACTCCGTGGGGAACAGGTTTTAATCGTTCATCTAAAATATAAACCGTTGAATGAGCTGTTGCAGCGCCTATTGGTATATTAGAGTAGGGCCTATTTTCAATCAAATAAGTGGTAGAAAGTGTTGTGTTTTCCGTAGGACCGTAGCCATTTGTAATTTTTAATTTTGGATATTTTTTATAAAGCTTTAATACTTGTTTGGCAGGAACGATATCGCCACCGACCATTAGTTGTTTTAAGTTTTTGAATAAGTCTATATTTTCTGTTGCGGTTTGACTAAACCAAGAAGACGTCATAAAAAGACTAGTAACTTTATTTTCTTCGATAGCTTCTTGCAAACGATCCAGATTCAATAAATTTTCTTGGCTGACCAGTACCAAGGTAGCACCGTTCAATAATGCACCAAAATATTCGAGGATCGTGGCATCAAAAGATATTGCCCCAGTACTTAAAAGGGTATCCTCTTCTCCCATTGGAAAACAACGCATTGGCTTGACCAATCTAATTACATTCCGATGTTCTATCATCACTCCTTTGGGTAGTCCCGTCGTCCCAGAGGTATACATGACATATGCTAAATCAGCAGGATGATTGAGTTTGGATAAATTTACGGTAGCATATTGATCTTGGACACTAAAAAATTGATCAAGTGCCATTTCGTCTAGCATTAATTTACACGCAGTATCTTTTTCGATATAAGCTTTTCGTTCCTTGGGAAGTTTAAGATCAATCGGTACATAAGCCGCACCAGATTTCAAGATACCTAAAATACTAATGATCAAATATTCACTCCTATTCAATAGTATACCAATTAAATCATCTGGACGTATTGAATACTTTGACCTTAGATAAGCCGCAAGTTGATTTGCCTTTTCATTCAGTTCCAAATAAGTCAAGCGCTTTTGCTCAAATACTAAAGCTGTCTTTTCAGGGGACGCTAAAACTTGAGCTTCAAATAATTCCACAATTGTTTTCTCCGATGGATATTTTTCTTTTACTGGATTATAATCAATTAATAGTTGTTTTTCTTCCGAAGTTTTTAAATAGTTTATTTCCTGAATACCAACTTCCGAATTCATGATTGCTTGAGTAAGAATACTTTCAAGATGAAAAAATATTCTATGGATTAAACTTTCATCATAAATATCTCGGTTATAATCCAATTGAAGTACCAAACCATTTTCTTCGGTGAAGGTGAAGCACAAATCAAAAAGAGAAAGCTTTCGATTGTATTCGTATTTACTAATTTTCAAATCATTAAAAACCTTTGTTTCCGCAAGATCATTACTAAGGTTCTGGTTAGGCATATTGACCATTACATCAAACAAAACAGATCGACTTGTATCCCGCTTGATGTTTAATTTTTCCACCAAAATATCAAAAGGATAATCTTGGTATTCATAAGCTTCAAATAAAGTTTGCCTTTGCGTTTCCAGTAAATCTAAAAAGCTAGCATTTTTGTCAATTTTTGTGCGAATCGCCAAGGTGTTTAAATACAGGCCCAGTTGATTTTCTAAATCCACGTGCAATCTACCTGCTATTGGTGTACCAATGATAATGTCTTCTTGATTGGTATATCTATGTAAAAGCACATTTATCCCAGCCATTAATACGATAAACAAACTAAGCTCATGATCCGCTGAATATTTTTTTAGCCTGGTTAAAAATTCAGGGGAATAATGATGTGTTAAAACATTTCCATGATAGCGCTGAACAATGGGTCTGGTTTTATAGCTTGGCAAATCTAGGATTGGCAATACTCCACTCAGTTTTTCTAACCAATACTGTTCTGATCGTTTAAATTTATCCGCTCTTAAACCACTATCTAGCCAAAGCGCGTAATCTTTATATTGAATAGCCAAAGGATTTAATTTAATCGAAACTCCTTTTCCCAAAGCATTATAGCTTTCAATAACTTCTTTTTTTAGAATCTCTAAGGACCAAGCATCGCTTATCAAATGGTGCATACAAAAGAAAAAAACATATTCTTCCTTTTTTAGCTTGATCAGAACTGCTCTTAATAACGGCGCTTTTTCTAAGTCAAAAGCTTCTCCATTCTTCTCTTCCAGATACTTTTCGACCGCAGCTTTTTTATGTCGCTTACCACTAAAATCTACTCGTTCTAAATGAAACTTCAATCCTGCTATCGGTAAAATATATTGGCGGACGGAGCCATCTTTTTCCTGTTTAAAAGAAGTACGTAAAATCTCATGGCGATGCAATAAGTGTCTAAAGGAACTTTCCAACAAAGTTCCATCTACGACTCCTTCTAGCTGCAAAGCCATTGGCATATTGTACGCAACAGAGCCACCTTCCAACTGACTCAAAACCCATAATCTATGTTGGGAAGCCGTCAAGGGATAAGACGAAGCAACTGCTGCTTTAAGAATGGGATGAAATATTCTTTTTTCAAGAGCATTTCGTAAATCTTTGATGGTAGGATTTTTAAAAAAAGCCTTATAAGACAAACTTTTTTGGAGTTTTTT
>CALFBG010000085.1 GCA_937951685.1 uncultured Saprospiraceae bacterium | reverse complement strand
TATACATCCACTTTTTTTCTTGTTCAAAATTGATCTTATCTAGCTCGCACAAAAAATAGCTTTTTGGGAAAGTTTCATATAGCATTGCGCTAATTTTGTCTAATTCTATTGGAGCTAATTTTTTTTCATTACTTAGAGCTTTGTTAAATCTAAGCTTGCTTATTGATTTTCTCCAATCTTTAACTATGTCATTTTTTGTTTTCATTTATTAGTTCTTATTCGTGATAAATGTGAAGTCTAATTATAACAAATATTATAAACCTTAAGTTCTTTAGTAAAATTTTACTGTTATGCAGCTAACGGAGCTTTAGTAGCTTTTGGACACTATTTTACAAAACTTTCGTTTCACTAGAACTTTGGGCAAACAGTAGTCGCTGAGAAAATATGCCTTACCAGCTCTAGCGGAGCAGCGATATAATGATAAAACAATGGCTTCATCTTGCCCTAAAATCTTATTGTCTTCATTCCCTAGCTCCTTTCTCCACAACTTGTCCGAAACCCTACAAAAAATCTTACCAAAAAATTATCGAAAAGAATAGAAATATTTTTAAAAATAGTAGCTTTGCGTTGCCAAAGCACTAATTGTATTTTAGGTCCATAAATTTTGGAACGGCGATCTATAATTAGTGATTATAAAATCAAAATATGCCTGTGTGTAAAACATAGGTAGTTTTTAACCTAACCAACAAAATTATGTCTAAAAAGATTTTGAATGCCTTCATGCAAGGGCTTAAAAGTCGTAATCCAAACGAGCCTGAATTTCATCAGGCAGTACACGAATTTGCAGAAGTCATTATTCCTTTCATCGCGGCAAATCCTAAATATCAAGGCTACGGATTATTAGAAAGAATGACGGAACCGGAAAGAACCATTTCCTTCCGCGTTACTTGGGTAGATGACCAAGGTAAAGTCCAAGTGAATAAGGGCTACCGGATTCAGTTTAACAATGCGATCGGTCCTTACAAAGGTGGTCTCCGTTTTCACCCTTCTGTAAATTTGAGTATCCTCAAATTTTTAGGCTTCGAGCAAATTTTTAAAAATAGTTTAACTACGCTACCTATGGGCGGCGGAAAAGGTGGTTCTAACTTCGATCCTAAAGGGAAGTCAGACGCGGAAGTAATGCGTTTTTGCCAAGCTTTCATGACGGAATTGCAACGACACATCGGACAAGACACGGATGTTCCTGCGGGAGACATTGGTGTGGGGGGACGTGAGGTTGGATACCTTTACGGGCAATACAAAAAATTGAGAAATCAACATACCGGAATCCTTACGGGAAAAGGTTTATCCTACGGTGGTAGTTTAGTTCGCCCCGAAGCAACGGGCTATGGTTGTGTATACTTCGTCAATGAAATGCTGAAGAGTAAAGGCGATAGCATGGAAGGGAAACGTTGTATCGTTTCTGGTTCTGGAAACGTTGCTCAGTATACAGTGGAGAAGATTTTAGACCTAGGTGGTTCGGTACATACGGTTTCTGATTCGGGTGGATTTATCTACGACGAAGCAGGGATTACCAGAGAAAAATTGGAATGGATCAAAGATTTGAAAAATAACCGCAGAGGTAGAATTAAGGAATACGCAAAAGAATTTAAGGCCACTTACACGGAAGGGAAACGACCTTGGAGTATTGCTTGTGATTGTGCTTTTCCAAGTGCTACCCAAAATGAACTCAACGCGGAAGATGCGAAGCAATTAGTGGATAACGGTGTAATTGCCGTAGGCGAAGGCGCGAATATGCCAACGGACATGGCAGGAATTGCTGTTTTCCAAAAAGCAAAGATTTTATATGCACCAGGTAAAGCTTCTAATGCTGGTGGTGTCGCTACTTCTGGTTTGGAAATGTCGCAAAACAGTTTGAGACTTACTTGGACTAGAGAAGAAGTCGATCAGCGCTTACAAAATATCATGAAAGAGATTCACGAGCAATGTCTGACTTATGGTCGCCGCAATAAAAAATATGTCGATTATGTACGAGGTGCGAATATCGGTGGTTTTGTGAAAGTAGCGGATGCGATGATTGGACAAGGGATTGTGTAAGGTGCCACGGAATGCGGTAGCATAATTTTTAACCATTTTTGTCGAAAAAAAATAATACAAAAAAAGTGTAGTCTACGATAGGCTATACTTTTTTTTGTTAAACCATTTTGTTATTCTTTTGGCGGTTTTGGATATTTTGAATTTGCCCCATTTTTTCGGAGGGACAAATCAGGTAGTTGCTGTATTTGTGGTTTCCTAATTTGCGGGTAGGTATTAGTCCTGTAGTTTCATCAATGTTGAAATAGGAATAATTATTTCCTTCAAAGAAACGGTTGATTTGCGTTCCAATGGCTACATTCTGAATTTCGAGAACAATAATAGCTTTATGTAGGAGGAGATGTTGGGCATAACCTTTCAGCACTTTCGCTTCGAGCGTTTCTACATCTATTTTGATGAGATCGATGCTTTTTATTTTTGTTGCGATGAGGAAAGCATCAAGCGTAGTTACCGCCACGTCGATGCGCTTTTGTTTAGTAGGGCGCCAATCTTTATTTAGGCTGCCAGCGGTAGTATTCCCTTTCCCAAAAGGATCTCTTCCGTAGTTGTAAAATGGTAAAATACCACGGATGTCAGACAGTGCAATTTCTTGACAGGCAATATCAAAATTATTAATTGCATTATTTTTTCTTAATACGTGATACACATTTGGTTGAGGTTCAAATGCATAAACGGAAGCAGTTGGCTGGTATACTTTTGCAAGTAATGAAAAGATGCCTGAATTTGCTCCAATGTCAAGTATGACCTTCGCATTGCCACAAAGCTCGATCCAGGTTTTTCTTGTTTCTTTTTCCCAATGATAATTTTCGAAGCCTTGCCAATAAATTTCGGTTTCTAAAGGAAAATTAGGATTGTACAATTGAAATTGCTTCCCATCATTGGTTTTAATCTTAATGATTTTTGGAGAAAGCCATGCTTTAATCCTGCCGATTAATTTATGCGTAAGCGTTGCGTATTTCAAATGATTTTATTTTGCTATTAAATTATTCTTTGAGGAAGATAAATAAACGTATTGGCTCGTTTCAACAAAAGTAATTTACAAAATTACAAAATTAAAACAAGTCTATAGGACAGCCTATCCAATACCTTATCATTTTTTCATTAAAGTTTTTGCGGCTTTCTTTTTATGGATAAGAAGGGTGAAGTCGTTTTAAGCAATTTTTTTAATGGGTTAATTTTTTTTTACAAAATGTGTCACACGCGCTCAAGTTTTTTCTTCTATTAGTACAAATGCAAATTGCGCGCAGCATTTTTTTAAAATTGATTTAAACTAAAATTTTTACTCACCAGAAGTATACCTGAAAACTCAAAAAAATTATAGAAAAAGAGTTGGTAAGCTTCGCATTATCTAAAAAAAGTTGATTATGAAAAATTTAATGAAATTTGGGTTTAGTTTTTTAATTCTCTGCGTTTTAGTATTGAGTTCTTGCTCCAAAGAAGCACCCTTACAACCTCAAAAAGCGGCTAACGATCCCGTGCCATTAGCCAACGAAGAGGTAGAACTTTGTTTTGATAACCCGAATAACCCTTACGAATACGTTGGTGTACAACATAATTTGGGATTAGATAAAATCGCGGCTACCCCTGGTTTTGAAAGCCTTTCTATCGAAGAAGCTCACGCCATTGCAGCGGAAACAGTTGAATCAAATCTTGGTGTAGACGAAGGAATCCCTTACGCAGATATCGCTGATGCTTACGAATATATCAATGCCGAAGAGCCCATTTTAGAAGTTGCTCAGTCTCTAGCAAGTGATGGTACCATCTCTGACGAAGCGTACAGCAAGTTATTAGAAATGAATCAGATTCTCGATGATAGTGAAGATCCAGTTTCTTTCGGTGAAAAAATGATTGACTTCGAAAATGACGTCATGAACAATGGTGCTTTTACCACGGAGGAGTTGGAAATTATTTTAGGCGCTGCTTCTATCGCTCGCCACAGTGCTTGCTACTGGATGACCGCAGCACTTAACGCTGACAACCCTTGGCACGCACACTTAGGATTGGATGCTAATGATTTGAAAGGCGGCGCTGACGCAAGATGGGGCTGGTGGAAAAAAGTGAAGAAATTCTTCAAGAAAGTTGTTAAATGGGTGAAAGCAGATGTTTCAGGTTACAAGTATGCGAACAAAGTAATCGGTTATTTTTGGAATGGTGAAAAGTGGGTGCAAATTGTAGCTAGTGTAGTAGTAGGTGTAATTTACTCTTGGATCAAGATCTTTGGCTAGTAGTCCGCTTGAATAAATAAATAAAATAGAACAAAAAAATCCTATCGCTTCCCTAAGCGATGGGATTTTTTATATAGAACTTACGTTGAAACTTTAAAGCAATTCCAATAACTTCAGGATTAATGACGCGGCTAAAATACTTATTGAATCGCAGTAGTTTGTATGACGTGGGCACCCGCAGTTTGCATCGTCTCAATGGCACGATCTACGTCTCCCTCCTGTAAATTTACTCCCCGACAAGCATCCGCAACTACGTACGTTTGATAGCCTAGATCTAACGCATCCAAAACCGTAAATTTTACACAATAATCCGTCGCTAATCCCAATATATAAAGTTCCGTTACGCCTTTGCTTTGCAAGTAAGCGTGCAACTCCGTAGATTTTAACTTACCATTATCGAAAAAACCACTGTAACTATCAATGCTGGGATCGGTTCCTTTTTGTACAATTTTATGAATATTTTCTACCTCCAAACTCGGCGCAAAGCGTGCCCCGAAACTATTTTGTACGCAGTGAATTGGCCATAGGGTTTGGTCTAAACCATTGAGTTGGATTTGTTGATAAGGCTTTCGCCAAGGATGATTAGCCGCGAAGCTCCCGTGATTCGCAGGATGCCAATCTTGCGTAGCGACAACGAGTTCGAATTTGGGCATCAGTTGGTTGGCTAGTGGTAAAACTAAATCGCCTTCGGCTACTTCGAGTGCGCCACCGGGACAAAAATCTATTTGTAAATCAATCAAAAGGAGTGCTCTCATGTGAACTAAGCTTTTTATGGAGTTGTACTAAAAATAGGGGAGATCAAATTTAGACTTAATAAATTTGGACGCGCGCCAAACCTTCCGAGAAATCTCTAACATCAAAATACTGTGGTGGAATGGCCAACTTCCCTTTTTTATCAATAAAGCCAATTCCTTCTCGCATCGCTACACGCGCAAGACCTTCCTTGAAATCCCAGATCAAACCAAACTGTGGTGGGGTAATGGCTTTACCTTCCGTATCCAAGTAGCCCCAAAGTCCTCCCCGTTGATAGCCAATTCTACCTTCTGCGAAACTGTATAATTGATCAAAACGAATCTCGGTTAGTGCTTCCCCGTCGTAGCGAAATAAGCCATATTTTCCGTCTAGGGCTACGCCCCAATTTCCTTCCCCCGCAAGCCAAATATCGTCGTACTGTGGATCGGCAATATATTTTCCTCGTTTGTCAATCAAACCATAGTTGTCGTTTAATTTTGCGGGCGCATATCCTTGATAAAAGTCTTTCGCATTTTTAAATTTAATTGGAATAACAACTTTGCCTTGCGGGTTGAGGTATCCAAAAAGATCCTGGTCTTTTACCCTGATGAGTCCAGATTGGAGGGAACTAATATTTTCGTATTTGGCTTCAATCACAAAATTGCCCAAGGTATCAATCATACCATATTTGCCGCGATACTTTACTTTAGCCAAGCCATTTTCAAACCGCCAAGCTTGTTTGAATGTATTGGGAATTTGTAAGTCTCCCTTGGTATTTATGTACCCAAACATTCCTTCGATTTGTACCCGCGCCAAGCCTTCTTTAAAGTCTTGTACTTCTTCGTGGGTTGCGGGAATCATCCAATTACCCGTTTTGTCAATAAAGCCCATTTTTTGTTCAAAAGTGAGCACTCGCGCCAAGCCATCTTGAAAAGACCAAGCGGCTTTAAAACTCGGTTTGATCACGGCTTTTCCAGAGCGATTAATAAATCCCCACTTACTTTTTTTGCGCACCACGGCGAGTCCTTCTTTAAAACCTCGACAATCATCGTAGGTGGCTTTAATTACTACTCGTCCGCCTTTATTGATGTAGCCCCATTTGATTTCTGCTTCGTCGTATTCTTCTTCTACTTTAGGAAGGATAGGCTTGCTTTGATTGCGCTTAGCTTGGTTTGTGTCTTCTTGACAAGCAAAGCCGATAACTAAGATCAGGATAACTAGTAACGTTCTATTCATACTATAAATCATTGGAATAAATTCTATTTCATAGGCTTAACGATGATCTGCGATCAAGCGCGTCCTAAATATCAAAATCGAGACCGCGCTTTAATACGTCTTGATGGCGATCTTTTAATAATTGTTGGTATTTTTCTTGGTCAAATTCGTAAAGTTTAGCGGGACGATGTGCAACGCCCGCTTGGATACCTACTTCTTTGAGGACGCCCATTTTGGTGATTTTGCTTCTAAAGTTTCTTTTGTTTAATTCTTTTACCCCTAGGATGGTTTCGTATAGTTTTTGCAATTGCCCTAGGGTAAATTGTTCTGGCAATAATTCAAACCCAATCGGTTGGTAGCGGACTTTCGCTCTGATTCGATTGATCGCCATATCCAATATTTCTTGATGATCGAAAGCCAAAGCGGGCAATGCCTGCAAATTGAACCAAGCAGCTTCTTTAGCATCCGTTGCCGCTTCGATGGGATGTTCTGCGAGGTTGACCAAAGCGTAATAGGCCACACTAATGACACGACCACGCGGATCTCTTCCGGGTTGCCCAAAGGTAAATAATTGTTCCATAAAAACATCTCTCACACCAGTTTCTTCTTCTAGTTCTCGGAGCGCTGCCGTCCTTAAATCTTCTTCCATATCTACAAAACCGCCGGGCAGTGCCCATTTATTTTTGAAAGGATCTTTAAGTCGCTGAATCAAAAGCACTTTGAGTTGTTGGCTTTCGTCAAGACCAAAAATAATGCAATCTACTGTCAGGGCAGGGCGGGGATAATCATAGGTATAAGGCATAATCGTTAGATAGATTTTAGAGCTCGATTTACAGATTTTGTTTAAAATTTTGAGTGCTGCTTTTGGTCGTTTAGCTTAGGAAAGATTGTCTTAGTTTTTCCTTGAGTGCGTGTAAGTTTTTTTCTAAACCAGTAGGGTAGTTTTTTAGTACTTCTTTGGAAAACAAGGTTAACTGATCTTTGCAACGCTGCTGAATTTGCGGTAAGCTCGGAGACTCATAAACGCATTGACCTTCTTTAAAAATAGGCACTAATAATTCTTCACTTGTAACATTTTCTAATTGATGTTGTTGTGCTTTCGAGACGATGGCTACTTGCGTAAAATCAGTTCCTAAATCGTAGATCATATCTCCCACGGGTTTCCCCGCTCGGAAATATCGTTTTACTTGCAACTGTCCCGGCGAAGAAGTTTTGATGGCATCTTCGGAGAGTTTGATTTTGTAGGTCCAATCTGCGCCTTCTTGCTTGAGCGCGGCTAGTTTGTAAACGCCACCGAGTGCTGCTTGATCGTAGGCCGTCGAGAGTTTTGTGCCCACGCCCCAAACGTCAATTTGTGCGCCGTCGGCTTTGAGTTTAGCAATTTTATATTCGTCCAAATCACTGCTCGCTACGATGCGCGCTTCTGGCAAACCCGCTTCGTCGAGCATTTTTCTGGCGATCTTACTCCAGGCTCCAAGATCTCCACTATCTAAACGAATGCCTTGCATTTGAAATCCTTTCTTTTTGAGCTTTAAGCCAACGGTAATCGCATTTTTGATGCCTTGTACCGTATCGTAAGTATCCACCAAAAAAATGCAATTGTTCGGCATCACTTCGGCGTATCGTTCAAAAGCCATTAGTTCTGATTCGTGGCTCATGATCCAACTGTGCGCGTGCGTACCCTTGACGGGAATTTTATATAAGTGTCCCGCCAAAACGTTGCTGGTGGATTGACAGCCACCCACAAAAGCTGCTCGACTCGCCGTGATTCCTCCATCAATTCCTTGTGCTCTCCGCAAACCAAATTCTAAAACCGCATCGCCTTCCGCGGCCTGCACAATGCGTGTTGCTTTGGTCGCAATCAAGGTCGGAAAGTTAATGAGATTCAACAAAGCCGTCTCAATCAATTGTGCTTGCAATAAAGGACCTCTGATTCTAAGAATCGGTTCGTTGGGGAAAACAAGGGTTCCTTCGGGAATACCATCTACATCGCAACTAAACTCCCAGCGTTGCAAATAATTCAGGTAGCTTTCATCGAATAAAGCTTTTCCATCACCGCCTTTGAGACCTGCCAAATATTGAATTTCATTAACCGTAAATCGCAGTTGCTTTAAATAGTCAATGACTTCGGCTAAGCCACAACTAATTGCATAATCGCCACCAAAGGGGGCAGTTCTAAAATAAAGGTGAAAGACGGCTTGTTGGCGGTAGGTTTTGTTTTTCCAGTAGGCGTATCCCATCGTTAGTTGGTATAAATCGGTGAGTAAACCTAGTTTATCAGTTGACCAGTTGGTTGTCATTAGTTGGATTTAAAAAGTACTTAGTTTAAAAGTAAAACTAAGTTAAGGGCTTTCTAGTTAAAATCAAATATTTTACTGGAATTTATTTTAATTTTTGTTGAGATTGGGCATTTGGGCGGGGAGTCATTGTAAGTTTTGGTGGCTTTAGTTGTTAATTACTTAATTTAGTTTTTTTAATACAAAGTATACCGTATTCATCGTTGAATCCTTAGAACCTCCATTGCTACTAAAGATTTTATGAAAAAAAGATTACTACTCTTTTACTTTTTACTGATCAGTTGTGCTGGATTTACGCAGCAACAATTGACGGGAATTGTAACCGATCAAGAAAATATTCCATTGGCTTTTGTCAATATTATTGTGAATGAAAACTCACAGATCGGGACGATGACGGATATTAACGGTAAGTTTTCACTTCGTGAAAAAGATATCCGCAGTTTGAGTTTCAGTTATATTGGCTACGAAAATTTGTTGGTGCCCATTGAGGCCAAAAGTTTTACGAAAGCTTTGCAAGTACAACTCCAACCGATTGACCAAGTTTTGGCTACGGCGGAAGTTATCGCAGGAGAAAATCCTGCCCATCGCATCATTCGCAAAGTGGTACAAGCCCGAGCGCAACATCGTCCGGATCGCTTATCGGCTTATCGTTGTGAAAATTACAACAAAATGGTCGGGATGTTTGAAACGAAGGAACGAGCATTTGAGGAGTATAAAAATGCCAAAGAAAAATTGAGTCGCCGCGATAGTGGAATGATCGCAACGATCCAATTTTCCAAGCAACAGCATCTCATGATGATGGAAACGGTAACGGACAAAAAGTACGCCCGACCCAATAAAATCCAAGAAACGATTATTTACAATAAAGTCTCCGGTTTTCAAACACCAGAATTTGCTTTTCTCGCTACCGACTATCAACCTTTTTCTTTTTACCAAGATTACGTTAGTTTATACGCAGAAGATTACTTAAACCCGATCAGTCCCGGTAGTACTAAACGCTATTTTTTTGAACTACAGGATACTTTATACCAAGGACAAGACAGTATTTTTATTATTGCTTTTCAACCCAAAAAAGGAAAACTGTTTAATGGGCTCAAAGGATTACTCTATGTGCATACGCAGGGTTACGCTTTGCAAAATGTAGTCGCACGACCGGCTGCGTTAACTGCTGCTAAGATAAAAATTGAACAGAGTTATCGACTTGTTGATGGCGTGCAATGGTTTCCCCACGAACTGAATTTGGAAATTCTATTTCCAAAATACATTAATAAATTTACGGCTCTAAAAATAAAGAGTACGAGCCGCATTCGCAAGGTAGAACTTGATCCGATTTTTGACAAAAAGCTATTTCGGCAAGATGAAGTTGTTTTTTCGGATAGTGTCAATTATACGAGTCACGCTAAATTAGCAGCGTACCGAGTAGATAGCTTAGATCAGCAAGAACTAAAGACGTATCAATTTATGGATAGCATGGGGCAGTTGCTCAAACTGGAGCCCATCATGGACTTTTTCTTGTCTTTTAGTACGGGGAAGTATCCGATCGGGCCAATTGATCTCGACGTAGATCGCCTCGTCGGTTTTAACAATTACGAAAATGTACGACTCGGACTCGGCGTACATACGAATGATCTCGTTTCTAAATACTTTTCGCTCGGCGGATACTTTGCCTACGGATTTGAGGATAAAGCATGGAAATACAGCGGCGATTTTCGCTTGTTCTTTCCCTTTCTCGATATTCCTCGTTTGCAACTCAAAGTTTCCTATCAAAATGAAATTAGAGAACCGGCGGGTTTAGAAATGTTATCGTTAAGGCCTCTTCTTTCTAATCGCTACTTATTTGTTGATCGCGTAGATCAAATTGAGGAAAAAGCGATTAGTATCAGTGGTGACCTTTTAAAAAATGTTTACACCAAGCTGAGTTTGCATCAACAAATATTTACTCCTTTATATGAATACGAATATGCGGGTGATCAACTTGCGTCGAATCGCTTTAACTTCACAGAGCTAGAATTTGCGACTCGCTTTGCCTACGGAGAACGATTTTTATCCTCCAATGGTATGAGAACTGCCTTAGGAACTCGCTTTCCCGTTTTGCAAGTTTCCTACACCTTGGGCTTGGATAATTTTCTGGATGGTGCTTATCGTTATCATCGGTTGCGGATTGCATTGGAGGACGATTTTCGGCTGCGCAATTTTGGAAAAATTGATTATCGCTTAGAAATGGGCTACGCGCAAGGCGACCTGCCTTATCCCAAACTTTTTAACGGAAGTGGTGTTGGTGGTGACTTTGCTACCTTGGCGATCGGTAATAACTTTCAAACCATGTTTAACTACGAATTTGTTTCTAGTCGTTTTGTGCAACTCTATTTCAAATACGAAATTGGCAATATTCTGTACCGCATGAAATACTCTCAACCCAAGTTATCCTTGGTGCAAAATACAGCGATAGGCATGCTTGATAACCGCGCGCAGCACCAAAAGCTAGTCTTCAAAACGATGGAACATGGCTTTTTTGAATCGGGTATTGTGCTTGACAATCTTATTCGCCTCAAAATCATGAGTTTGGGATATCTCGGCTTTGGAGGAGCTGTTTATTACCGCTACGGCGCTTACCATTTGGCGGAGCAACACGAAAACGTTGCCTTTCGGCTAACTTCTGGCTTTAGTTTTTAAAAGATCATGGATTTTCGTCAGGAATTTGAACTGCCTCGTACCTAGAAAATTACTTAATTATTGCGACCCGACAAACCATAATTCGATTAAACTACGTTAATGATAGCGAAGGCAATTTTAATAAGTTTAATAAGTTCCTGTATATTTGTGTATGAAAAATAGCTACTTCTTTTTACTCCTTTTCTTGCTGGGTACTGTAACGGAAAGCTCGGCGCAGTTAGGCTGGGAAGAATTTATGTCCTACGAAGGAAAATTTCGAGTCCTGACACCGGGGGAAATGCAAGAAAAGACGCAAAGCTTAGAGACGGGGTTGGGCTTGATTCAATACCACAGTTTTTTCTTTGAACCCAAAGAAAAAGACGCCGATAATCTAGTTTATTTACTGAGTTACTGTGATTACCCTGCGGAAGCGGTGCATTCTGATTCGACCGCTTTAATGCAAGAATTTTACGCTACGACGATTGCGGCGGCGGTTGAAAGTGTAAAAGGAGAGTTGTTGTACCAAACGGAAGTCTTCATTGATGATTACGCTGGTCGATATTGGCGTGTTGACTACAATGAAGGTAAAGCCACGATTAAAACGAAGGCCTACGTTGTCAAAAATCGATATTATTCCATCCAAACGATTACCTTGAAAGAAAAATCGCTGAATATCTCGGCGGATCATTTTTTGGATTCTTTTTCTTTGTTGTAAGGAATTTTACTAAATCATTGTCCTATTCGAAACTTTAGTAAACTTGGCACTAAAGCTTGCTTATCGTGCAACAATTTCAACTCATCCTTTAAGCTTGCAGCGTTAAAATTTCCGGTTTCTCCTTATTTTGAAAGCAAGGTAAACTTGTCATCACTAATCGTTAGGAAGCATTGAACACCTATGGAAATATTTTGAGTTTTAAATCCCACCAACAAATAATTGCACCAACCAATTAGTTTCGATAAATTTACCAGCGAATAGCAATACCTAACGAAATAATCAAACTATCAAGTTGAATATGAAAATAGCAATCTTCCCCGGATCGTTCGATCCCATTACTTCCGGTCACGTCGATCTCGTTAAGCGAGCATTGCCCTTGTTTGATAAAGTCATCGTTGCTATTGGTATTAATTCTCAAAAGAAATACCTTTTTTCGCTGGAAGAACGACTGGTGCACCTCAAGGCTGTTTTTGGGGAGATGGAGAAAGTAGAAGTTAGTTATTTTGAAGGCTTGACGGCGCATTTTTGTAATGAAAGGAATGCCCGTTATTTAATTCGTGGACTCAGAAATGCTTCTGACTTTGATTACGAAAAAACAATTTCGCAACTTAATGCCATCGTTGGCAATGGTTTAGAAACGATCTTCTTGATTAGTCAACCACAGTTTTCTCATATCAGTTCTACCATCGTCCGAGAGATCATCAAAGGAAAAGGCGATGCACGACCGTTTTTGCCACCCGAAGTTGTATTGTAGTGGATTGGGTTTTATCCTTTTTTGGGAAAGGAACAAATTAGCCTCACACAGCGCAAATCGCTAGTATGTTGTCTTGAATTTCTTTTTGTAAAACACCGTGGTAGCCTTCTTAGGCTGGCTTTAAAGCAGAACCAGAATTTTTCCCTTTACTTTCTACCAAACAATCTCAAACAAGTACCCTTTTATTTCGTTGATTACTACTACATTTAGTACCTTTGCGCTCAAATTAGTACAGTTTGTGCGAAGAAGAGCAGTTGCCAATTTGTCTCTCTTCGTACCGCTGGATTTATTTATTATAATAAGAACCAAATCATAAAATATGTCAAACGCAATTTTTGATGTCCCCGTAGCGATGAACGAACCCGTTTTCTCCTACGCGCCAGGCTCTCCCGAAAAAGAAGAATTAAAAAAAGCACTTAAAGCTTTTAAAGGAAAAAAAACAAATATTCCCATGTATATCAATGGGAAGAAAGTGAATACCAAAAATAAGGTAGAGATTCGTCCTCCACACGAGCACGAACACGTTTTGGGGCACTATGCTAAAGGAGATGGCACGCACGTAAAAATGGCGATCAATGCAGCATTGAAAGCAAAGGAAAGTTGGGCTGCTATGCCTTGGGAACACCGAGCGGCAATCTTCTTGAAAGCAGCAGAATTGTTGGCGGGACCTTACCGTGCGAAAATGAATGCGGCAACGATGTTGGGACAATCCAAGAACGTATACCAAGCAGAAATTGACGCAGTAGCAGAATTTTGTGATTTCTTGCGCTACAATGCACAGTTCATGACCGAAATTTATGCGGAGCAGCCGGAAAGTGCGCCAGGGATTTGGAATCGTATGGAACACCGCCCGTTAGAAGGTTTTGTGTTTGCGATTACACCATTCAACTTTACTTCAATTGCGGGGAATTTGTGTGCCGCACCAGCGATGTTGGGGAATACGATTGTTTGGAAGCCAGCAGAAACGCAGATTTTTTCCGCGGCAGTGATCATGGAAATTTTTGAAGAGGCTGGTTTGCCAGCAGGTGTCATCAACTTGATTTATACCGACGGTCCCGTAGCAGGAGATATCATTTTTGAACATCCAGATTTGGCAGGATTGCACTTTACGGGCAGTACAAAAGTTTTCCAAAACTTGTGGCAAACAATTGGTAACAACATCAGCAAATACAAGTCTTACCCCAGAGTAGTAGGGGAGACGGGTGGAAAAGACTTCATCGTCGCGCACCGTTCTGCGGATGCTAAAACTTTAGCTACTGCGATGTCAAGAGGAGCATTTGAATTCCAAGGTCAAAAATGTTCGGCGGCTTCTCGGGCGTACGTGCCTAGTAATCTTTGGACAGCTGTTTCTAAGCATTTGGTGGATCAAGTAAGTTCTTTCAAAATGGGTAATCCAGAAGATTTTACGAACTTCATCAATGCCGTTATTGACGAAAGAGCTTTTGATAAAATCTCCGGTTACATTGCAAAAGCTAAAAAAGCCAAAAAAGCAGAAATTTTGATTGGCGGTAAATATGATAAGTCTAAAGGTTACTTTATTGAGCCTACCGTCATCGTAACTACGGATCCTCATTACTTAACCATGGAAGAAGAAATTTTCGGTCCTGTTTTGACGGTTTATGTATATGATCCTAAGAAATACGAAGAAACCTTAGAGATTGTCGACAAAACTTCTCCCTACGCTTTGACGGGGGCTATTTTTGCGAAAGATAGAGTAGCCATCCAAATTGCATCGGATAAATTGAAAAATGCAGCAGGTAACTTCTACATCAACGATAAACCTACGGGTGCCGTTGTTGGACAGCAACCTTTTGGTGGCGGTCGTGGTTCTGGAACGAATGATAAGGCAGGTTCTATTTTGAACTTATTCCGTTGGATTTCACCAAGAACGATCAAAGAAAATTTTGTTCCTGCGGTAGATTACCGGTATCCGTTTCTATCAGAAGAGTAACGATGCGTTCTAAATAATTTATCAGATAACTTTCTGATTTTAAATGTGCTTCTTGGTATGATTTTCATACGAGGAAGCACATTTTTATTGAGTTCTTAGCGAAACGGATGCTTTTTAGCGAAATTTTTTTGTGATTTTTTGGAAGATTTTTAAATTTAGGATCACAGACGCTTTCCTTTTATCGTTATGCAAAAGTAAGTCCGCCAAATGGAGAAGTTCATCCCAGTTTAATGCTTATTAAGCTATTTTGTGTTGGCACTTCTTATTTTTTAATTAACTTTATCGCCACAAAAACATTGCTGAATTTGCCTCACCTTAGGCCCATCGCTTTGGTTACTAAAACTATTTCTATGAAATTACCTTACGCTTACGTTTTGATATTTTTTTGTTGCTGGATGGCTAGTAGCACTGCGATTCAAGCTCAGAACCAGCGCTATACGATTAGTGGCTATGTTCAGGATGCCACGTCTGGCGAAAAACTAATTGCAGCCAACGTTTTTGACCTAAAAAGCTTGTCGGGAAACGTGACGAACAACTATGGTTTCTATAGTTTAACCTTGCCGCAAGATACCGTTTATCTCAGTGTTTCCTACATTGGTTACGAAACGGTCGTATTGCCATTTTATTTACAAAAAGATACGGTCTTAAATATCCAATTAAAGAGTGAATTGGAGCTAGACGTGGTAGAAGTTGTAGCCGGTAAACTTGACCGCATCGAAGAGCAAACTCAAATGAGTCAGGTGAATGTTCCCATCGAACAAATTAAGAAGATTCCTTCTTTATTGGGAGAAGTGGACGTACTCAAAGTGCTCCAACTCTTACCCGGAGTACAAGCCGGTACCGAAGGATTTAATGGGCTTTACGTACGGGGAGGAAGTCCTGATCAGAACCTGATTTTATTGGATGGTGTGCCTATTTATAACGTTTCGCATGTTTTGGGGGTCTTTTCGGTATTTAATGCGGATGCGATTAAAACGGTAACCTTAACGAAAGGTGGATTTCCAGCGCGTTTTGGCGGGCGACTTTCTTCGGTCTTGGAAATCAACATGAAGGAAGGGAATATGCAAGAATATCACGGCGAAGGCTCGATTGGTTTGGTGGCTTCTAAATTGACCTTGGAAGGACCGATCGTGAAAGATAAAACTTCGTTTCTGATTTCTGGCCGACGTACGTACGTTGATCTGTTGATGCGGCCTTTTTTAGAGCAGGAGGTCGATGGTAGTTCTAGTACACCGACTTTATATTTCTATGATTTGAACGCAAAAATCAACCATAAAATTAATGATAAACATCGCTTGTACCTCAGT
Organism: uncultured Saprospiraceae bacterium; assembly: GCA_937951685.1. Classification (GTDB taxonomy): domain Bacteria; phylum Bacteroidota; class Bacteroidia; order Chitinophagales; family Saprospiraceae; genus CALFBG01. Next base: position 2,962 of record CALFBG010000085.1, on the reverse strand, counting down.
GGATATTTTGGTGCAGACGTTTTTAAATCTAAAGATCGTTTTCGAGATGTAGAAGAAACGGAAAGTGGAACGACTTGGGGCAATAATATTGCTGCTTTTCGTTGGAATTACCTCATTAACAATAAGCTCTTTAGCAATACAACGATTACCTATAGTCGCTATAACATTGACATCTTTTTTGAGGAAACGACTCGGTATGATGGTCAAGAATCCTTTCAATCGGCTCGTTACTCTTCGGGAATAGAAGATGTTGGGGTAAAAGTTGACTTTGATTATATTCCTAATCCTCGGCATTACATTCGCTTTGGTGCCAGCTTAACGAATCATAGTTATAGTCCGGGTGCCTTTACCATTCAAGAGCGTATCAGTGGTGGCGATTTGCTAGATGAAATTATTGGTCGGGGTAAAATTGCTTCCAATGAATATGGTCTTTACGTAGAAGATGAAATACAATTCGGTCGACTGAAAGCCAACGTCGGGTTACATAATTCTGCTTTTACGGTAGAAGGAAAGAACTATTTCTCGATACAACCTCGGGTTGGGTTACGCTATTTACTGAATAATGGCTTGGCACTTAAGTCCTCTTATAGTCAAATGACCCAATTCATCAACTTATTGACCAACGAATCACTGAGCTTACCAACGGATCTTTGGGTACCCAGTACGCGAAATATCGTCCCACAAGACTCTTGGCAAATTGCAGGTGGTATTGCCAAAACACTATGGAAAGATTTTGAATTTACCCTAGAGGGATATTATAAAAAGATGAATAACGTTTTATCTTACAAAGAAGGAGCGAGCTTTATCTTTAACTTGAGTTCTGACTGGCAAGACAAGGTGACGCAAGGAGATGGAGAAGCTTACGGTGTGGAGTTCTTTTTTCAACGAAAAAGAGGAAAAACGACGGGCTGGGTAGGATATACTTTATCGTGGAACAATCGCATTTTTGAAGAAATCAATAGTGGTCGTGAATTTCCATTTAAGTATGATCGTCGCCACGATATTTCGTTGGTCGCTTCTCATCAGTTTAATAAAACCATTTCGATGACGGCGGCTTGGGTTTACGGTACTGGAAACTCCTTGACTTTACCACTGTTTCGTTACAATACTGCCGTTCCGAATGGACAAGGTGGTTTAGCTGTTTATGAGGTAGAAACGATTGGTAACAAAAACGAATTTCGAGCACCAGCATATCACCGATTGGATGTAAGTATTGAATTTTTCAAAAAGAAGAGAAAATATGAACGTAAGTGGGTGATTAGTGCTTACAATGCTTACAATCGGAGAAATCCATTTTATATACGACCGGGAGTTAATGAGAATGGTCAACGTGTTTTTAAACAAATTAGTTTGTTGCCCATTATTCCTTCTATTTCTTACAACTTTAAATTTTAAGTGGACAGCGTTCTATTTATTAGTTGTTTAAAAAATCTTTATAAATCGTATCGATATGAAAATTTCAAAAATAAGTTCTATTCCATATTTTGTTGTGCTTTTGTTTGTTGCTGCTACGCTCTGGACGGGCTGCGATGAGAATGCCTTCCAAAAAGATATTGAAATTGATATTCCTGACCACTCCCCAAAATTAGCAGTTAGCAGTCACCTTACTCAAGGCGCGTCTAAGATATTGGTATACGTTAATAGTTCGCTGGGCGTATTGAGTAGTGAGGAATTACAAGGATTGAAAGACGCAACCGTTACCATAGAGGTGAACGGCGCAACGCGAACCTTACCATATCTTTACGATCCTCTTTCTTCTTTCGCTTATCCCGAAGGAACCTACGGCGTGACAGGTTTGGATGCGGACGAATTGCCCTTGGGCAATTACGAGCTCAACATTTCCGTTCCCGGATTTGATGCGATTTCTGCGCAGCAAACGATGCCTAATACTGTTAAATTGACTGACGCAGAATACCTTGAAAATGGTTCGAACCCAGGAGAAGAAGGTCAGATGATTTTTGAATTCAATGATCCAAGTGGCGATGAAAACTATTACGCTTTTGACGCTACTTTTTTCACCAGAACGACTAGCGGATCTACTTATACGCAAAAAGGTAGATTTTTTTTAGAAGATGAGGAGTTGGAAGGAGAGTTTACGGCAATCGGTCCAATCGTTTCTGACCAAACCTTCGACGGACAACTCAAGCGATTCAGTTTTAATGTCTTCGAAGAATTTGCTGGATTTGGCGAAGACATCGAAGAACGTTACGTGCTGGTTATGCTAAGATCTATTTCAGAAGACAAGTTTCGTTTTTTCCGATCGTTGGTGAACTATGACAACAGTGTCGATAATCCTTTTGCAGAACCTGTAATTATTCACGATAATATCAATGGAGGATATGGTGTTTTTACTGCGGAGACGAGAGATACGATCAAGCTTATCTTGGAATAAGCAGCATGAAGCAGCTTTCGTTAAATAAATGCTTTGTCTTACTGGTCCTTTGCTTATGCTGCTGCTGTCAGGGTGAGCAGCAAAGACTTGAGGTAAAAGTCTATCCTACGATGAAAAAAATAGCCGAAGAAGCTGTCCAAATAGCCTTGGCTGATTATGAACGCTACGGTGAGTTGACGAAGGTGGTATCTAGGCTAAATTGTATGGATTCAATAGTGACAATAAGCTTTCGTCCTCCTAATTGTTATAAAGTTATCGAGCCTGTAAACAACTGTGATATTGAAAAATGGAATCCGTCTCCCAGCGATATTATTCGTTTTAAATTCGGTGGTAAAGTGCTGAAAAATAATCTAACTATTTGAAGTTGTTTAAAAACTCCAAAAATGTTTGCGAATTGATCTTTTTGTCCAACTTTTCAGCTTTTTCATCCTTCGTAGCGCTGCTACGAACTCCAACAAGAGCTTCAACCTGAACAAAAATCTCTGCTTACTTGCGTGAAGGCAAAGCCTTTCTCAACTGCTTTTAGAATTATTAAACAACTTCTTTCTTTAGATGCTTTAACTTGGCTTT
>CALFBG010000084.1 GCA_937951685.1 uncultured Saprospiraceae bacterium | reverse complement strand
TAATTGTCCCGTACTAATGCTGGAAGATTTCAAATTATTCAATTGCTGAATATTTTCTACCGTAGTTTCAAATTTTCTAGCGATTCCAAATAGCGTATCACCGGCTTGAACAGTATAAAACTCAGGCGTAGCTTGAGCTGGGGGATCGAGTGTTTCGATCGGATCGTTTCCTACTGGAAGTGGCTCTTCAAAAAGAAATTCCTCTTCTTTCTCTTTTTCGATCGAAGCACTCCGTGTTTTGGGCGTATCTCGCTTACGGATTCTCCAACCTCGAATTTTCAAGCGTGCGCCGACGGCTGGCTCCGAGCCTTCTTCCAATCTATTTCTACGGTATAATCGTCCTAAGCGAATACCATAATCCTGTGCAATGCTGTACATAGTTTCGCCCTTCTTCACGTAGTGGTATTTCTTCTTACCGCGGTAAGACTTTTTCTTTTTCTGAATATAAATCCTCGTATCTTTTGCGAGCTTCGTATTTTTGCTCGTCAGCAATTCATTATAATAAAGAATACATTTCGCCTTGACATCGTACTGATTCGCAATTTGTTGAACCGTTTCTCCTTCCCGCGTCAAGATCATTCTCACATCATTGTTCCGAAAAACGGCGCCACTACGCAATACCGGAGGTGCCCCTGGGTCAATATTTGCAGAAGTCATTTGATCGAATTGATCCAAATTATAATTTTCAATCATTCGAATTAAACCATCTGCATAAGTTGCACTGGTCGCATATCCTGCTTTTTTTAATCCTCGTGCCCAAGCTTTATAGTCTTTAGGGTCCAAGCGAAATAAAAATCCATACCGATAAGCTTTTCTTGGATCCCGCAAAAATTCGGAGTGTGCGATGTAACTCGCTTTGACATTTTGGTAAGAACGAAAGCAAGATTTAATTAATTTGCCATTAGCATCATAATCATCATCTTCTCGATAGTAAGTACGACCTTTCCAAGCCGATCCGCATTTCATACCAAAATGATTCTTCGCCTTTCGAGCCAACACACTTCTTCCCGCATTAGACTCCAGCAAGCCCTGCGCCAGTTTGATACTCGCAGGAACACCAGCTCTTTCCATTTCTAAAATAGCCAAATCTTTATATTGATCAATATAATTGAGAAAATCTTGGTTCTGGCTACACGCTACGTTGCCCAAAGTGAACCATATCAACATAAAAAGAAAGGAGTGCTTATACATTTACTTTCTGGAATTTAGAGGGTCTTCCAATCAACTATTACTTAATACGCTAAGCACTTAGTCCGATCGAATAAATCAGTGGTTTAACCGTGTGCAAAACAAAACTGCCTCCAATGGTAGCAGTTAAATCTTGACAAGCTGCCGAGATGCGCGATAAGGTACGATTCGTTCAAATAAATCGTTCCAACTATCTAATGAATAGACTTTAGGTTAAAAAAAATAGTATAAAGTCTAACGGCAATGCAAAATATTGAAGTGAAGCTATTTTAAAACTTTAAAACAACTTCAGCTAATTCTTTGTAATTTTGTTTGCATATTTCATACCATTAACGCAATACACATCCTCCATCATATGGCTAAAATACAAATTATCAGTTTATTATGTTTGTTCTGCTGCTGCTGGGCTTGCAAAAATACAAACTCTACGGAAAATCATGAAAATCTTAGCGAGAATCCTAGCGATAGTATTGCCGCAGTAAAAGCTATTTCTACTTCGAAGCAATATCTTTATGCTTGGGTTGACAAACTTCGCCTACGCGCCGAGCCAGATACGAAAGCCAAGATAGTTGCCGAAGTCAAAGAAGGAGCACAACTCACCTATTTAAACGAAAAAACAGCTTTTACAGAAAAAATTACCTTACGCAAGGTACGACACGATGAGCCTTGGCTGAAAGTGGTCACCGAATCAGGTGAAGAAGGGTGGGTTTATGGTGGTGGCGTTCGCGTTTATCAGGCGAAAATAGATCAAGCACCTTCCCCTTACGATGATTGTTACCAATTGTCCGATAATTATAAAATGAGCCAATGCGTCGAGCGCTTAAGTACAAAACAATTAGAAAAAGTGACCGACTTTGTGCAAGTTACCGCAACGGGATATCGTATAAAATTACTCGACGGCACACAAAAAGTCTTGACGGAACGGGTTGATAGTTTGGCTCGTGAAAATTTTCTGGACTACGATTACCGCTACTATATTCCGAAAATGGGCTACTACGTTTTTGCGTTTTACGCTTTCGAAAGTTTTGGATTTACCTTAGTTAATGATAAGTCTGGCCAAACGCTCAATTTACCAGGATATCCTAAGCCAGCACCGGACTTCAAACATTTGGTTTGCCACAGTCCATTGCCCGAAATGGGTTTTTATAGCTTAGCCATTTGGGGATTTACGGATGATGGAATGACGGAGTTGTTTAAAAAAGAAATGCAGGATTACATTCCTTACGCACCAAAATGGTTAGATGAGAAAACGGTTCAACTCAGTTTTAAACCCACACAAGCGGACCAAAAACTTAAAGTCGTAGAATTGCGTGCCGACGAAACGGGCACTTGGAGCATTGTAGCAGATTAACGATTTATTTAGGTAAATAAAATAATCAAGAAACTAATCACCGTTGCCGCGAGTCCCAACATGAAGATATTATAAGCTATCGTCAAAAACCGGTATTTTTTATCCAGTACTTTACCGAGATAGTACAAATCTCTCGTCATGTTGCCGTACATCAATTCCCCATCGCGCAACATAGCATCCATTGCTTCTTCGTATTGCTCCAAGTCGAGTTGGACGAAGTTGCCAAAAAAGACAATATTCTTTTTGAGCTCATTCACGTCTAGCGTCCGGTCATTTAACTTAGTAACCTTAGGTCGAATGGATAAAACGGCAAAAATCAATGACATCAACCCTGTAATTAAGAAAATAACTACGGGCAAAATAACCATTGGGTTAGATTCGGTAATATCTTGATAGGAGAGGATAGAAATCATTACACTAATCAAGATGGCGTTCACGCTAATCATGATATTCGCCTTATTATCTGCAATCGCACTTAGATTGATGTGGTTTCGGTAATTGACTCGAAAGAAAGTCTGGGTAGCACGTTCGGGAAGTTTACGTTCTAAATTTTCAAATTTCCGCAAAGATGGAGTATCGCTAACGGATTTGTATTTATTAAATCGATTCTTCTGTACGCGAACTTTTTGGTCAACGATATTTTGGGCAATTTGGCTTTCGTACGCACTTTTACCATGAGCGGTGTACAATTTTGCCATCATTAATTGTTGCAATTGCCATTGCTCCCATTCAAAGGGAGAAGTGTAATAATTTTGCAGCAATTCTTTTTCGAGCCGCAACAACGGACTTTGCGCAAAAAAATCGGTAGTGAAGCTCACAATTTGCACGGCGTCCGATAAGACTTTAGCTTCTTTTGTTTGAGGTACACCGGAGATAGATATTTCCTCCAAACAAGCCGCTACAGCATTGATCTTCATGGCAGGATATTTTACTGCAGCCAGAAATTCTCGTACCAAAGCGATGCTTTTCTCTTCGGGAGCATCATAATCAAACAAGTAACCCGTTCCCTGAAACCAAGCCGCTATAAAAACCGTCTCTTTCCCTGTTTCTGATAAATTGCTATGCACCGTAAGCTCTTCTACACACTTAACGATCGCAGCACTACGCTGGTAGTTATGATACAACAACCGTGTATCTTGTTCTCCGTTAAATAGGTTAAGTACGTGCGCAGTCGTGAGGTCACGCACGGAGCGACTGATGGAGGAGCGGGAGGAATTTTCGGACTCTTCTGGGTTTGATTTTATCAAAATAGTAAAGCTTTTCGTTTGATTTCTCGATAGTATATTGCTGCCAATCCGTATTTCAGAAAAGGGGATCGGTTAATCTATGTAGACTACTATTTCGCCTACTTTATCCATTGGCAACTAAACAAAGATAAAAATTATTGGACTAATGTGAACTTTATCATGAAGATGTTAATACTTCCGCCTTAAATAGCGCCTTTAGGGCATTTTTTGCGGCAATCCATTTCTAGTAACGAGCAAGTAGTTAATTAGTTTTTTTTGTTGGTCGGAGGAGAAGCTGGCAAATAGCTTCGGGTTCTTTCTAGTAATAATTTCGTAGTAAATAAAGTCGTTAAGCTGTTCTTGTGTGATAATTTCTCTCAAGAGCTCAAGTGCCGGAATAACCCTTCGATCGACTGGCATTTGTTCATAACCAATCAAAGCGTTGAGCAAACATTCCTTTTCTTCAATCACACTGCTAGGATCGTTTGATAATTCTTCCATTTTTTCTCGATAGCCTTCTTCAAAAAGCCAAACTGCTTTACACGCACCGTAAGTCCGTGCGGGAACCGAAGCATAACTAATTCGAATTTGGTCATCAGATTTAGAAATTTCATATTGTGGCGAAAAAGACCAATCGCCATAGTGCAAGTCAAATCGTGTGTAAATATTTTGTAAGCGAGCGAGAATTGCAGGATCATTTCGATTCAGTAAATGTGCCATTGAGATATGGTGTAAGGCTTCCGTTTTTGCGGCAAGTGCTTCGTAATTATCTGCTAAGGCCAAATGTGTTTCAAAGTCAACACCATTTTCTTCCGTAATTTTCAACAAAGATTGAATGCTGGCTTGAAAATCTCCTTTGCCTCTTTGTGCTTGCGCCAAGGCGTTCAGCAATGATTTATCTTGAGGTTCCGCAGCTAAAGCCTTCTTGAAAGATTTGATTGCTTTATTATATTTTCCCTTTTTTAAATTTTTATTTCCTCTTAAACGATACTTTTTGCTCTTTTCCGACGTCTCAACGGTGGACGGTAAGGTAAGTACTTCTGCAAAACTGTTAAGATTGAGGTATTTTTCTGTTGTCTGAGGTAAACTTACTGTGTCTATTACATATTGATTGGTAGATGCTTCCATTAGTGATTGGATATCTTTGGGTGTATGCAAATGTTGTGCATGACTCCAACTAAGCGAAACGAAAAAGATAAATGTAAAGAAGATTTTTACCATAAGCTTGGGGATTTTATTTTCTTCTAGCTAGGAGATATGTAAGTAACTCATTACTAAGACGTATAAAAATCATTCCTATTTTTAATAACTAGTTCTTTTTAACAAAAAAAGCATTGAAATACGATAAATAACTATCAAGCGAGACTTTTAATACCTTAGTCCTGCTCAGCAATCGTTTTAAAGACCTAGAGCCAACGAGATAATTTAGTCTCGTTAACTCGTTGAAACTTGGATATCTATAACTAAAGTTCTATATTAAGACCCTTAGTACTTTGTAGTTTGTATGATTCAAATGCTAAAAGCTACTAATTTCTAAAACGAATATTTTATAATTACTAAATTTTTTACTCTTATGGCAAATTTAATGGAAATGCTGCAAAGCCAGCTCAGCGAAGGTGTACTCGATCAATTAACACAAAAGATTGGTGCAAATAATAAAGAGCAAACTCAAGCTGCTGCCAGTGGTATTCTCTCTACTTTGACAGCTGCTTTGGCTAAAAATGCAGCTACGCCAGAAGGTGCAAGCGCCTTAGCTGGTGCCCTAGATCGAGATCATGATGGTAGTATCTTGGACGATGTAATGGGAATGCTTACCGGCGGTGCAAGCAACAATAATACACCAACACAAAGCGCTGCTTTAAATGGTGCGGGTATTTTAAAACACGTATTAGGCGGTAAGCAAAGCAATGTTATTGATATGATTAGCAAGATGTCTGGTTTGAATTCTGGTCAATCTGGAAGCTTAATGGAAATGTTAGCTCCCATGGTTCTAGGAACCTTAGGAAAACAGAAGAAACAAGCAAATTTAGATCAAAGTGGTCTTTCTGACATTCTTAGTAAGTCTGTCAAGTCTGACGCTAGTAACAATGCGCAAATGAGCCTTATCACTCGATTCCTAGATCAAGACGGAGACGGTAGTGTAATGGATGATATTGCAGGCATGGGAATGAGTATGCTGGGCAAATTCTTCAAGAAATAAATTTTATTGGCTTTTAAGTAGTTCACAATATTATCACAGCATTACTTGAGGCTTGTGGATAAACTTAGTTTATCCTTTTCAGAAAAGCATTTGGCAACTTGTCAAATGCTTTTTTATTTGGTGTTGCCTCCTACCGATCCTAGTATCAATATTTTTGAATCTTAAAACTAGCTTGTTGTCCTAGCGCATTAATCAATCGAATAAAATATATACCCGCTTCGAAAGTACTTAAATCAATTGTATCTCCAGCCTTGCCGTGAACTAAGTCGCGTCCCATTATATCGTAGATTTCGTAATGCGTAAAGGCTTCTTCCGTTTGTACGAAAATATTTCCAGCGGTAGGATTGGGAAAAAGTTGGAATTGATTCCGAAACTCGGCTGCTGTTTGAATAGCTGTAAACGTATCTCCGAGTCGGGCTAAGTATAAATCAAACAATCCCGTAGCGGTCAAGGCTTCCTCTCCAAACTGAGCCGTATTTTCAAAAACACCACTCGAAATAATTTCTCCTGACGGCGTGAAGTTTAAATTACTTGGAATGACAAAACCCTCCGATTCAATCGTTTGAATTTTTCTTGCCGTGCCATCCAAATCAAAAGCCGCAATAAAGCCATCAGCGATATTTTCATTTCCGGTCACGGTAATGCCATCAATCGACATGCTTTCCGTAAAGTAGCCCGATACAACGAGCATACTTTCATTGATAATTAAATCCTCCGCCGCATCTGCCTTCCCACCACCCAAAGAACGAGCCCAAAGAATAGCTCCATCGGGGTTATACTTCAGCAAATAAAAATTATTATTAAATCCCTCCGTTTGAATTTGTACATCCGCACTTAACTCTAGTACACCGAGAAAAGTCCCCGTCAAGAAAACATTCCCCGCTGCATCGGTTCTAATTTGGCTACAATCATCCTCGTAAACACCGCCTGCTTTTCTACCCCACAATGCCGTGCCATCCGCAGCGTATTTCACTAAAAAAACATCATTGTCCCCGGTAATATTCGTAAAACTATCATTTGCAACATTGACTGTTCCGATAAACTGCCCCGCAATGAGTGCCTCTCCCTCGGGAGAAACCGTCAAGGTTACAGACTTGATAGACACACTCGCTGTAAGTTGCTCCACCCATAATAAGCCCCCCGTAGCAGTAAACTTAGCTACAAAAATATCTCCTTTGGGGCCTGCCATCAAGCTCGTTCCGTCAATTTTTAATTCGCCTGCGAAAGAACCACTCAGGTATACATTTCCGTCCGCATCCACCGCACAACCGCTAACCGTTTTTCCCGCCGTACCGTCAATACTTTTCCCCCATAAGACTGCTCCTTCTTCGTCATATTTTACGAGATAGATCGCTCGGGAACCGACGGAAGCCGTCAACGCAACGGAACCAAAGTCCGAGGCGAACCAATAAAGCCCAGTTTGGTAAATATTCCCGGCAGGATCAATTGCCACTGCAATACTTTCATCGGACTCACTACTCCCGCCTCTTTTTGACCAAATCGGATTTCCTAGTGGGTCTAATTTTGTCAAATAGGTATCATCTTTTCCAATACTTTGCAAAATTGTAGTCCCCCATGCAAAAGAATCTTTAAATTTACCAGACAAATAGAGATTACCATCCTGATCTGTTTGCATGGCATCTACCGTTTCACTTTGTGACGTACCAAATTGTTTGACCCACTGCCAATTTTGCCCAGAAACCAACGTTTGTCCATTGCAGAGCAAAACGAGTATTAAGCTCGTTTGAAAGATTTTTTTGTATTTTGATATGATAAACTCCTGCCTCATTCGTTTTATTAATAAATTTGTAGCATGAAGAAAAAATATGATTTTTTTAGCGTAAGTGTTTGTCATTTACCCTACTTTTTTGTCGGTTCCTTACTCCTTTTGTTTTTTGCCTGTACGGGAGATACGACTCCCAAGCCCCCAGTTTCCAAAACACCTCCTAGCGAAATGGCTACGGGAGGAAATCCTGCCATTGAAGCTTTAAAACAAAAAATACAAGCTTCGCCCGACGATCCCAAGTTATATGCACAAAGAGCAAAAATCTACTATGATAACGAAGGTTACGACGAAGCCATTGCCGATTTGACCAAAGCCTTGAGTTATGATTCTACGAATGTAGACTATTTGCACTTGCTTTCTGATGCTCAGATCGACTATTACCAATCCCGGAAAGCCGTGAATACGATGAAACTAGCGGCCATGTATCATCCAACTAGAATTCCTACACTCCTCAAGTTGGCAGAATTACAGATGATTGTCAAGCAAAATGTACCTTCTTTGAAAACGATTGATGAAATTCTAAAGTTAGAACCACAAAATGCCGATGCTTATTTTTTGATGGGCATGAATTTTAGAGCAACGGGCGACGAAAATCGAGCCATTAATAGTTTGCAAACCGTTGTGGAAAATGATCCAGATTATTTGGATGCTTGGGTAATTCTGGCGCAGCTTTTCGCTAAAAAAGAAAACCCGATTGCCATTAAATACTTTGACAATGCGATCCGCGTAGATTCTACCAACATTGAAGCCTTAACGGCAAAAGGGAACTATTTGGGTGGTCAAGGTAAATTTTCAGAAGCGATTAAAGTCTTAAAGAAGATTCATCAATACGCACCACAACGACCAGAAACTTATTACAATATTGGTCTAGCTTATTTAGAAATGGACTCTTTAGAATTAGCATACCAAAACTTCGATATTGTCGTCAATACGAGTCCGACAGATTATATGGCATACTTTTGTCGCGGAATTACCTCAGAAGAGAAAGGAGACCTCAATGCTGCGCGTAAAGATTACCAACAGGCACTAAATTTGGAGCCAAAGTTTGAGAGAGCTAAAATTGCACTCGCTAATTTAAAACAAAAATAAAAGAGAAAGTAAGTACTAAGACATATTCATCTTTGAAGACTTGAGAGGAAGTTGTTTAAAACTAGTTAAACTAAAAAATTATGCTGAAAAATATATGCTTGCTACTTTGCTTGTGTTGTGTAGCTTTTGCTTGTAGCAACGAAGCTGCTGATGCGCCCGTCATCGCTGCGGCACAAGCTAAAACGATCGCTCAAAAGATTACGACGGATAGTGTTAAACCGAGAAGATATATTTTAGAGACGGCTAGACCAAAAAATCAGATCAAGCAAACATTTCCTTACGATATTGATTTGAAACTGGCGAACGGAGAAACGATCAACTCTGAAACCGCTTTACAAGCTAATGGCAAACCGACCATATTACTTTTTTGGCTAACGACCTGTTACCCTTGTCGGGTAGAAATGAAAGCCATCAAAAAGGTTTATGCGCAATGGAAGCAAGAAGCCGATTTCAATTTGGTGGCTATTTCGACGGACTTTCCTAAAAACTATGATAATTTTGTCAAGCAGGTCAAAGACAACGACTGGCCTTGGCAAACGTATAATGATCTTAATCGAGAGTTCAAGCACGTTCTTCCCGGCGGCTTAAATGGCTTACCACAAACCTTTATCTTGGATGCAGCGGGCAATGTTGTTTACCACAAACGCAAGTATAGTTCTGGTGATGAACAACGTTTATTTGAAAAAATAAAAGCCATTAGCAAAACATAAATCCTATTGTTTCGTTTACGCAATTAAACGGACTAGTCAAATTTAGCGCTGCAAGGAGTTATTTTTTTCTTAGAAGCCGTTCATTTTATCACTTAGGAGTTGTTGAACAACTTCACAAAATCAATACTATGGCCACGCTAAAAGTAATTGAAATCTTATCTAGTTCTGAAAAAAGTTGGGAAGATGCAACTAAAAGAGCTGTCAAAAAAGCAAGTAAATCAGTTAAGAACATTCGCTCTGTTTATGTACAAAGCCAGAGTGCCGTTGTTAATAACGACAAGGTAACTGAATTTCGAGTTAATCTAAAAATCACTTTTGAAGTTGGATAGTACTGTTAATAAACGGTATACATTTAACTACAAAAAATAGCTTTGAGCCGCATAACATAAAATCGTTTATCGGTTGAAAATGAAAAAATAAAGGCGTTTATCCCTACGGATAAGCGCCTTTATTAATTTTGGGCACCACAAATCAAGTCCCCTCGCGAACAAGCTTCGTCAATTTAGCGGAATGATCCTTAGACATATGTCCAAAAAATATTAATTTTGCGAGCAGTTAAGTAAACTTTTTTTTGCTTAAGAACGTAAGTAAGTAAATAGTCTGAGTTCGGAGTAGTCAAACAAGATTATAAGTATTGAATACAACCGAGCGATTTGAGTACATATTTAAAGCAGGCATTTTAGCCGAAGCTTAAAATTGTTATTGAAGTTGTTTAAAAATTCATTAAACAATTACAACGTTCCATTAACTAAATTTTTAATTTTTAAAGCACGATAATGATTAATATCACTTTTCCAGATGGCAATGTCCGACAGTATGAAAAAGGCGTTACAGGTATGCAAGTTGCAGAGTCTATTAGTTCTGGTCTAGCCAGAAATGTTCTTTCTGCCAAAGTAAACGGTGAAGTTTGGGATGCCTCCCGACCGATTGAGGAAGATGCAAATGTACAATTGCTCACCTGGAAGGATAAAGATGGAAAAGCAACCTTCTGGCATTCTTCTGCGCACTTAATGGCAGAGGCTTTAGAAGCCTTGTATCCGGGCATCAAGTTGGGTACTGGACCGTCAATTTCCAACGGCTTTTATTATGACGTTGATTTGGGCGAACATAAATTATCTTCTACGGAGTTTCCAAAGATCGAAAAAAAGATGTTGGAACTGGCTCGTGAGAAAAATGCTTTTGTGCGAAAAGACATTTCTAAGGCCGATGCGATTGCCTATTTCACGGAGAAAGGCGACGAGTACAAATTGGAGCTTATCGAAAAGAGAGGTGCCGACGAAGCCTTGACTTTATACGAGCAAGGAGGCTTTGTTGATCTTTGTCGTGGACCGCATTTGGAGCACACCGGACCGATCAAAGCCGTGAAGTTGATGAACATTGCCGGAGCGTACTGGCAAGGTGATGATTCTCGCAACCAGATGACGCGTATCTATGGCGTTAGTTTTCCTAAGCAAAAAGAATTAAAAGAATACTTGGAGCTTTTGGAAGAAGCCAAGAAAAGAGATCACCGAAAACTAGGTGCGGAATTAGAACTCTTCATGTTTTCAGAAAAAGTAGGAGCGGGGTTACCGATTTGGTTACCCAAAGGAGCTGCTTTGCGCCAACGCTTAGAAGACTTTCTAAAAAGTGAACAATTAAAACGAGGATACCAACCGGTGATTACGCCACACATTGGCAAAAAAGATTTATACGTTACTTCTGGGCACTACGAAAAATACGGAGAAGATAGTTTTCAACCGATTCATACGCCGAGAGAAGGCGAAGAATTTCTATTAAAACCGATGAATTGCCCGCACCATTGTGAGGTATTTGGTCATCGCCCACATTCTTATAAAGAGCTTCCCATTCGAATTGCGGAATTTGGTACCGTTTATCGTTATGAACAAAGTGGGGAACTTCATGGTTTAACAAGGGTAAGAGGATTTACGCAAGACGATGCGCACATCTTTTGTACGCCGGATCAGCTGAAAGAAGAGTTTCTGGATGTTTTAGATTTGACGATGCTTTTGATTAAAAAATTAGGCTTTACGGAGTTCACGGCGCAGATTTCTTTACGAGACCCCGAGAATAAAGAAAAGTATATTGGTTCGGATGAGAACTGGGAAAAAGCGGAGCAAGCGATTATTGATGCGACCAACGAAGCGGGGCTAGAGACGACGACAGAATTGGGAGAAGCGGCTTTTTATGGACCTAAGCTTGACTTCATGGTAAAAGATGCTTTGGGGAGATCTTGGCAGTTGGGTACGATTCAGGTAGATTACAATTTACCGGAACGATTTGAGTTGGAATACATTGGTGCAGATAATCAAGCCCACCGTCCAGTGATGATTCACCGAGCGCCTTTTGGTTCAATGGAACGTTTCATTGGCGTTTTGATTGAGCACTGTGCGGGTAAATTCCCCTTATGGTTATCTCCGGAGCAATTTGCTATTTTGCCGATTAGTGATCGTTTCACGGAGTATTGCCAACAGATTAAAGATACTTTAGCCTTGCACGATATTCGCGGCTTTATTGATGAAAGAGGAGAAACGATTGGTAGAAAAATCCGAGACACGGAAGTCAAGAAAATTCCTTTGATGCTAATTGTTGGAGATAAGGAATTTGAAGAGCAAACGGTAGCGGTGCGCGTACAAGGCGAGGGAGATAAAGGAACGATGAGTATTGATGCCTTTATCGCTTATTTTAAAGAGCTATTGTAACTTATTCGTAAGACCTACAATTCAACGACATTGAAATAAGCGGTGTGAAGGTTAACCTTCGCGCCGCTTATTTTTTGAGGAGATGGAAGAAACTGGTGCAATTTTTGATCATTTCCTCTTATCCCATCGACATATTGTCTGAAATATGTTAATAATAACTTAAACTAGCTATAGGCCACTTGGATTGTTGAGATTATTATCTTACTTTGGTAGAAGGTACAAAGCTAGAAAACTTAGATAAACCACTTTGAATGAAAAAAAAATTACTCTTTCTTCTATTCGCATTCTTCACAACGACGCTCTTGGTTGCACAGCAAACCGACGACAACACATTAGTTGCGGAGGCTTCCGTTGTGGTTAACCGGTCAGCGGTTAAGGTTTATCCCAATCCTGCGAGTAACTTTATTGGCTTGCGATATAAGGGATCTGCGGTAAAAGAATTGGTGATTTATAATCTTTTGGGTAAAAAGATGAAAAGTTTCCTTTATCACGCCGATCAGACTTACAATATCGCTAGTTTGCCAAAAGGTATGTATTTGATCCGAATTATTGGTCACGATAATAAAGTCATCAAAACCCAACGGCTCAGTAAACGATAACGAAAATTGAAAATTATATAAATCCTAAAAGTCCTGTGTATTCAATGCGTAGGGCTTTTTTTGTGGCGCGTCCATATTTCATTGGAGCAACCGCTTTTTTTAGATTAGTAGCGGCCCAAGTAATTGTGTACAGAAGACCAAGTAAAATGGTATTAGTCTAATATTATTTTAAAACAACTTCAGATAAAAAAAATGCTAGAGTAAAGCTCCAGCATCTAAATATAGTACTAAAACTAATGTTTTATTTTGAACAATTAGAGCAAACAACCGCTTATTGAATTTGTTGCATGATACAGCTAACATCAATATCTCCATCCGAGCTACGCATATCCAAGACCACTTTTTTGGCGGTTTTATTCAAATTACTAAAAGGATAAACGACAGTTGTTTGATCGCCAATCAAATCATTACTAGAAGAACGATCCCAATCTGATAACCTCGCGTTTAGTTCAAAGCCATAACGAGCGCCCGGATAACCGTGAGGAATCGCAAACGTAATAGATCCCGAACAATATTCTACGTATCCTTTTTTGGCGCTAACTCTTGCTCCTGCTTTATCTCCTCTATTAAAAACCTTAATCTGTTTCACCGTTTTCTTATCAAAACTATCATACAGGGTGATCTTAACATGACCATAAATTGCGGGAGTCGTCGAACCATCCTCTTCATTAATCATTTTCCATTTCACATCTTTGATGGTATACACTTTCCCATTTTGGTTAGCGGGTCGAAGCTTTGAATCATAAATCGGCATCGGTTTTTTAGCCTTACTCATGGTGACCGTATTCTTTTTAAACGAAATTTCTGCTTTCCCCCTATGATTTACACCTTCCAAAAATATGGATTGCCCCTTTTTCATAACTTCCCGATAGGTAATTAGCGTAGGATTGTCCTCATCTTTATGAACTTGATACACCCAATATTCATCCGTTACTTTGATCCAGTTTCGATGAAAAGAAAAATCATTCGAACATTTTACAAAGCCGACAGTATTGACGTTTATGATCTTTGTTGGTTTTGGCTTAGGCTTAGGTTCTGGCTTTACAACAATAAGATCTGAATCTGCTTTCTTTAAAATAAATTTCATATGATCACCCGTTGCAAAAGAGGCATCGCTAAATAGTACAAGATTGCCATCCGCAGCATATCCTAAGAAAGAACTTCTGCTTGACGCTGGCTGAATATAAATATGATTACCATCTCCTTTTAGCAATTTGTAGACTTGCGTCATTCCCGCTTCTGTTTTATGACTTCTCAAATCAATATTAAATTTTTTATCCGCTCCCATGGTCATGGTTAAGGATTTCTTGTTATTTATTTTGCTAATGATTTCCTTCTGTCCGTAGGCACGACCAACAAATTTGAATTGCTGGTTGGCATCTGATTGTTTTGGATTAGGACTATACACAATGATGTTCGTCCCGTCTTTCATACTAGACATGGTGATATCGACTCGTTTTCCATTTAAGGTTTCAATATAATACCAAAGATTAGCATTAGGTTCATAATCCGTAAAAGCATTCCTTACTTTCCGAGAAGGCTTATTGTTTTCATTAATCAACCGCTGATGCAAATCTATCTGAACTTGTCTACCCTTTATGTCCGCATCTTCTAAGTAAATACTCCAAGCATCTCTACCGGATTCCGTATAATGTTTTCTGCCCTCAAACGCAGTACTATATTCTACCCAATGCGTAGAACTTTTTTTGTAAAAATAGCCCTTCTCCGTATCGGTGCTAAATTCTACATGAGTGGAGTTTTCTCCTGTAACTTCCTTTTTTTGTGCCTGCAAGGGGGAACATAGAAGGCATAACACAACAAAGGATACAAATTTTGAAAGATAGTTCATAACATTTTTTTTAGGCTAAAAAATAATTTATGCTAACATGATCTCTAAATCATAGTTAGCAATTGTTTAAAAAAGTTGGTTTTAAAAGTGAAACATCTCTTGATGTTCCACAGTTGATGACACACAAGATGAGTGTCGATTAAACCATTTCTAAATCAATGTCTTATATATATGGGTGGGTAATGTGCTGTTTACATGAAATGAAACCACATAAACATTCTCTTGAGTACATAAGTTAGATCAAAAACAAATACCAGATCTAAAAAAAGGCACGAACGGGCTTTTTCTGTAAATAAACGGTAAGATTTGAAACATGGAATACGCTAACTTTGATAAAGCGCTAGCGTTACTTGAGCCTATCTACGATTTGCTGGCTGGCGGAGTGCTGGAAAATGACGGAGACCTGAGGAAGACCATTTTTCCAATTGGTATGGTATGACCAGTTCTATTTTTTGTGTTAAAAAAATTAGCGTCTAATCTTAGTTTGATTTAAATAGCAAGCCCTTTTAATTTAAACTATAACTTGGTTTTAAATCTTATATGCAGATGAATATCGAGGATTAAGATTAAAAAAGCTATTTCGACACCACCAATAAAAATGAAATCCGCTAAAGCAAAGCCTTTAGCGGATTTCAGAATACTGGACTTAATAACATTCAGTAAATGTTTACTTATTTTAAAAAGTCCAAAAGTTTTATTTCAAAATAATCCGTTGCATCTTAATGCTATCCTTATGCTGTATCTTGAGCAAGTAAACACCTCTTGGATACCTTGCTAATGGAATTGAGATTTGATGGACTCCTTTTTCGTGATAACTATTTTGGACGATTCTGTCAAGTAAGATTCCTTCCAGATTATACAAATCCACATTTGTCATCCCATCTTGATTGGATTCGAATATGAGCAATGCTTGATCAGTTGCTGGATTTGGAAACAACTGAAGGCTTAAAGCTTCCTTAGCTTCTTCCTTTTCAAGACGCTGCTCTACTTGTCCTACAAAACAATTTATACTAAAACCTGTACTTACACTTGCTCCATTTGCATCTGTAATAGTAACCGCGTGGCTTCCATTACCTAGATTACTTTGTGAATGAGAATTTGATGATACCGTTACGGTAACGCCATTACTCCAAGCATAAGTATAAGGGGAAACACCATTCTCTACTGTCGCAATTGCAATACCATTAGCGAAGCAAACAGTCTGTATGCCAACCGTAATTTCGTATAATAATTCAGGTTCCCAAGCACAAGCTTTAGGAGAACAAGGAACGATTTGGGCGTTGAAACTACTTCCTGCTTCGGCAGTAAAGCCAGGCAGTAAAGAAATTGTTGCGGCTGCCTTAAAATCAACTGTTGCTCCAGACTGGATAGTATAATTGGAAGCCTCAATAACTTCTACTTCATCAATCAATACCACTTGCCCACTAAAAACCGTTCCAGACACTTCTTCTAAAACATCAACACAAGTAGTCTCTACAGGTCCTGTACTATTGGTAGCCGTGATAATTTCATTGACTAGGAAAGCCACAATGGTAGCATCTCCAGTTACGTTTCTATCATGTGCGCGATTATCCCCTGTCACACCAATAATTTCATCAAAAGGGGTTTGGGATAGTCGATCTGGATCGCCAGCGATATTGTGAAACAAGTCGTCTGTATTATAAGCCAATGCACTTACTGTTGGTACAAAGGTGCTATTTTCTGCAAGTGCAAAACTACAATCTATCTGAGAGTTAAGCCCATCTATTAACTGTTCATAAGCGGCTACAAACCCGCCCGGCGCAAAGTCAGTCGGCTCTTCATTAGGATGACTCCAAAGTCTACTCCATGCCCCTTGTGGTAATAAAGGTAAACCAAGTTGATTAGAGTACCAATAGGTTGCAAACCATCCACCTCCTAAATTTCCATAGGTTTCTCGTTCATCAAAATGAGGATAATTCGTAGAAGGGACCGTTGACATGAAGGCTTGAAATCCAAAAGCAGAGATCAATTCACAAGTATTCAATTCCCAGACCCATTGATTACCACCACCACCATTTTGATCAAAATTGACATACAACATCGGCATTCCTCCGTGTTGCAAATCATTTACACCGTCATTGTCTAAATCAAGAAGAGATCGTTGTCCTACTCCATTCCAACTTCCTAATGAAATCCCAATATTACGACAAGTAGAAGGATAACCATTACAATCGTTTTGTCCTTCTATTTCATCCAAAAAATCCTGATGATCTGTACTAACATCAACTACTCCATGAGGATGGGTTGGTTCTTCGATTCTATACTTTAGCATTTGCTTAGCTGCTGGAGCACTGAATTGAGCAAGGCTTTCTTCAAGATCAGGAAATAGTTGTAAATAAACATCCGCATCAAAAGTAGTCCCTAAAGCTTGAATACCTAATGGAACGTGAGCACCTTTATGAGGAGAATCATAGGATACGTAAAGCACCGTTTCATGATCAATATTGCTTTCTTCCATATAGGTTAAGGCATATCTAGCGACTAATCCCCCCATACTAAATCCAACAACTACAACTGGATCATCATTAGGTTTTTGTGCATTGAGCTGTTCGATTAATTCAACCAATAAAAATGCATTTCGTTGAATAAAGTCTCCACCATCATCAAAATTTAGAATAATGATATCGTGTCCAGCAGCATGAAGCTGATCTGCTACACTATTGCCAGGAGGATTCAAAAAACCATAAAGTGCATTGATTCCAAAAATGCCATTGGGATCAAATCCTTCTACCAAAATAATCGGTTTCCGTACCTGATTAAGGCTAATGTTATTATTAAATGGAGACCTGAATATCCTGTAGGTTCCAGAGCCTACGGCCCCATCATAAGATATTGTTCCTGTGATTGGGGTTTGTGCCAAACTTTCATTACCGGCAAATAGCATAGATAAGAAAAGTATAAAAATTATTTTTTTTAGGTACATATTCTATATTTTTCAGCTAGCATATAACTGGCATAAATAGATTACGATAAAGTAATTTTAATTAAGAAGTTGTTTAATAATTCTAAACGTAATCGGATAAAACCAATTCCATGCCTGCTAATTAATTTAAAAAAATTGCTTGAAAATTTTATTCTTTGTTTTCCTCTAAGGCAGCTAATCTAGCTTCCAATTGAGCAAATTTGTCCAACAGATTTTCCTTTTCTTTGGTCAATTTTTCAATTTGCTTATCAGCCGCTATCGTATACAAAGTCAGCTCTTCTACTTTTCTTAATAGTAAGTCATCCATATCACCAAGCTTATAGCCATTTTTCTTAAACGCTTCTGCGGAAGGAACTTCTGGTAAGTGATGGTTATCCTTCACGAATTTTTCTACCTCTTTCAAAGACATCAATTTGTAGTCATCATAGAAAACATAATCTGATGAAGGTACATTAGCCGTTACTTCTACTTCCTCACACCAAATACCACCATTAACAGAGAGTTTATGACCATTTGTATTCGTTATACTTCCATCATAGATTGCACTTCCTCCAATCACTACCGTACCATTAGCTTGTAAGTTCAATGGAGCATCCCAACTGACTCCGGCTCTTCTAAAAACCAGAGGACCACCATCATAATCCATATAAGCGCCAGGGCAACAAGTTGCGGCATGCATAGAAAGAGAACTCGTACTATTTCCTACTTTAATTACTTTGTTAATATTTGCTGTGATGTTGCCTGTTGAATGAAGATTTCCTTGAAAATATCCTGCATAGCCAGAACCATGTGAATTATTCCCAAAGATTGCTCTTTTTCCAGAACCATAAGCATAAGCGTAAATTCCATCTTTACTGTTGAATCCTCCATAAACATGCAACTTATAAGAAGCAGAAGGATTTGAAGTTCCGATACCAACTCTCGTGGAAGTTGGATTGGCGTATAGTCGTTCACTAGCGGTACTCCATGTTTGAGCTTGAAGCAAACTAAAACTAAGGATCGTCATCAATCCTGTAAGAAAAATAAATTTGACGTTAATTGTTTTCATAAATCATTATTTAAAAAGTTAAAAATTAGTTTATTTTGATCAATGCACACATAGCTCAGGCTATTTCAATTAGCGCAATTCACTAAGTCGAATATCTGTACAAAAGAACATTAACAAATGCTCCGGTATCTTGAACTATTAATTATAAGGCGTTATGGTATTATAAGTTACCGCATACATCCAGATCAGTTACTTAAAAAAGTAGTAGCTAGTAAAATATAATTAAGAAAGGCGTTTTAGAAAAAAAATATTGGGGTATTTAATTTATGAGCGGAGTTTAAATATAACAAATAAAAAAAATATTTTCAATATATACCGTTTTTTTTTAGCTTAATGATTTCAACAGCATGATTTCCCACAAAGCTACTACGCTCATCGAAATAATCGTTTACGCCATCATTTTGACGATAATCGCGTTCTGAAACCTGGGCGGGCTTTGCCTCAGAAGACAAAAACGTAATAGCAAAAAGAGCAGGCCGCATAACTATGGTGATGGAAGGATCTCCTTATCACAGGGGTTCAGAACTATCGGTGACGAAGCCGGAGAAAGCGCTGCTTTGTCCTAGAGGGCAAAAGAGACCCAGCACTATGACAGCTACCTAGCGAGAGCTTGGTGCCAGCGCATTAGAGAGTAAAAGCAAAAGTCTTAGGTGGCGGGGTTCTGGGTGATGACGGAGAGCCGGTAAACACTATGTTTCCTGTTTCAACTAAAAAAAATATAACTTTAACTACTGAAATACATAATGCGTTTTTACATTAGGTAGTAATTTTCTAATTTGATTTCTCTGGCGAGCACTCGCATTTTTAACTTCAAATACCTGAAGAAAATCAAATTCTTTAAGAAAATTGTAATGCTCAAGAATTGGTAAAGAAGGAATGATGAGAACTTTTAATTTAGGAAGCTTCTTTAATTTTTCAAAATCACTCATTGATTGAATCGGTAATTCTAAGGTCTCTAATTCTTGAAAATCATTGATACTCATCTCTGCTAAATTAACAATTGGTAATTCTTCGTCAAGTCCAATAGGAACTATCCTTAATTGAACGAGCTTTTTAAGTTTAAACAAACGAGCAGGAAATTCATTTAACTTTTCGACCGTTAAGGTTAACTTTTTCAAGTTTTCCAAAATTAAAAATTCATTGTTCACAACGGTATCATCTCTTAGCCATAATATTAAATCTTCTAATTTAGTTTGTTTAAGTACAAAGGAAGGAACTGACGAAAAAACGATATCATGAATATATAATCCTCCCAAATCGTTTATGGTTTTTTCCTTATTAGGGAAATCTAACTTTTGTGTATTAATACCTAAGCGTTCCAAGCGTTCAAATTTGTATAAAAAATCATCTAGCTTACAATTTCGATCATAGACGGACAGAAACTTAACTTTAGAAAAATCATCTTGATTAAGCTTTTTTATATCTTCGCAATCGAGACAAATCAGCGTTGATTTTTCTTCATCTGTAAATGAAGTCTTACCCTTTACCTTTATGGGTATTTCGCCGATTTTCCGTTGACAGCTAAGTATCAAAATAAATAAGA
>CALFBG010000083.1 GCA_937951685.1 uncultured Saprospiraceae bacterium | reverse complement strand
TTTTTTGTGACATTGAATCGAGTAATTCAATTGCTCCGCTCTCTTTAAGTTCTTTGAAGTTCTTCATGATATAAAGTTATTTAGTAATTAAAAATACCATCTTAAGGGAGGGGAATAGGTAAGTTTACCTATCATTTTGGTGGGTAGTTCTATAAAGGTCAAAAACCATTCCAACAAATACTGTGTCAAGGTTTTTAAATGTATTACAAACAGCTGTTATACAACAACTTATATGGTTATTCTTTAATACTTATGCGGTGATTTCACCCCTAAATACGGGGAAATAAGGTCATTTCGAAAGGGGCAATCGATAACTGTAAATGCTGTTTCCATTGGCAACAATCAGTATATTCTGGTTATTATTAAACAAATCTGTTACGGTAAATTGACTAGTGCCCGCTAATGGGAATCCGGGATACAATTCTCCCTGCGGATTGACCAAGTTAATCTGCTTTTTCTCGCGCACCAAACTCCCCATGCATTGTTTTACATTTTGCGTTAAGCTAATCGGAAAAATAGTATCCGGTGGCGTTTCGTAAGTATAGAAGGGTTTATTTTTAAATGATTTGTCTGAGTAATAATAAAGTGACATTTCTTTTCCACTGACAACAACATAATCCTTCCGAACATCTCCAATCACGTCCGCAAAAATAAATTGCTGGTTCTCCGTTCCGGCAGCAGCCACTTGCAAACTAAAACTGCCACCTTCTAAATTAACTACCTGCGCTTTACCATTCCTATTGCCCAATACAATCCTGCTCGAAGCATCCAATAATTGAAAGTCAGGTCCGCCTAAAAAATCCCCTTTAAAAGTTTTTGATCTAAAGCGAGTATTTCCACTTCGTTTAAAAGCATACAACTTACCGCGCGTATTAAAAGCAAGAATATAATCTTTTTCCGCTTCCTGAAAATGAACCAAGGGAAACTTCACCTTACCAACGCCCATCTTTGGATTCCAGCCGGGTAATGGATTGCCACTGCGATTAAATCCATAAATGTTTTGATTCCGACAGGCTACAAAAAAATGATAGTCGCGCAAGTCTTCTGATTCAATTACACAAACGCCATTTGTAATTTCCGATTGCATCCGCAAGGGAAAACTACTCACACTTTTTCCTTCTCGATCCAATAAATAAATTTTATTTTTTGTATTGAATAAAAACTGACCTTGCCCATTACGGTAATAATCAATCTGGTGAATCTCAGAGATAATCGGATGCTCTAATG
This sequence comes from uncultured Saprospiraceae bacterium, assembly GCA_937951685.1. Classification (GTDB taxonomy): domain Bacteria; phylum Bacteroidota; class Bacteroidia; order Chitinophagales; family Saprospiraceae; genus CALFBG01. The sequence continues at coordinate 3,427 of CALFBG010000083.1, read as the reverse complement.
GTCGCTTCCAAAGTAAGTCTCCCCCACTATTGAGCAAATAAATATCGTTGTTCGCATCTTGCACAAAGATCTCGTTTTTCCCCGTTTTGGGGTGTTTGAGTACCTTTGGTGCCATCCGAATAGCCGCAGCAGTATTCGTTTTCCAAACGACCCTAGTTTGTTTTTTTTGCGCCGTTCCCCAAAACGCCGTTCCTTCAATTGCTAGTTTTCCTTTTTGTTGATTCAAACCAAGATTTACTTGTTGAATGCTAGACAAAATATCAAAATCGTGATCTACTGCATTACGCAACGACGGTTTAAGCCAAGCCTTGAGCATTTGTGAAAAATACTGAGGATACAAGCGCAATTCTAGCTGATGGGCGCCCGAAGGATGCGCCGCCTGTAATTTCAAAAAATTTACATTTTTAGCTAAAGTTTGCCCCGCGATGACCTTATCTATCCAAATCTCTAAAGCCGGTTTTCTATTACTGAGGATGAGGTAATCCTCGATGACCACTAGGTAAGGATTCTGAATAGCATTCATCCCCTTACCAAAAACGGGAAGCAAAACATCATTCATCAAAATCCGACGAATGGAATAAGTTTGGTGTACCGATTCTTCGGTCAAGCCTTGGATGGCTCCCAAGGAATCAAGCTGCTGACGCAGGAGTACCGTATCTTTAGTTTTGAAAATGGCAAATTGAGTCGCTGCGACCTCATTGCTATAAGGTTCCGTCATTCCGTAAGCAACCGTTTCGGTTACCCAAGGAGAGAAATACGGCACTAAATTTGGCGCTGCTTCCGCCAGCCTAAGCTTCCTAAGTGGCAGCAAATGATTCGTACCTAAGCGCACTAGCAAAGCCAAGTGATCCGGTAATACCTTTGTCAAATCTTCATCTACAACCGGTACCTTATTATTTAATGCTTGGTAAAAGGCATTCTCCTCGGGAGGGTTCCCGCTTCCTTTTAAACCAATCGTATCCGTACCAAAAGATAAATCTAAGCGATACCAACTACCTAAATGGCTTAGCATTTTCGCCATTTCCCATTTCTTCGTTCTCAAAAAAGAAGAGTACAACGAAGGAAGATTTTCAAAATTGAAGTACAACTGAATCGAATTAGCCGCTACTTTCAAGGCTTTCGTCGCCTTAAAAGCTTTATTGCGACAAAGGTTCGTTCGAATACTCCCTAACTGGCTAATCGCATCTTCCACCATGTAAGCGTGCTTCGCAAAGATTAATAAATTGCGGTAATTCGCCACCGACACCACCACACCTTTTTTATTTTTAATGCTATAAATCGTGTGTGTTTTAAATTGAAAAGCTTGTACGCGATAGTCTTCCTCTAATTTTGATAAAAAATCAGGCAATTTGAATTTTGATTGGTATTGATCCAAAAAGAAGCTGAAATTGACTGTAGCAGAACCACTCATTTGCATAGCAGCCACTACCCTCGCCTCGTTTAACATTTTCTGATTGGCAAAAGCCGCTGCAAATAATTGCTCCAAGATGGCATAATCTTCTCGTAGTTGTTGCGCTAAGTGCAATTCCTTCGCTTGGGTAATATAAGGCAAGCTATCTAATTGCGACCACAAGGCTTCCCCCCGCTCCCATTCTACGATACAAGCCGTCGTAGCAGGAACCGCTTCGTAAGCGCATACCCCGACGAAAGGCATTCTAAATAATCCGAAGAAAACATTTAGAATGAGTATAAACAAAATCAGAACACCGCAACTAATTAATAATTTTCGTAAGTTCAAAGCTCAATAGTATTGTTTGTAATTTGTAATGTGAATCGGGAGAAGTTGTTTTTTTTTGAAATAAAAACTTTATACACTTCGTACAAGCTTTCGCAATTGACAATTAGCCATTTTTATTATGAAAATAAACTTTATCAAATTAGCTGCCGTCGTAGGTATGTTGGCCGTTATTTTTGGAGCTTTTGGGGCACATAGCTTGCAAGATAAGATTTCCGTGGAAAGTATTAAAATATTTGAAACAGGAGTGCGCTATCATTTTTACCATTGTTTCGCCATTTTGTTTGTTGGCTTATACCGACAGCAATTTTCGAATGCTCCGGATAAATTGCTCCGCTACGCAGGTTGGGCTTTTTTCTTGGGAATTCTATTGTTCTCCGGCTCCCTCTATTTACTCGCTTGCCGAGCTTGGTTCGATATTGCTCACTGGAAGTTTTTGGGTCCTTTGACGCCGATCGGTGGACTATTCTTCATCATTGGTTGGGGTTTACTCGTTTTTCAGCCTCGCCCTACGGACACTAAGTAATTCCATCAACTTTTTGCGGGCTTTTCCCATTTCCAATAAAACAATTTTGCTGCTTCGGCAGTTGAATAGACGATTATGCTACGTAAGCGCATTAAGTAATCAAGAATAGTAAAAAGGTAGGTTTACCTAACTTATCCTCTCCGCAGGTCATTTCATTTGCTAAATGAATTTGCGATTTACATCGTATATTGAGAAAAACAAGCACTTTAGTTTTATTCAGGATTAAAAAAAACATTCATGTCTACACCATATCATGACTACGTTAAACATTTACAAAAACTAGCGGACGTAGAAAATGCGATTAACGTACTCGCTTGGGATAAGGAGATCAATCTTCCCGCAAATGGTGCTCATTTTCGGGCACAACAAATGGCCACACTTTCTGGCATTGCACACGAAATTCAAACGGCTCCTAGCTTCGAAAAGAACTTAGCCGTTCTCCTAACAGAAATAGAACAACTCAATCCGGCACAAGCCAAAAACGTTCGACTGAGCAAGCGGCAATTGGACCGCTCCAACAAATTGGACAAAGACTTCGTCGTCCGCCGCTCGCAAGTTTCTTCGAAAGCTTATCATGCTTGGTTGGACGCGCGTAAGGCCAACGATTTTTCTTTGTACTACGAGCCACTCGCAGCGCTAGTGGAGCTCAAAAGAGAAGAAGCACAACGTTTGGGCTACGAGGGGCATCCTTACGATGCTTTGATGGAGGAATACGAACCCGGTGCGACCACTAAAGATATTGATCAACTCTTCGCGGAAGTTAAAACGCAATTAAGTGATTTTGCCCAGAAAATTAGAAAACTCAAGCCCGTAGATGATCATTTTTTACAACAAAACTTCCCTAAAGACCAACAATGGGAATGGGGATTGGCCTTACTAAAAAATATGGGCTACGACTTCTCTTCGGGTCGCCAAGATTTGTCTCCACATCCTTTTACCACTAATTTTTCACCACAAGACGTGAGAGTAACCACGCGCGTCGATGAAAACAATTTGAGTAATATGGCTTGGAGTTGTATTCACGAAGGCGGACACGCGCTATACGAGCAAGGTTTGCCCGTTGAGAGTTATGGTTTGCCTTTGGGTAAGTACATCTCGCTCGGTATCCTATAGTGGACAGGTCACCGTTGTGGTCAACCTTGTTTCACAATCAGGATCTTGTAATA
>CALFBG010000082.1 GCA_937951685.1 uncultured Saprospiraceae bacterium | reverse complement strand
GTTGCTTTTAAGGACTCACTCGGTTCGGCTTTATCTACGATCAACGCACTGAGTGCGAAAATGCCAATACCGGATTCCTTGAGGAGTTCGCTTCTTTTGTAAGCATCGACGAGGTTACTCGTTCTATTTTGTAAATCACTGCCAACGCCGGAAGGAATAATGTTTTGAATACCATCCAACAAAGTGACTTTCCGCGCCGAATCTCCATCGTTGAGGAGTTCCGATTTTTTGACAAAGCCGAATGTTTCGCTGGAATTCCATTGGTATCGAAAGGTCAAGCCTAAAACGTGGTTCACCTCTTCAAACATAACTTTATTCCCGTAAATGTTCTTATAGAGGTTTCGACTGACTTCATAAACGCCTTCTTGCCTGATGGAAAAAGGTTCCCATAAAGACACAGAGCCATTGGGATTTTCAACTACAAAAATTGATTTGCTACCAGTAATTTCTGCCAGCTCCGTAATTTTGTCATCAGTATAATATGGAAACAATGCGTGATTCGCATTTTGTCTTCCCGCAGTTAAGCCACCATTACTAGAAATAAACATCCAGTGATTCGAATCACTGACAATGCTCATAAAGAAAGGTCGTAGCTCGTCAACATTTGTGATTTTATAAAAGGATTCTCCTTCAATGTTGAGTTGTTGTATCTCAGCCTGTTTAATTGTAGGTTTAATTCTCATTTTGGTTCTTTCAGCTGTACGCTAAGTAAGTACCGAGGTCTTGGTACTTACCGTTAATTTACTTAAACGATTGCATTAGAAAATAGTCGATTACTCCGACAAACTATAAACTCGAACATAGTCTACAAGCATAGTTTGTGGAAAAACCGTATTCTCATTTGGAGAACCCACAAAATTACCTCCTACGGCAAGATTTAAAATAATATAAAAAGGATGATCAAATACCCAATTCCCATCTACGTCTGCTGGCGTAATTTGATTGTATAGAACATTGTCTACGTAATAATTGATGTATTCTGGTCCCCACTCGATTCCAAATACGTGGAAGTCCGTATCGAATCTATCGTTGGTCAATTCGTAAGATTTCCCTTCGGACTCCCCGCCAGAGTACCCTGGTCCGTGTACACTACCAAGCATAATGGTTGGATTTTGACCTCGGTATTCCATGATGTCAATTTCGCCACAATTCGGCCAACCCACCTCATCAATATCATTTCCAAGCATCCAAAATGCGGGCCAGATACCTTGTCCCCAAGGCAATTTAATGCGCGCTTCAAAACGACCGTATGCTTGTTCGATTTTTCCAGCAGTATTAATTCTACCAGAAGTATAGCCCGCTCCCATGAAAGATTCTTTGTGAGCAGTAATATGTAACATACCTCCTTCGACTTTAATATTTTCCGGACGATCGGTGTAGTGTTGCAATTCATTATTTCCCCATCCCGCACCGGAGGCGGCCGTTCCTACTCCCATGTCAAAACTCCAAGTAGCAGCATCAACGGTACCATTACCGTTAAAATCATCCTCAAAACTTAGATTTGTAAAATTGGTCACGGTTTGTTCTTCGTCGGGATTGCAACTTTGAAAAAACAAGGAGGCAAGTACTAATAAAACAAGGCTATTTAGTTTGAAAAAATAGGGCTTTTGCATCTTATTTATTTTTTAAAAAATTATTGTCTAATCGATCATTGACCGATGAGACAATAACTTCCATATTTTGAATTATTGTTGAGTGATATCGTCTATGTAGTAAATGGCTTCTGTAGCTACTGGGACTTGATTAGAGAAATCAAAATCAGGGAAAATGGCAAATTTAGGATAAGTATCCGAAGCATTAACCTGACTCGTAAAATCATAAGTCAAAGTGACCCATTGATTGGCGGTATTAACCGTTTGGAAAACTTCATACGCTGGAGACGCACCACCTTCTAGTTGCATACGAACCGAAACGCCTGCCGTTGGCGACCAAATCTTAATCGTAAAGACGGTACCGTTAGCTAAGTCAATCAACGGCGTAGTGAGCAGCGTTTCATCAAATACCACTCCTGAGTACCATTCTGATCCTGCTGCTTTTACAAATTGTAAAACATTACTGGAAGGATTACCCATTGGATCTGGGTTTGAAATAACCGCTGAAGTAGCACCGCCATCAAAAGCAATCATCGGATTTGAACCATCTTCAAAATCTAGCGGAAGAGCAGGTAAACCACCCGTGCCACCTGTTTTGTAGAAATAGATATTATCCAAGTAGATATCACCGTTTCCATCAAACTTAAACTGAATGATATCTGCTAAGTCTACGGGAGAAAAGTCACTCAAAGGAATATCTACACTTGCCCAACCGGAAGTTGGTACACTAAGCGCTTTTGGAACTTCAGTTGTGTTTCCACTGATTAAAAAAGCGTTGAGTGCCGTAGAGTTTGCCGTCCAATAATCAATATGCAAAAACTCCATGCCCGTAACATCTTGCGCAGTACCTAGTTCTAAACCTTGGTAATTTAATCCTGTGTATAACAAGGTAGTATTTCCGGCGATCTGTGGTTCTGATACAGTGGTCATTTGTCCCCAGTTAGGATTTAAATTTGATCCCGCAACGTTGGTGTAGGCATCACTGTAAATCGAAATTACATCTGCATCCGGTCTCGTCGGTGTTGGTGCGGCACTAGTAGGCGTTGTTCCACCGCCACCGCCTTGCTTGTAGAAGTAAATATTATCGAGGTAAATATCTCCGTTACCATCCGTTTTGAGCTGAATAATATCGGCAAGATCTACGGAGGGAAAATCACTCAAAGGAATATCAATACTTGCCCAACCGGAAGTTGGTACAGCGAGTGCCTTCGCCTGTTCTGCGGTATTTCCGCTAATCAAAAACATATTTAACGCAGAAGAATTTGCCGTCCAGTAATCAACGTGTAAAAACTCCATACTCGTTAAATCTTGTGCGCTTCCTAATTGCAAGCCTTGATAATCTAAGCCCGCGTAACGGAGCGTATTGCTACCACCAATCAGCACTTCCGTTACCATCGTTGCTTGTCCCCAATTTGGATTGATGTCTGATCCAGCAATATCCGTGTAAGCATCACTGTATACAGAGATCACATCGGCAGCGGCTCTCGTTGGCGTTGGTGCAGCTTGTGTTGGTCCCATTGGTCCCGATCCACCATTATTATAAAAATAAATATTATCAATGTAGACACTGGTAATCGTAGCATCAGAAACAAATATAATCTGTGCAAGATTAGAGCGACTCGTTAACGCGCCCAAATCAGAGAAAGGAACATCAGCACTGTACCAAGTTTCGTTTGCTAAGTCGGTATTGTCAAGTGTAATTTCCGCAGAGGAATCGTCTCCCGTGCCAAGTGTATTATCCGAACCTGCATCTACTAGTCTAATCGTCAAGAAGTCTCCAGCTTGAAGTTCTTCTCTCGCTTGTACATCAATGTGAAAATGAGTCATGGAAGAAACATTGATGGTGGGTTGATCGACTGCAAATTGAATTCCTACAAAGTTTAATTCACTGTAAGAAATGATATTATCATTATTGATGTTGATATTGTCTCCACCAACGGTCGTTTGAAAAGGTGCCCAAAATCCATTGTAATAATCTACGGGTTGATTGGTATAAGCATCTGAAAAGATAGAAATTACATTCGCCGGATCTTGAGTTGGTGTTGGTGCGGGTGTAAAGTCTCCAGTAACAACCACGGTAACAGAACCTGCGGCGGCAACGCCATTTAATTTTGCAGTAATCACTGCTGTTCCCGTTGAAACACTAGTGATTTCTCCCGCAGCATTTACCGTAGCTACGGCAGGATTAGAAGAACTAAATTCAAAATAGGCAGGCGTAAGGCTAAGCGTTTGGTCTAGCCCATTTCCTAAGTTTAAGGTTTGCTGTAAACCCGTAATTGTGTTTTCTACGCCGAGGAAAGTATTAATGGTAACCTCTTCTCCTTCTTGAATCGCAGGTCTTGGTTGCGCAATTGTACCTAACTTTTCAAATTGTAACTCATCAATCCAAAAAGTATAACCATTACCATTTTCGGGACCTTCTGCGTACCAGAATAATCCTTTTTCACGGGTTAGTTTTGAAGCATCGGGAAGCGCAATGGTGTATTGTCTCCAGTTGGTCGTTAGTTTTAAGGCACTGAGCGTAACTTGGTATTTATTTTCTCCGAAGTCTTGTCCAAAACCAATATCGTTAATTGTCGCTGCGGTAGTAGATTTAGCCCAAAAAGTAAGAGCATCATAACCAGAAAGATCTCGACCACCATTATCGGGGAAGATTGCCCCGGCATAGGCGCCGTTTGGATCGCCGACGTTAGGTACGTCAAATCGCATGGAAGCGGTACCCGCGTATTTGGTTTCTTCATCTACGGTAAAGGCTGTAAAATAAGAGTCTCCAAATGGGAAGTACTCCAATCCGGCACTGAAGCCATCAATGAATACCGTACCATCTTTTGAATACGTAGCTTTTTTTAGGTCTTTTTCTATTTCTCTTTCACAATTGCTAAAAAGCAATACAAATCCTAAAAGTAAAAGCAGGTTTGATTTCAAAATTATATTTTTTTTCATGATAATTTTATTTACCTATGTTGATGTGAATATACGTTCTAATTTCCCATTCCGATCCATCAGGAAAACCGACCGGACTAATAATTGGTGCCGTTGCAAACTCCAATGCATTGTTGGGAGAATACCGAGGAGAATATTGATCCATAGATCTCCAAGTCCCTCTAATTCCCATTTGCGTATTGGGTAACAAAAACCAATCAGGCTTGCTTAAAGTGGTTGATAAGTCGAACATAATCTGTAAAGGATATGTAAGATTAAAATCACGGTGATAATCAAACGGTCCCCAATCATTTACTTTCACGTGCGAGGACAATTTCAGTCGCTTATAAATACCTCTTAGGTCTATTCCGAATCGTTCTACCAATCTTGGGTCGCTACCTCTAGCTTGTGCATTTCCAAATAAAACATTTGCAATCAATCCAAAATCTCTGTTTATTTTAGAAACCACTCTAATGTTCGATTCCCATAAATCTCTTGCGGGTACAGATTTGTCGAATGGAAAAGAAGTCCGTGTATCTAAAAATCCAATCGCTGCATCCTGAGTAGTTGGTAAATGCCAGAATACAAAACCTGCACTTACTGCTAATTTAGCATCTTCCGAACGATCACTGTCCCAATCGTACATCCAAGTACCGGGAGTTGGATCATAGGTAACTAAAAGTTCCCCCGCCACCGTTTCTCTGTTTCCTCTAACGGCGAATGGATCCGATTGTACGTTTCTTAACCGACCAGGTCCTACGCCATCATTCGGCATTGGATCAACCAAGGGCTTTTGCCACAAGAAGTTTGGTGCAATTTGGAAGTTTCCAACGGAAAAGGTAAATCCAGTTAAGAAATTATTTTGGTTTCCACTACCGTTGTCTTTTAATCTCCATCCGGTAAAAGTACGGGTAAGGTCTGCTCCTCCATTGGCAACGAGTCCCATTACAGCACCCTGTGCGTACCAATTAAACGCTCCGCTAGAGTATTTAATTTTTGCTTTTCCACCCCAGTTATCCGAAGACTTTACCTCGTCGATGTAAACCACATCTTCTCCTTCACTGTCGTCAACCAATTGGAAAGTTCTTCCGTTTAAGGGTTGACCACCCCAAATTCCGCCTACTTCAAGTTCCATTCCTCCGATTTCTCTGGCTACGTGCAGGGTCGCTCTTCGCGTTCTAGGCAGTGGAATGGCAATCGAACTTACTGCCGCTGCGGCATCGTCGATATCTTCATGGAAAACACCAGTAACCTGAAAATGTTTTATTTCGCGGGTATATTTTAGCAAAACTGCCGGATTGGCGCCCCACCACAATTGTGGACCAAAAGCCGCTTTCAGTCCTTTGAAGGCTTTTTTGCCATCTATTTCGATTCCTAGAATTTGTCCATTATAGATATCTAAGTTAGGACCATAGTTTGCTTCTGGGTACAAACCAAAAAAGTCTCCTTCGTATCCCCAGTGATAATGTCCCGTTCGATAAAAGCCTCTTAGGTCAAATTCCTTGGCTTCCCATTCAAAATCTGCGTTGTAGAGATTTAAGTTCCCCGTGTTGTTTCGATTGGGCGTTTCCCGTACTCTATTTTCGTAAAAAATTTCATCAATCGGATTGTCGGCGACGTTTCCTACGATATTGAAGTTTACACTAGCGCGCATATTCGGTGTAGGATTCGCTTCAACCCCTACGAAAAAGGATTGCATATGATCAAATCCAAGTTTATTGGGGTAAGTAGGATTATTAGGATCTGGCTCGTCGGGCGTTGTAATCAAACTACCACCAGTGTTGAAGGTTGTAAATTCAGCTCGGAAGTTACTCAGGCTAATCTTTTCATTGCCTCCCAAAGCAGCCTTATCTCCTCTTGCTCGAAGTACCGCATCAATGATTTGAATATTGTCAAAATAGCTATTCACGGAAGTTACCGTGGTACCGGCAGAATATGGATTTAAGGCGTGTGCTTCTTTCAGCGCATAATAAGCCGCTCTTGGATAAAGCGTATATAAGCCTCGCGCATCGGTAGGTCCTTTCGCACAAATCCCAAACCATTCCTCGTTCATGTTGTTTTGACCCGGGATTAAATCTCGGTTGTATCCTCCATTTTCCCAAGAGGCATTATTATCATGAATATCAGCATTTGCTCGATCGTCAAATCCGTACTTCCACCAACCGTCACTAAACTGGAAGGTAAAACCACCGATAGAGTTACCTACTTTACCAACGCCAGCTGCATTCTCGTAGATCTCTTTCCAGTTGCCGACCATATAATAAGCTTGAGACTCCTGATCTTCAGAATTACTGATCACATTATAAGCATCTGCTCCAAACTCCGTAAACATAATCGGTTTATTCAGTTTGTCCTTTACCACCTGAAACATATCACCAAAGGAAACACCCCGGTAAGTATTTGTTCCATAGATATCAATATCCTTACATTCATCTGCAATGATATCAATAAATAATACATCTCCATTACATAAGGCAACGGGATGAGCGCCATCGGCGGCTTTGATCTTAAGCGCAGCGTCGTTCATCAACTTATACATTGGTCTACCTCGACTTTCGCCAACGAAAGCCTTTTTCTTATCATCGTCTGGAAAATCTTCAGTTTCAGCACCAGCCCAAAAGAGACCATAGTTATTTTCATTTCCGAGCAAATACATTAATAATCCGGGCGTATTTTTATACCCTTCGATCAATTCATCAATTTCATTCATTAGAAATTGCTGTGTTTTGGGATCGGAATAGTTGGTAACGGGTACCCAAACGCCATCCATTAGTAGACCGTATCGACCAAAAGAATGGTTAAGCATGGTGTAAATACCATAATTTTCGTAGATGTAGGCAATCCATTTGGCGGGCACTCCCGTGTATTGTCGGATTACATTGACATTCATATTTCTCAGCAGCGACATTTCCGCATCGAGACCAGCTTTAATAATGTCGTCTGATTTTTTCCAGAAGTTTGCATTGACCGTATTGGTTCCGATTGGGATATAATCCCAGTTCATTCCATTAATCATAAACTGCTGTCCATCTACCATTAAAGACATTTGTCCGTTCTCATCAGCGACCGATACCTGATTTGCTTGCGCAAATGAGCTATTGTGGAGCAATAGAAAAGAGCAAAATAAAAGAATCTTGTGGAGATGAAAAGGAAGAGCAACTCTAGAATTTGATTGGTTTCTTTTGGTTATTGTCATATTTTCAAAACTTTTAAGGTTTTAATTCTAATTTCCCCAAATTTATTACTGAAATTTAACAATGAGAAATAAAAGACCTCATCAAAAGTTTCACCATGTTTTATTTTGACTACAACAAAGAATGTTGTATTTTTCGATAAGACACTGATTATCAGCAATTTTGAAATTAAAGATACTTTCACACCATGATTTTTTTTTACTACGCCAGACTTTTATTCATTTTGATACTGATATGCTTTAGCAGTAATTGCATTTTATTTGCTAAGGGTAAATATCCGATACAAAACTTTTCGCCGGCTAGTTATAAAGGTGGAAATCAAAATATAGATTTTGCTCAAAACCGGGCCATGACGCTTTTTGTAGCGAATAACCTCGGCGTCCTATCTTATAATGGGAAAGAATGGAGTTTGCATACTTTTCAAGTAGGTAAAAAGAAACGCGCTTTAGCATTTGACGAAAATAGTAATCGACTATACGTGGGATTGCAGGGAGAATTTGGCTACTTGAATAATCATTGGGAATACGTTTCTTTGGTCGATCAAATTCCGGATAGTGCGAAAGATTTCGATGAAGTTTGGGATGTATTTTGTTCCAATTCAAAAACTTACTTCTGTACCTTTCAGAATATCTACGTTTACGACGGGGAAGCAATCAAGGTAATTCAGAATAAAGAAGGCCTGAATCGCGCTTTTCTTTTTGAAGATAAACTATTTACCCAAAATCAGCAGGGCGAACTTTTGGAATTAGTCGACGATCAGCTCCAGAAAGTCCCCCTAAAACACAAAGCGGAGCATATTATATCCGGGCTTGCTTCCTACGACAACGAGCTTTTTATTTTCTATCAATCTGGGCAAATTCAAAGTGCCCATACCATCAGCAATGAAAATGTGTTTACGCCGCTGAGCACTGCGTTAAAGGGCACCTTCATTAATCATGTGCTGCGACTTTCAGATACCCGATTAGCCATTTCCACTCAAACTGCCGGTCTGTATTTATACGATTTGCAAAATCAAGTGCTAGAACAAATTAGCACGCAGGATGGCTTATTGACCAATGCTTGTTTGCGTAGTTTTCAAGATTTTGCTGGAAACCTTTGGGTCGGTATGCAAAATGGGCTCGCGTTAATTGATATCAATTCCCCGATGCGACTCATTAATGAAAACGTCCAAATTCAAGGTAGTGGATACGAAGCTTACGAAATGGAAGACGGCACCTATTACACAACTTCCAATGGCATTTATTTTAAAGATAAAAATTCGGACAAAAGCACTTTCTTACCCGATACGGAAGGTCCCGCTTACAGCATCCAAAATATTGGCGGAAAAATCTACGCCGGGCACCACACCGGATTATTTCTATTGCAAAAAAAACAAGTCAAACAGATCATCAAGGCCGAGGGAATCTGGCAGGTGAAGCCATTGAAATCCAATCCACAATACGCTATCGGTGGCAGCTATTCCGGTATGTATCTTTTCAAACTAAATGAAAATAACGAACTAGCACCTTTGCACAAAATAAAAGGCTTCCATGAATCTAGTAGATTTTTTGAAGAAGACAAAAAAGGTAGAATTTGGGTTGGTCAATTTTACAAAGGACTATTTCAGTTAGAACTATCGGAAGATTTAAAAAGTATTACCGCCAAGGAATATTCAAATAGTACCGATGCGCCAGTGGGAGAACAAATTATTTTGAATAGCATTGATAATGAAATTTATTTTTCCACCAAAGAAGGCATCTACACCCTCGATCAGCAAAATGACCAAATTATACCCGCTGCTATTTTTGAAAAAGAGATCGGGAAACAACCCGTTTACCTACTGAAACAAGATAACAAGAAAAATATTTACGTTTATGCTAAAAATATATTTGGGTACTACAAGCAAATTAGTGCCAACAATTACGTGTTTTCTTCCTCTTCGCTCTTTCAACAACGATATTCTTTTAACAATGATTTACTGAATGCTTCTATCCATACCTTAGATGGCATTATGATCAATGCAAACGAGGGCTTCATTTACTATAATCCAGAAAAAGAAAACAGACTTGCCTTGGATAATCCTTTGGTGACTAGTCAGATGTACAGTGTTACTTTGGATAGTATGCTGTATGAGCGTTCTACTTTTGGGGCGATTCCAGACAGTCTGACGACGATGAAAATAACGCATCAGGCGAAAGTCATTCAATTTTTTATAGAATCTTTTCAGCTCAAAGATGTCAACAATCAATTGTTTCAATATTACTTAGCAGGCTTTGATGAAAAATATGGGAATTGGACGACCGCGACGATCAAGGAATATACCAATCTCCGAGAAGGAAAATATGCGTTTAAAGTCCGAACGAGAAATTCACTCGGTCGCATGATCGAAAGTGAGCCCTTGCATTTTACCATCACTCCACCACTCTACCGAAGCATTTATGCGAAGGTCTTCTATTTCCTTTTATTCTTGTCTTCCTTATTCGCCGTATCCTGGTATCAAAAACGCAATTACAAGCGTAAAGCGCTAAAATTGGAACAACAAAAGCAGGAGCAACTGGCAGAAAAACAACAAATATTAGAAACGCTGGAGAAGAAAAGTGGTATTAAATTGCTGCGCCTAAAAGAAGAAAAAATGCAATCTGAATTAGTGCATTTGAATAAACTTTTGGCAGCGTCAACGATGAACCTAGTAGTCAAAAATGAATTTATTGACAGCATCAAAGAGAAGCTAAAAGAAATCCCACGGAAGGAACAAAGTACGGCCACGAAACGTGCTTTAGTTCAAATCGAAAAAGAGATAGATACGACTTTAAGGGTTCAGGAAGATTGGGAACAATTTGAATATCATTTCAATAAAGTACACGGCGATTTTCTCAGTAGGATTCGGAAAGAATTTCAAGACCTTTCTCCTAATGATCAAAAATTATGCGCGTTCTTAAGGCTAAATTTGAACACGAAAGAGATTTCTAATATCATGAGCATTTCCTTGCGTGGTGTAGAAATTGCTCGATACCGATTGCGGAAAAAATTAAAATTGAGCACGGGGCAAAATTTATCGAAATATATTTTAGGGTATTGATAAGTACTACTCGGAAGGCTTATTGCCACTCAATAGATAACAGTACTTTGATTTTTTTAATCTCCAAGTCTCCGTTGAATACGGTAATAAACGAATATCCCGTGCCGTAACAATCGCTTTTGCCTTTCAATCTTTTAAAAATATATTTATAACTGTCCTTACTCACTTGAAAGGTGCCGGATGCCGGATCATAAGTTTCTCCTACGGTTTTTTTCCACCGTTTTTTGGTGTAAATATAGGTATTATAACCCGTTTCGGGATCAAAACCGACGAGTGGGTAATACAATTCAAAGATGATGCAGTCTTTTCTTTTTAAATCTTTTGAAAGTTCGGCCACTCGCTTCAAAGCCTGCTCGATTGGAAAGTAACTTAACTCATATTGAAAGAATTGTTGACTAGCCAAACTATCTGAAAAGCATCCTTTTTCCGCTTGCTTATTGACTTCCGCATTAATTACGGTGGTCAATTCAGCCTTCCATGCTTCGAGTTCAATTTCTTGCGAAAACACATCGGCACTCCCCAAAAATAAAATGACAATTAGTATGAGTTTTTTCATTTTCAAACTTTAGTTTTTTTTATCCGTAAGCCTAGCATAACGATAACTAGTATTTAGTTACTTATGATTGAACTCCTTCGTACTTTCTAAAATCAGCCAACCGCCAAGAATTAATTGGAAAGTTCCCGTTAAATATTGAGTTGAAAGTATTAATGAAATTCCACAAATTATGCTTATTACTCCTAATCCAATCCATATTTTTTGAGCGCTATTACTCATCTTTTCCATATTCTTCAATTTCAAAAATTCACTTCCCCAAGTTCATTAATAGAAGTTGTTTAATAATTCTAAAAGCAGTTGAGAAGCAGAGATTTTTGTTCAAGTTGAAGCTCTTTTTGGAGTTCGTAGCAGCGTGTCATGAGACATAAAGTTGTGTATTGTTAAATAGTTACAAAGTTGTATACTATTAAAGCGCCATTTATTTGGCACCTAGTTCTTTGAAATTATTGCAAAATCTTTAATCTGTTTTTCTAAAGG
>CALFBG010000081.1 GCA_937951685.1 uncultured Saprospiraceae bacterium | reverse complement strand
CCATGACATTAGCGGGCATTACGGATGCAATGCGAGCGTTGAAGAATAAAAAATATGTAAATACCAAAAGAATTTGGTCCGATGAATAAGCTAGTACTTGCGATTTTTTTCTGACAGAAGGTGTGATGCGCCGATAATACCTCCTCCCATAATAAATGCGATAGCTGCGATGTAAACGATAAGCATTTAAGTGCGTTTTGTGTTCTCTAATTTGTGTTTCTCTCTCTAATCTTTTCGGACAAAGCTAAGTTATTAAAAAATAACTGATATCCAATTATTTAGCGTCTAATTCTAATAAAAAGTCACTTTGCAAGAGCTTAGCAATTAATTTACGTCGACAAAATACTTACAAATAGCTATTTTCATTAGCTGAAGTAGCTTAATCTTCAAGGAGTTAAGACACACGTTAGGTCATTCAGCTAAAAACTAGATTCCCTAAATTTTAAGATCGATCAAAACAAAAGCAGGCAAAGCGGAGAGAAATCTCCACTTTGCCTGCTCCCAAAATAACATCTGTTTTTTTTAGCTTAGTACTCAACACCGAATTCACCATTGGTAACGTATACCGTATCCGTTGGTACACCAAATTCAAATTCTACGCCAGTTAGTTCAAATCGTCCCCCTAATTCTTTCTTCGCTACATCGTGATAAGTGATCACAATATGTCCAGATTGGTTGATGTATTCTCCTTGGAAAAGTTTTTTGTATTCGCCAGTGTAACCAGGATTATTAATCAAGCTAAAACTGTCGACACTGACATTCGTCGGCACTTCAAAAAATAATTGTCGTTCCTGACTTTGATCTGATTGAAAAGAGATTGTAGTGCCATCATCAAAACCGGCGACTAAGTTCGCAGCAAAAGGAACGTTATCAATTGTTGCCGTCATAAACTCTGAAAACACAAAACAAGGACTACAAGCACCACCGCAATCAATACCCGTTTCATCTTGGTTTTGAATACCATCGCTACAAGTAGCACAAGGATTACAGCTACCACCGCAATCAACGCCAGTTTCGTCTTGATTTAGAATGCCATCACTGCAAGTTTCAACGATGGCATCGTCGTCACTATCTTTGTTGCAACTTGCTACGATAAATAATAAGGCAAATAGTCCTAGGAATAGGATACGGAATGGTTGAAAAGTTTTCATTTAATTATATTTTTGGTAAAGTAGCTCTTGCTAAAAAGTAAGCGAGGTGTACTACTCTGATGATAAAATTTCCCGAAGATAGGAACTTAGGTAGGAAGAAGTCGCGAAATCAATTAGTTTAACACTTTGAAGTTTTTAAAAAGATGCCCAAAAAACAACACTCATTACAAAGGACGAATCGTCTAATTGTAATGAGTGTAGGAAGAGTAAGTTGAGCTTACTCTTAGGGAAAACAAAATTTTTATACTCTTTTTAATTTTGATATTTCATGAATACGGTTAACTAACAGCGTTCAAGTTGACTTTTGCCAATTTGACTTTTTGAGTTAGTTTTACTTGTTTAACAATTTTTGCCATTAGTGAATTGGCACATAATACTGTTTTTTTCTTAGTCATAACGTTTAGTTTTAGTGAATAAAAAACAGCATGGGATTAAAACATGATGGCATAAATTTACGAAAATCTGAGCAAAATTTATAATCAAAAAAGTGCTAACAACATGATTTCTACAGCAGCAACCTTTCACATAAGGTGTAAACCTATCTATAAAGCTAACAAGTCCAATATTTTACGCTGCCATTCCTCTCCAGATTCTAACATTGGATAATGCCCCGTATTTTTTAACCAAACTAAGCGATTGTGGCTAATTTCTGCGGCTAAAACGACTGCCATTTCCTTTACGGCAACGGGATCTTCGGTTGCCCAGAGGATATTGATTGGCACTTCTGTTTGCTGTAAAGCACCAATCCAACGATGCCAAAACCGCTTACGTTCTTGGATGTACTGCGTCAAGGCTGATAAAACTGCGCGACCGTTATTATACAAGAGCATTTCCCAAAGTACCGCTAATTCTTCCGGATTTACTTTGGTCGGATCGGCCCAAATTTTTCGCATATTTCGATAAAAAATCTCTTTTGTACTCCACCGAGCGATCAAAGGACCGATTTTGGGATGCAGCAATAGTTTTTGGATCGGGCGTAGTTTTGCCAATTCAATGTGCATACTTCCATTAGAAAGCGTCATAGAGCGAATCGTAATCGGTTCCCAACCAAAGTTTTTTCTGGCGAGTATTTCAGTGGCGATGCTTGTTCCGTAGTCGTGGGCGAAGAGATGCGCCTTTTTGATGCCTAATTGTTGCCACAAAGCCAGCGCCACATCCGTTTGTTCCATCAAAGAATAGGAATAATCTGTCGGCTTGTCCGATAAGCCAAAACCTAAATGATCGTGTAAAACCACGTGATAATGCGCGCTCAATGGCTCCAAAACTTGGTGATAATCGTAAGAACAGGTCGGATAACCGTGTAAAACCACCAAGTAAGGCTTTCCTTCGCCCATTGTTTGCACAAAAATACGATGTCCATTAACCTGATGATACTGACCTTTTGATTTCCACTGATCGAAGCTAAGCATCGTATAATGATTGAAGAAGTTAGAATTTCAAGACTTGTTGTAAGAAAAGATTATTTTTCAAGCCCCTAATTTCCGCGGTAATTTGAATAGGATTAGCGTCCCAATCTATTTTGAGTAGTCCGAAGTTACGTTTTGGAACAAGATTACCGACTCGATATTGATTGGCTTCCGTTTGATTGCCTTTGCTCCAACTATGCGTCAATCCACTCGCCGTTAATTCATAAACGACGCCAGTAGCTTGAGGAAGCGTTGTTTTGGCGAGTTCCGCCATGTGTCGATCGCCGCTGAGTAAGATAGGATTTTTAATTTTGGAAGATTCGATGAGTTGTAGCAAACGTTTGCGAGCGGTAGGGTAATTCGCCCATTTCTCGTAAGGATGTTCTTCGGCGAGGACTTGAATGCCCGAGGCGATAATATTGATGGCTGCGTCGCTTTGTTGGAGTTCTTTTTCCAACCATTTCCATTGTGCTGCGCCGAGTACATCTCCTTTTTCGTTGGGCAAGTACGAGCGCTTAATCGAAGGATTGTAAAGGGGTTCGTCTCGGAAGCTACGCGCATCCAGCAAAATAATTTTTACTTTCTGGGTTCCGGTACCAAAATCAAAACTTTGATACGCCCCTGCCCTTTTCCGAACGGCAGCATCCTGCGCTACACCCAAAAAATCTAGCATTAGTCTTTTACTTTCAACTTTCGCAGGATATTCTTTTCCACCATTATTGACACCGTAATCGTGATCATCCCAAGTACCAATGACAGGAAGTTTTGCAACAAATTTTTGGTATTCCGGATGGCTTAGTTGTTTGTCATATTTTGCTGCCATGACATTCATGTTCTCCGTATCCCCGTAAATATTATCTCCGAGCCAAATCCAGAGATCGGGTTCGTTTTGATCGATAAATGCCCACATCTTTTGATCGCGGTCTTCATCGTTGCAAGAACCTAGTGCGATCGTTGTTAAATTTCTTTTGAGATCGAGTTGTTGCAATTTTGAATTTTGCAAAACCGCTCGATTCGAAATAGGGTGACAGGCACTACTGCAAACGATAGCAACAATGCAGAGCCATTGGCTGAAACTTTTCATGCGGTAAAATTAGACCTTGAGTTATATGTTTAATTCCAAGAAAATTTCTTGTCTTTGTCCAATACTTTTCCACCTACGGGATAATCGTGATTGGTATAAAAAATACCTGCTTCTGCTCGAACCGCGTCCATCAATTCCATCAATTTCAAACTAAACCCGAGTGGCAAAAATTGGCTTTCTTTTTTTCCCTTTTGCACACAGCGCATCAATTCTTCGGCTTCGTAGCGATATCCTAAACAATCAAATTCAAAAAAGATGTCTTTCGGTTCTTCGCCATCCAACATTAACGTTAAGCTTGTCGGTTCGTGCCATCTTGAATTAATACGGAGTCTACCTTTGGAGCCGTGAAAACAAGCCTTAGTAGTGGTATTCGTTGTAATGGAAGCGTGTAAAATCGCCATTTTCTGATTTTCGTAACCAAACATCATCCCACAAGTTTCATCTACGTTGGTTTTTCCGAAAGTTGCTAACGCTTTAATCGTTTTAGGATATCCTAAAACTAAGAGCGACAAAAATACGGGATAAATCCCCACATCCATTAACGCCCCGCCACCCAAATTAGGATTAAACAATCGCCGGTCAGGATCAAAAGGCGCTTTGAAGCCAAAGTCTGCTTCTAAAAGATTAAGCGTCCCTAAAGCACCGCTACGGATAATATTTAACGCCTTATTGAGACTGGGTAAAAAGCGGGTCCATAAGCCTTCCATCAAAAAAGTATTGGTTTGGGTCGCCATTTCGATCATCGACTTCAATTCACTGGCATTCATGGCAAAAGGTTTTTCACACAATACGGGAATACCTTTTTTCAAGCACATCAAAGCGATTTCGCAATGCGAGGTGTGCGGTGTAGCAATATAGACAGCATCTAAACCGGGACAACTCAAGATGCCTTCGTAGCTATCGAAATGATGCGCGACGGTAAAATCCGTTGCAAATTTTTTCGCTCGCTCCATCGAACGAGAAGCAACGGCATGTAGCTTTGCATTTTCAATAACTTTTAAATCTTCCGCAAATTTCTTTGCGATGTGTCCTAATCCAATAATTCCCCAGTTAAACGATTTTGCCATATTATTTGTTAGTAGGTTTATCAACGAAGCTATTTTACAATCAAAATCCAGTCAAACCGGAAAAGCTTAGTTGCAGTTCCATCGCTGTTTTATGTGTAAAACCAACTTCAACAAGTGCGAAAACAAAAGTAATCTAAGACGAGCATAATTTGTTACGTCAAGTCGACAAATCATAAACGTTTTCTATAAAAATTAAGTACCTATCCAACCAGATCTTGTTATTGAAACGATACTGTTTTGCGTGATTTTTTTGGAATTTCGATACCGAAAACTACCAAGCATTACTTGCCCTTTCGAAATGATCTTCCTGTTTCTTGTCGATCATCCGCCCTTCTTTTCTCTTTGGTTAAGTATGCTTGAAGTCAGAATATCTCTTGGAGTTATTCGAAAAAAGTAAAGCTATTTTTTTTCAAGGACTTTGATTATTCAATAGCTTCTAATCGCTAAATTAAAGATAAAAAGCTAAATCTTAGTTTTTTCAAAGTTATTTTCTGCGTTGAGGGAGGATTTAGTGAAAATAGAGATTACATAGGTTCGTTTCGTACGACCAAAATATAAGGCTTTATATTCCAATGTAATGATCATTTGCCCGTTTTTTGGAATAGCAATAGAGTTGGTCCATTTATAAGTGTGTCATTGATCTTTTATAAAAAAACTCATTACTCCCCATTATAACGCTTAAACAAATAATAAACCGGCACGCCAAGTCCCAACAAAATCAAACCCGCCACCGCTTGCTTTGTTTCTACCAACAAGGTATTCAAAACAAAAGCCGCAGAAATTGTAATAAAAATTAATGGGATAATCGGATAACCAATTACTTTGTAAGGTCGTTCCTGCTCTTTTCGAGTGCGTCTAAAAACGAAAAGACTAATGCCCGCTAAGGTCATAAAAATAACATCCGTGAAAGTCACGTACTCGATTAGTTCTTCGAAGGTTCCCCAAAAGAGTAAAAGGATAATTGCCCAAACGCATTGCAGCAGCATCGCAAAAACGGGTGTTTTGTACTTCGGATGAATATAACTCAGTTGCTTAAAGAAAATACCGTCTTTGGCCATCGCAAAATAAATGCGCGGTGCCGACATCGTATAAATACCAATCGTGCCGAAGATGGAAATCGCAATCGCAATCGCGGCTAACTTTCCACCAAAAGCGAAAACACTAGCTAAAGCATCACCCGCAATTCGTTGGGTTTGGGCAATTACATCGAGTGGTAACAATAGCATGTAGGCAAGGTTGATCAAAACGTAAGTCGTCGTTACGATGATGGTTCCCAATACCATCGCTCGCGGAACGGTTCGCTTCGCATCAATTGTTTCGCCAGCCAAATAGGAGGCGTGGTGCCAGCCACCAAATGACCACAAAACGCCAACCAACGCCGTGAGCAAAGCGGTTCCTAAATGATCAAATGCTCCAAGACTCGCCGTTAACTCTAAATGGACTTCCTGTGGTTCGTAAAAAATAAATCCCACGGCAATAATTCCGGCCATTACGATTAGTTTTAAGGTCGTAGAAATACTCGCTAATAATTGACTCAATTGTACCCCAAAGATATTAACCACCGTCAAGCCAATCAGCGTAAAAATCGCTACGTATTGCTGTGCCGTTTCCGATAAGGGAAAAATAAAACTCAAGTATTTGGTAAAGCCAATACTCAGCGCTGCCAATGCTCCCGTGGTAATAACCAATAAAATAACCCAACCGTATAAAAAAGCTACCAAGTCACCATAAGCTTCTTTCAAGTAAACGTAAACGCCACCAGATTGGGGAAACATCGCACCCAGTTCGGAAAAAGTTAACGCGCCCGTTAAGGCAATCAAACCACCAATCATCCAAACCAAAATGACAAGCCCATGATGTGGAACCGCTGCCACAATTTGATAAGGAGTAATAAAAATACCTGCACCGATACAAGAACCAACGGCAATCATCGTCAACCCGTAAAGCGTAATTTTTTTCTTGAGTTCTGGCATAAGCTTATAATCTGTTTGAGAAAGAAAGTATATTACACTTTGACAAAAGTTCAATTTACTCGCTGCGCGTGAAAGAAGTGCTTTTAAAATAGATCTTAGTATCTACGTTTGGATTTAGCCAAACTCTAAAATAGACATTTTATCCATAATACAATTTAGATGCTTCTCTAAAGTTAGTCTTCGTCAAGACTCCAACTGTAGTTATTGACAAGCTTTTGCAAAATATTTTAATTTTTTTTACTCCAAATGCAATATCTTTAAACGGCGACGGGTCTATATAAATAGAAGCGTTGATCATCTAAGTAGGTTTACCTAATAAATTCACTAATTTATGACGAGTAAATTTTATTTCACTCTTCGTTAAAAAGCCTTGAAAACCATTAGGTTTCCTGCATTTTTCGCCTCGATTGAAGCAAAATTTTCTTCCGTCAAAATCACCAATCTATTTGGTAAACCTACTTAGTCGCACTAGTGAATTTTAAATACACGATGTCGTAAACAAGCAAAACTAAAAATGAAGGT
>CALFBG010000080.1 GCA_937951685.1 uncultured Saprospiraceae bacterium | reverse complement strand
TTACTTAACATTTTGAACATGTCTTTTTATCCTACTCTTCGTCTTGTCCTCGTTATGATAGCTAAGGCTATCAAACTCCGGGCATTCCTCGATTAGCATAAAAATCCAAAGCTCAAAATATCAATAAACTTAAATTACAGTGTATTAAAGTTGCTTTCAAAATTTGAGACGAATTTTGAACAACTGCTAACGGATAAAAATACTTAAATCCATTTCGATGAGTAGTTTTTGGCGCTTAATGAGCTACATCAAAAATTATCAACGTAACGTTGTCCTAAACGTCGTTTGTAACGTTTTTATGGCGGCATTTACCGTGATCAGTATTCCTGCGATTATTCCTTTGTTACAAATTATCTTTGAAACAGAAGCGAGTGTAACGGAAGCTCCCCAAGGCACAGGACTAGCAAATGCCTTAGCCTACGGGAAATATTACGTTAGCCAACTAATCGTTGAAAACGGTAGAGAAAATACGCTGATTTATATCTGCGTGGGAATTGTCATTCTCTTTTTCTTCAAAAATCTATTTCGCTATCTATCGCTATTTTTTATGGCACCGGTTCGTAACGGTATTGTACGAGATATTCGGCAAAACATTTTTAATAAGATGTTAGTTTTGCCACTTGCTTATTTCTCGGAGGCACAAAAAGGAGATTTGATGGCAAGAATATCAGCGGATGTGCAAGAAGTGGAATGGAGTATTCTCAACGTTTTAGAAGCTGTTTTTCGAGAACCTTTGATTATTGTAGGTTGCTTAGTTTATATGATTTTATTAAGTCCTAGCTTAACCCTCTTCGTTTTTGTATTGCTTCTTTTTACGGGCTTTGTAATTGGAGGGGTTTCCAAAACCTTGAAACGAGAGTCGGGCAAAGCACAAGCAAAATTGGGAAGGCTCGTTAGCATCGTCGAAGAAGCGCTCTCTGGCTTGAGAATTATCAAAGGCTTCAACGCAGAAGGATACCAACGCAATAAATTTCTAAAGGAAAATAATGAATACCGTAATATCTTAACCAATATCTTGTGGCGAAGAGATTTGTCTTCTCCTTTATCAGAGTTTCTGGGGATTACGGTGGTATCAGTGTTACTCTGGTATGGGTCCAAAAAAGTATTTTCCATGGAAATGGACGCCGAAGAATTTTTCTCTTTCCTCTTTGCATTTTTCAATATTATCAACCCCGCGAAATCTTTTTCCTCAGCGTACTACAATATCCAAAAAGGGATTGCTGCCGCTGAAAGGGCAGAGAGTATTCTCGATGCAGATATTGAGATTTACGAAAAAGCAAACGCCCGAAAAATTACTGCGTTTGAACATAGTATCGAATACAAAGCGGTTAGTTTTAAATACGCCAACTCAGAGCGGAACGTCCTCGATAAAATTAACCTGAAACTCACTCGGGGAAAAGTTGTAGCGCTAGTTGGTGCTTCTGGAGCTGGAAAGTCTACCTTGGTAGATTTGTTGCCTCGATTTTATGATGTCAACGAAGGAGAAATCCTCGTAGATGGTGTGGACTTGCGGGAATATGATTTAAAAAGCTTACGTGCTTTGATGGGCATTGTAAGTCAAGAAGCAATTCTTTTTAATGATACGATCTATAATAATATTGTCTTTGGGATGAAAGATATTACCGAAGAGGAAGTCATCCAAGCCGCTAAGATTGCACACGCTCACGAATTTATTGAAGCGATGGAAGACGGTTATCAGAGTAATATCGGAGATCGAGGCAATAAACTCAGTGGCGGTCAGCGACAAAGAATTACGATCGCTCGCGCAGTATTGAAAAATCCACCAATTCTTATCTTGGATGAAGCAACTTCTGCCTTAGATTCTGCTTCCGAAAAATTGGTGCAAAAAGCCTTAAATTATTTAATGCAAGGGCGTACGGCTATCGTGATCGCTCACCGACTCTCTACGATTCAACACGCCGATGAGATTTTAGTGATGCAGGATGGTAAAATCATTGAACGTGGTAGCCACGAAGGCTTATTAAAACAAGGCGGATCTTACCGAAAATTGGTGCAATTACAAGCTTTTTAAGCCTTTTGTAGCATTTTCCTAAAAAAAAATTACCAAATTGCTTTCCATCAAACGATTAAAAACGTTAAATAAGTTGGAAGATTAACGGAGATTACTTTCAATTGATCCGTTAAAACCTTATTTTTGTAAATTACCTCTGGTTTAAAAAATAGGCTGCTCAATTAGAACATAAGTTTGATACAAGGAAAAACACAATAGATCTTACTCCATTTATTAAATGCTCAATTTGTCGCTATGAAAAAAGATTTACTACTCACTGCTCTTTTCTCACTCCTCTTCGTGGTTGCACAAGGGCAAATTACCATCACCAACGCTATTTTTCCCGATGCCAATGACGTGGTAACTACAGGAACAGATAATTTTCCGAGTATCGAGTTGGGGGAGCCCGGAGAAAATAAAATCTGGGATTTTTCTAGCTTAGAAACAGTCTTTACCAATGACGTTACCTACAAAATGGCGCAAGAAGGAAACGCATTTAGTGTTTTTCCAGAAGCAGAACTAGTGATACAATTGGCTAATGGCGTCGGAGAAACCTACTTTGACGTAACCGATACGGAAGTGGCTTTACTGGGGTATACCGGAGGAGATCCAATAGGACTAGGTTTAGATATTCAGGCACTATTCTCGCCCACGGCCATCCAATTGCGGGCACCAATGAATTATCAAGATAATAATACAGATATCTCAAAGTCTTCTATCGCTTTTTCGTGGGATGATCTGCCAGAAGTATTGACGGATAGCTTGAATTTAGCATTTACGCCAGATTCTATACGAATTGATTTGGATAGTAAAAGAGTAGACGAAATTGATGCTTGGGGAGAATTAACGTTGCCCGTAGGTACTTTCGATGTCTTAAGAGAACGAAGATTTGAGGAACGGGAAACTAGCTTGTGGGCAAAAGTAGGGATTGGTATTTTTTCTACTTGGATTAATATTTCTGACGTATTGCCAGGTGCAAATCAACTCTTAGGAAAAGATACGACGATTACGTATAACTTTTTCACCAACACAACAAAAGAACCGGTAGCTGTGGTACGGGTCAATAAAGATACGGAAGAAGTAGAACGCGTAGAATATAAAGCAGACGAAGCCTTGACTTCCACCAAAGATTTGTATCCTACCAAACCAAATGTATTCGCACATCCAAATCCCGCGATCGAAGATGTACGCTTCGAATTTAAGAACCTTAAACCAGGACAATATACCTTGAAAATCTACAATATTCTGGGGCTATCCGTCTGGGAACAAAGTTATGATTCTCTTGGAATTGAATCCGTTTATCTGAACCTCTCTGAATTTAGAAAAGGAACTTATCTCTACAGTTTGATCGATCAATCTGGAAAGACCTTAATGACTAAACGTTTAATGATCATTAGACCATAGCATACTACGTAGCACCTTCCTGATAACTTTTTTGCATTACTAACGGTGATGCATAGCTATTGAGTCCCTTTACAAGTTTGTACTCATAAAGTTCGACGCTAAGGCTAAAGGGCAATTGTACTTTCCCTATTCAAGCTTTGTTGATTAAAGAGGGAATAAAATATGCTTTTTCGAGCCCAATTTTTCCTGCCTTGCAACCTTTACGCTCCACATTAGTCTTTAATTCATAGAAGTTGTTCAAAATCGCAACGCTATTCGTAGCCCCCATCGCTGGCGCTATTGAAATGGAAGAAAGTGTGATTTTTTGACAACCCGTGAATTGGAATATTTTTCTACAAAAAACAAGATGGAAATATGAAACGATTAACAATGTTTATTTGTGCCATACTACTTTGCAGTTTAACGAGTCAAGCACAAAATCGAAGCTCAGAAACCTTATTTGGAAATAGAGGATTACAATTTAGTGGTATTTGGGGAGGAACGGCGACGAGTATTACTAAGTTTGATCAAGACTATGCCGTTTATTCTGGTGGTTATGGAGGACTAGAATTTGGTCGATCGCTATTTGTCGGTTGGGGAGGATTTAGACTGGTAAGCGACGTAGACTTATCTTCCTTAGCGAACAATCGCTTCGACATGAGGTATAATGGTTTGATGTTGGGCTATGCATTTAGATCGTATAAAGTTATACATCCCACTTTTATGGTTTTAGCCGGAAAAGGAAAAGTCAACGTGAATAACGAAGGAGAGGATAAAGTATTTGTTATTCAACCCGCTCTGGGTGTAGAATTGAATGTTTTAAAATGGTTTAGAATTGGTTTGGAAGGTGGTTACCGAATTGTAACGGATACCGACTTAAAAGGAATTTCGGATGAAGATCTTTCTGCTCCTTTCGGAGAAGTGAAATTTAAATTTGGTATTTCTTGGGGTAGATATCGACACTAAATTGGGCAAGGTCCAATTTTAAATAAAAAAAAATAGTAAAGAGCAGAGAACGTAGGGCAAAATGCCCTAGCAGATAATCCCTTTAGATGTTCCTAGGAACGTTTAGAGGGATTTGTAATTGCTGAATCCCTAAGTACCTTGCAGACTAAGGTTGAACCGCTTCTAATAGAGCAATAAAATGACACAAGCTTCCACCGATGACAAACAAATGCCAGATCGCATGGTGATAAGGAATTTTTTCGGAGACATAAAAGAAGGTACCAAAAGTGTAGGAAACACCACCGCCAATAATCCAAAATAAACAAGCAATACTCATGACTTCCATCATTGAAGGAAGGGTAAAAACCGCCATATAAGCCAAGCCGAGGTAAAAAATTAGTGAGAACCACTTATAGCGGTTTAGGAAGAAAATTTTATATAAAATACCAATCGCCACTAGCGTCCAAAGTAGAATTAAGAAAATAGTACCTTTTGTATTGTCCAGATACATTAAAATGAACGGAGTATGTGTGCCTGCGATCAAAAAATAGATGCTGATGTGATCAATTAAGCGAAAGGCTTTTTTTAAGGCGACGTGTTGAAAACTATGGTACAAAGTAGAAGAAGTGTATACCATCAATAAGGAAAAACAGAAAATAGCTAAGCCGATAAGTTGAGAAAATGCGGCTTGGTCTACCCCAAAACTGATGAGCACGGGAATTCCGATAATGCTTAATAGCAAGCCCAAACCGTGCGTAATTGCATTGGCTAATTCTTCTTTGAAATTAGAGTAATTTGAGGTATTTGTCATGGATGATAAGGTATTTGTAAGTATGCAGATAATATTCTTGGCGCAATTTAAGTTTTTTTGAGAAAGCGTTCCTCTAAATTTAAAGGATGGCATAGAATCTTCTACTAGACGCTTAGTCAAACTCAATTTTTAACAGGAGCTAAGTGGATAGAAACTTAGGGAAAGATAGAAAATCGAGGTCAGCACAGTTATTTTGATACAACTTCAGAAATAAGCAGCGTATTGTGTAACTTCAAGTTCTATTTTAAAACAACTTCTACGTATTAAATTATTATCACACTCTTATGATTTACGCTTTTAAAGGATTTATTCCCGTCGTACACGAATCTTCTTTCGTTCATCCTCAGGCTGCCGTAACGGGCAATGTCATTATCGGTAAAAACGTATATATCGGACCAGGTGCTGCCATTCGTGGAGATTGGGGAGGAATTATAATCGAAGATGGCTGCAATGTACAAGAAAACTGTACGATTCATATGTTTCCGGGCGTCACCGTACGGTTGAAAGAAGCGGCACACATCGGTCACGGCGCCATTATTCACGGCGCAGAAATTGGTCGGAATGTCTTGATCGGAATGAATACCGTGATTATGGATAATGTTATTATTGGAGATGATAGCATCATTGGCGCACTTTGTTTTGTAAAAGCCAATGAACAAATTCCACCCCGCAGTTTAGTCGTGGGCAATCCCGCAAAAATTATAAAAACGGTAAGTGATGAAATGATTGCTTGGAAAACGAAAGGTACGCAACTCTACCAAAGCTTACCCGCAGATTGTTATGAGCACCTCGAAGCTTGTGAACCATTACGAGAAATTCCTGCCAATCGACCACCCCAAGAAGATCTTTACAAAACTTGGGAAACGATCAAAAAAGGAAAAGACAAGTCCTAGCGTTGCCCGAAATTTTTATCTTCGGCAGGTTCTTACTCAAAACTCAAAAAAGCTAAGTAACAATTCCGTCATTTTGTAGGAATCGGACTTAGATTGCCGCGAGAATTAGCCGATTATTTTGTATTTTTACCAACTTTAAATTTGCTGCAAAGTAATAAGGACAATGGTATCGCTTTCGAAATTGTTTAATTTTTTAGCATTAAGTGAAAGGGAAGAGGTAGGCGTTTTCGCTCAAATGAATGGATCGCATCTTATTGTTGAGATAAGGTAAAACGGAGAGCGTAGCATCAGCATTGGCGAGCTATTTTAACCAAACGCAAAACGCAAAACGCCAATTACCGCCAATTATTAATGAAATTTCAAACACGCTTTTAAGACAGATTATGGAGAATAAAACATTACTTGGTTCTGTAGAAACAAACATCGTAGACGGAATTGCCACCATCCAATTTTTTCACCCTTCCCACAATTCTCTCCCCAGTGGATTATTAGCGAAATTAACGGCTGCCATCACCGAAGCAGGCGAAAACGATGCAATTAAAGTCATTATCTTGAGTAGTAAAGGCGATCGTACTTTTTGTGCAGGTGCTAGTTTTGATGAATTAGCAGCAATTGATAATCTAACGACGGGGAAGCAATTTTTTATGGGTTTTGCCAACGTGATTAATGCTTGTCGTAAATGTCCTAAGTTTGTTATTGGTCGGGTACAAGGCAAGGCAGTCGGTGGTGGAGTAGGCGTCGCCTCGGCAACGGATTATTGCTTCGCGACTAAATTCGCTTCCGTGAAATTGAGCGAACTAGCCGTTGGTATCGGTCCTTTCGTCGTGGGACCAGCCGTTGAAAGAAAACTAGGTACTGCTGGAATGACTCAATTAGCGATCAATGCCACGGCTTGGGAAACGGCGCAGTGGGCAAAGGAAAATGGATTGTATGCACAGGTCTTTGATACAGGAGAAGAAATGGATCAAGCCATTCAAACCTTAGCGGAAAAATTAGCGCAGTCAAATCCTGCCGCAATGCGTGCCATGAAAAAAGTTTTTTGGGAAGGTACCGAACATTGGGACGAACTATTAGCTACACGGGCCGCGATTAGTGGGGAGTTGGTGTTGTCCGAATTCACGCGCAATGCGATCGGTCGATTCCGTACGAAATAACGGATCATTTGTATGGGTACTTAATCTTGTAATTATAAATTAATGTTTAGAAAATTCAACAACTTCATCTGGGTTATCATCATGATCGGTGTCTTGGCATTGGTATTTGATTCGGGTGAAAGTAATACTTTCTTTGTTAGTTTATATACGCTGAGTTTAGAGTTTTACCTATTAGGAATTAGTGCTTTTTTTGTTTTTAAAAGAGTCTTATTTTATCGCTTGGAAGGCGAGGCGAGTGTGATTCGTTTAATTCGAAATAGTGAACATCAAAGCCAGCTCATTGGACAAGGTATTATTTTGTCTTTATTGTATTTACTTTATTTGTATTATTACCGAGAGTTAATGAGCTTTGATTCGATCTTGATTGCCATCCTTTTACTGTATTATCTATCCCAAGTTTTTCAAAATTCGGTGCCTACAATTTACATTGATAATCGTTCGTTTAGTTACGATGATTATTTTGTGGAAGACTGGGAATGGCAAGGTGTTGAAGAGATAGAAATTAAAGAGGGCATACTGACTTTAACGGATGCCAATAAAGAATTCAAACTGGATTTTGATCTTATTGATGAAGTTGATTATTATGCGCTTTCCCAAGAAGTAGAAAGAGGAATCCTCGACGGTGAATTTGCTAAAGATAAATCTTCCAAAGGTCTTTTAGAAGTAGTAAAAAATTACGCTACCAAAAATGGAGTAAAATTTATACAACTTAAAACGACTAAATAACCTAGCAATTCCAAACCAACAATGATCCATCACGAAACATATACAAAGGCATCCAGCATTATTGATCATGAGCATCCGCTGCTGCAAGACTTTTTAGCACAAACAATCGAAAGTACAGATAACGATAAAACGAAAGCCCTTAAAATTTATTACGCCGTGCGTGATGGTTGGATGTATTCGCCGTATCAAGTGGTATTCACCGCAGAAGCACTACGCGCAAGTGATATCATGCCCCGTACAAAAGGACATTGTATTGATAAAGCAATTTTGATGATTGCGCTTTGTCGAGCCGCAAAAATTCCGAGCCGCTTGGGATTAGCGAAAGTAACGAATCACGTCTCAACGGAACGCTTAGAAGTTATTTTACAATCCAATGAATTGGTGCCGCATGGCTACGTCGAAGTTTATTTAAATCAAAAATGGATAAAAGCAACGCCAGCGTTCAATCAATCACTTTGCGAAAAATTGAACGTCGCCGCCCTAGAGTTTGACGGTGAAACAGATTCACTCCTCCAATCTTATAACGAGGCAGGTGGCCTCTTTATGGAATATATAGAAGACTACGGTCACTTTGAAGATATACCAATTGCTTACATGATTGAACTCGCACGAGCCCATTATCCACACGTTTTTAAGAATGGAACGGGAATCGGAGACCTCAATTTCTCAAAAGAATAAAGCCGAAAGTACAAAACTGTATTTTGCAACCAAATAAAAAATAAAGCCTTTCAAAGGCTTTGCTAACCAATGACATACTGAATTATGATTGATAATAAAACGCGTATCAACAAAAAAACATTAGAGAAAGCTTTCCAATTGATGGCAACGGCTAAAACGATGACTACCGTCTATGAGGACAACTTTAAACTAGTGTCCAAATATGTTCACGCTACTTCTCGTGGACACGAAGCCATACAACTCGCGCTCGCAATGCAACTGCAACCACAAGATTATCTAGGACCTTATTACCGAGATGATGCGATTTTACTAGGTATTGGTATGGAACCTTACGAGTTGATGCTGCAATTGATGGCTAAGCGAGCAGATCCTTTCTCGGGAGGAAGATCCTATTATTCACACCCTAGTCTAAAGGTAGCCGACAAACCTAAAATTCCACATCAATCCTCGGCTACGGGCATGCAGGCCATTCCAATGACGGGCGTAGCGCTTGGTATTCAGTATAAAGAACAAGAAAAATTATCAAAGCTAAATGCCAAGCAGCATCCAGTAGTGGTCTGTTCTTTGGGAGATGCTTCTATTACCGAAGGTGAAGTTTCGGAAGCTTTCCAAATGGCAGCCCTCAAGCAATTACCAATGTTGTATCTGGTGCAAGATAACGAGTGGGATATTTCTGCCCACGCTTCTGAAATCAGAGCAGCAGATGCTACCGAATACTTGCAGGGGTTCCCTGGAATCGAAGTACGTACGATTGATGGCACGGACTTTATGGAATCTTATCTTTGTGTAAAAGAAGTAATTGCGACGATTAGAAAAGAACGCCGACCGTTCTTAATTCACGCGAAAGTGCCGCTCCTAAATCATCACACTTCAGGTGTACGGATGGAATGGTATCGAGATGACTTGGAAGAACAACGGTTGCGCGATCCTTATCCTTTATTTATAAAACAATTATTAGCAGAGGGCTTTAGCCAAAAAGCATTAAATAAAATAGAAACGACTGCGAAAGCTTTAGTCTTAGCAGATTTTGAGCGAGCAGTAGCCGCAGAAGATCCTAAACCCGAAGATTTGCTTACCCACGATTTTGCACCGACGCCCATTACGGAAGAACTCGGGGAAAGAGCACCCGCCGGAAACGAAGAAAAGGTAATGGTAGATTGTGCTTTGTTTGCCGTGAAAGAATTGATGGCAAAACATAAAGAGTGCTTGCTCTACGGACAGGATGTTGGTCGCCGACTCGGTGGTGTATTTAGAGAAGCCGCTACGCTTGCACAAACGTTTGGCGATCATCGAGTTTTCAATACGCCGATTCAAGAGGCATTTATCATAGGTAGCACGGTGGGTATGTCGGCCGCAGGTTTGAAGCCAATCGTCGAAGTACAATTTGCAGATTATATTTGGCCCGGCTTGAATCAACTCTTTACGGAAGTTAGTCGGTCTTGCTATTTGTCTAATGGAAAGTGGCCAGTCAGTTGTATCATTCGCATTCCAATTGGTGCTTATGGCAGTGGCGGTCCTTACCATTCTTCGAGTATAGAATCGGTATTGTCTAATATTCGTGGAATTAAAGTGGCTTATCCTAGTAACGGTGCCGACTTGAAAGGACTGATGAAATCAGCATATTATGATCCGAACCCAATTGTAATTTTAGAGCATAAAGGTTTGTATTGGTCTAAAGTACGGGGCACAGATGCTGCACGTACCATTGAGCCTAGTGAAGATTATGTAGTACCGTTTGGCAAAGCTAGAAATGTTTTAGCTGCCGAAGCGGAGGTACAAGAAGCAGGAAGAAGTTTATTAGTTGTTACCTACGGCATGGGCGTACATTGGAGTTTGAATGCTGCCAAAGACTATCCAGGGCGCGTTAGTATTTTAGATTTAAGAACGATTTATCCTTTAGATACAGCGGCTATTTTTGCAGCGGTTCGAACACATCATCGTTGTTTGGTCGTAACGGAAGAACCGGTACATAATTCATTTGCGCAAAGCGTTGCGGCTCGCATTCAAGAAAATTGTTTCGAAGCTTTAGATGCGCCAGTGCGAACTATTGGCTCGGAGAATATGCCAGCAATTCCTTTAAACGCTGTTTTAGAACAAGCCATGATTCCATCAATTGAGAAAGTAAGTGTCGCCATCGGTGATTTATTAGCATATTAATATTGACAACAAATGACCGCATTTAAAAATCAAGTCGTCTGGATTACAGGAGCCTCCTCTGGCATCGGAGAAGCATTGGCTTATGCTTGTGCGAAAGAAGGAAGTAAACTAGTTTTATCGGCGAGGCGAGTATCTGCTTTACAGCGCGTTAAAGCAGCGTGTCAATTAGCTGACGATCAAGTACTCATTGTACCGTTGGACTTGGCGGAACATGATGCGATGCAGGCTAAAGTTGAGCAAGTCATGCAGCACTTTGGTCGGATTGATCACTTGATTAATAATGCAGGAATTAGTCAACGATCGCTATTAAAAGACACTGAATTTGCGGTATTTAAAAAATTAATTGATGTCGATTACCTCGGCACAGTAGCACTTACCAAAGCGGTATTGCCCATTTTCATGGAACAGCAAAGTGGACATTTTTCGGTGGTGACAAGTTTGATGGGGAAATTTGCTTCTCCGTTGCGTTCTGGTTATTGTGGTGCAAAACACGCACTACATGGTTTTTTTGACGCACTTCGAATGGAGCATCATGATGATCGGATTAAAGTTACTTTGATTTGTCCGGGCTTCATTCAAACCAATGTTTCGATGAATGCGTTAACGGGAGATGGCTCGGCACAGCAAACCATGGATCAAGCTACGGGCAAAGGGATTCCTGTTGATCGTTGTGCCCAGAAAATAATTCGTGGAATCAAAGCTAATCGACACGAAGTGATTGTCGCAAGAAAAGAAAAATTGGGGGTTTACCTCAAAAGATTTTTTCCGCGCTTGCTCCATGAGTTCGTAAGAAAATCAGATGTAACTTAGCACCAGTTGAAAATCCAGTTTATTGATTACTTCGGGTAAATTTATTTTTAAAAAAAGTTATTTAGCCCTAAGTGAAGCCATTATTTCCCGTTGCGGAGTAGTGAGTTGATCATCAAGCCCTTCCAAATAAACTAAAATTAGCATAAGTAAATGAAGCAAGTCACAAAAAACGTTGATTCCAGCAAGTTAAATCTAGCAAGCTATTCTGTTCATTTTAGCACCACATAAAGGCACCATTATTGCAGTTCTTTATGCAATTCCTCTCTATCAAAATATCCCCAATTTTAAAATAATTTAGATTGATTTTATCGCTGTGCAGTGTATAAAATAGCCATTACTTTGCCGTTTGAGCAAGGAAATGGGTAGCGCGAAAATGGAAGTTGATAAATCATCGCTGAAACGCACACTCCTCTCAATTGAGAGCACCGAATTACATAGATGTTCAATGGGAATTTTGCGCTCTGCTAAAGCTTTAGCAGAGCTTTTTTTATTGAGCTTGTATTTGTATCTTAAGGTTTAAAGTGGAAGTATTTGCGGCCTAAATTCAGTTTTATTTAGCTTACTACTTAAAATCTAACGATTATTTTAGAATGATTCGCTTTTGTAAGTTATTTTAAACAACTTCATTGAAATAATTCCATTGCCAAAAAAACTGTTCTGCTCAAAGAATAAGTGCGCCACAAAAAAAATGATTCATGACAACGAACGCCCTCAATGACCAATTAACCCAGCAGCAGGAAAAAATTGCTGCAACTTTTGCTTTACAACGCGCTCATCAGCGTACCATCGCTACGACAACGGCCAAGCAAAGAATTGCCAAACTCAAGAAGCTAATGGCAACCATTCTTAAATACAAGGCCGCGATTCGAGAGGCAATGTACAAAGATTTTAAAAAGCACGAGAGCGAAACGGATCTCACCGAAATCTTGCCGATTACTTCCGAAATCAAGCACGTTATTAGCCATTTACCAAGTTGGATGCGGGCAA
Organism: uncultured Saprospiraceae bacterium; assembly: GCA_937951685.1. Classification (GTDB taxonomy): domain Bacteria; phylum Bacteroidota; class Bacteroidia; order Chitinophagales; family Saprospiraceae; genus CALFBG01. The sequence goes on along the minus strand of CALFBG010000080.1, from coordinate 4,371 downwards.
AAAAAGTGACTACGCCGCTGACCTTATTAGGAACTTCTTCTTACATTCATTATGAAGCAAAAGGGGTAGTACTTATTATTTCTCCTTGGAATTTTCCGGTTAACTTGACGTTTTGTCCTTTAATTTCTGCAATTGCCGCTGGAAACTGCGTCATGCTAAAACCTTCCGAACATACGCCAAATGCAGCTGCCGTAATGCGCCAAATCGTGGAAGAATTATACGATGAAAAAGAAGTTGCTATTTTTGAAGGAGATCATACGGTAGCGACGAGTTTGCTTAAATTACCCTTCGATCATATGTTTTTTACGGGAAGTCCGAGCATCGGAAAAATTGTAATGCGGGCAGCGGCAGAGCACTTAAGTTCCATCACGCTAGAACTAGGAGGGAAATCGCCTACGATTGTAGATGAAACGGCAAACTTAGAAGAAGCGGCGGGGAAAATTGCTTGGGCAAAGTATTTGAATAATGGTCAGGTTTGTATTGCTCCGGATTACGTATTTGTACACGAATCTAAAAAAGAGGAATTACTAAAGTTGATCAAAGCTAAAACGGAAAGTTATTATACAACGTCTCCTCTACAGTCCAAGTCTTATGGAAGAATGGTGAATACTCGGCATTATCAACGCGTCAAGGAATTGATTGAAGGTGCACAGGCAGAGGGAGCAAAAGTAGAAATGGGCGCCCAGTTTAAAGATGAGGAAGTTTACATTGCACCGACGCTCTTGTCTAATGTCAAGGAAACGAGTAAGGTGATGCAAGAAGAAATCTTTGGACCTGTTTTACCAGTCATGAGTTATCAGTCGATCGAAGAGGTAATTGATTTTATCAATCAGAGAGCAAAACCTTTAGCCTTATATATTTACAGTAAGAGCAAGAAAAATATTGATCACGTCATTCGTAATACGAGTGCTGGTGGAACTTGCATCAATGACAGTGTAATTCACTTTTTTAATAATTACTTACCCTTTGGTGGCGTCAATAATAGTGGGATAGGAAAATCGCACGGCGTTTTTGGATTTGAAGCTTTTTCTAATGCGCGGAGTGTACTAAAGCAAAACACTAGATTTTTTGCGTTGAAATTAATGTTGCCTCCCTATACGCCCCGGGTACAAAAATTAATTGATTTGACGATGAAGTGGTTTTAAAAGACTGGCTTATAGGCATAAAAAATGCGCTAAGGAATTGTGTTGATCACTCCTTAGCGCAATTATAAAAGATATTTATTTGAAACTAATTTTTCTACCGTCAGCAGTATATGACATTTACCTTAGACGATAAATCACTAAACCATTTTTATCAAACGGCAAAACTCTCGCCACATCCACATTCCCGAGATGCGTTGGGATTATTGAAATAAAACCCCTTTCCATTCAAGCCACCAGAAAATTCGAGCGTTGTATTACATAAGTAGAGAAAACTCTTTAAATCTGTAACGATTTTAACCCCTTTATCTTCAAAAACTTGATCATTTGGTTGAGTCTCATTATCAAAATCCATCTTATAAGACAAGCCAGAGCAACCACCACTGGTGACACTCACTCTGATAAAAAAGTCATCTTCTAGACTTTGACTAGTTCGAAGTTCATCAATCTTGGACTTCGCACTATCTGCAACAAATAACATTTGCTTTATTTTTATTTTACCTAAAATACGAGTTGAATTTCAACTAATGCTTAACAGATATTATAGCTGTGTTATCAATTTGCTCCATAAAAATAATACGGAGAAATGATAAAACAAACGATTCTGTCAATTTATTTAAAGAAGCAGCTATTTTTAGCGTTGTCGAAAATCGCTACTTCTGATTTATTACTCAGTGTACTTACTTAGTGGCTACTTTCTTCTACTGTTACAGTAATTCCATTCTTTTCTTGGTAATCCTTGATTGCTCCTTTAATCGCATCTTCTGCGAGTACCGAACAGTGAATTTTTACGGGAGGTAAAGCTAATTCCTCTACAATTGTCATATTGTCAATGGTCAATGCTTCGTCGATTGACTTACCTTTTAGCCATTCCGTTGCCAAAGAAGAAGAAGCAATAGCAGAACCACATCCAAAAGTTTTGAATTTAGCATCCTTAATCATTCCTGTCGCTTCGTCTACTTCAATTTGTAAACGCATTACGTCTCCACATTCAGGGGCACCTACTAAACCAGTACCAACTGTTTTTTTGCTTTTATCTAAGGTACCAACATTTTTTGGATGCTTAAAGTGCTCTAATAATTTATCTGAATAAGCCATAATTTCTATATTTTAGTGATTTTTTTAATAAGAATTTGTCGTAAAATCAGGTATAACAAATATTAATGAGCAGACCATTCGATCGACTCTAAATCAATACCTTCTTTGTACATTTCCCAAATCGGACTCAAGTCTCGCATGTGTTGTACCCCTTTTTTCAAGGCATCAATGGTATAATCAATTTCTTCTTCAGTCGTAAATCTTCCTAAACTGAAACGAATGGAAGAGTGCGCTAAGTCATCTCCTAAGCCCAATGCTACGAGCACATAGGAAGGTTCTAAAGAAGCAGAAGTACAAGCTGAACCAGAAGATACACCTACATTTTGATTAAAAGTCATCATTAAACCTTCTCCTTCTACGTGCTTGAAAGAGATATTGGTTACGTGTGGCATTCGATTTTCTTTGCTACCATTGAGATAAGTTTCTTCCATCTCCATGAGCGCGTTTTCGAGTTTATCTCTCAATTTTGAAAGTCGTTCAGCATCCTGTTGCATTTCTTTTGCTGCAAGTTCCGCCGCCTTACCGATACCAACAATACCCGGAACGTTTAAGGTACCAGAACGCATCCCTCTCTCATGACCACCGCCATCCATCTGAGACGTTACTTTAACCCGCGGATTCTTACGGTTAACGAAAAGTACACCAATACCTTTAGGACCATACATTTTGTGACCAGTAAAAGCCATTAAGTGTACACCAACTGCCTTTGGATCCACCGGAATTTTACCAACTGCTTGCGTCGCATCACTCATGAAGAGTACGCCGTGCTTTTTGCAGATGTCTCCAATCTCCTTCATGGGTTGGATAACGCCTGTTTCATTATTTGCCCACATGACAGAAACAAGAATTGTATTATCTTTAATGGCAGCTTCTAGCGCTTCCAAATTGATTAAGCCTTCTCTATCTACGTCGAGGTACGTAACCTCTCCGCCCATTTTTTCGATTTTTTGGCAACTATCTAAAACGGCTTTGTGCTCCGTTTTTAGCGTAATAATATGATTTCCTTTTTTCTGATACATTTCGAATACGCCTTTCAGCGCTAAGTTGTCAGATTCTGTAGCACCAGAAGTAAAGATAATTTCCTTTGGCGATACATTGATTAAGTTGGCAACTTGCTCCCGAGCGTAATCGACCGCTTCTTCCGCTACCCAACCAAAAGGGTGGTTACGACTAGCCGCATTTCCATAGCTCTGATGGAAAAAAGGTAACATTTCTTCTACAACTCGCGGATCGCAAGGTGTAGTAGCGTTGTTGTCGAGGTATATTAAGCGTTTATTATCCATATTTCAACTATCGTTATTTAGATTTAGTCTAAAGTTATATTGATGATTACAAAGTTAACATTTTTCAATCAAAAAAGTTCGTTTAATTGGAAAGATTTCTTGCAGTGATTTTTCTGATTTTGAATAAGTTTATGCTTTACTATATGAGTTTTAGCAAAAAATGCTATTTTCCCCTAAATTTCGTATCGTTTCAATAACTAAAATCAATGGCAGATCAAGAAAATCTATTTGCTGATTTCTCCGCATCCTCCAAGGAAGATTGGCTCGCAAAAGTAGTCGCAGAGCTTAAAGGCAAAGCTTTAACAAGTTTAGACTGGTCCTTGAATGAGGTTGCCTTACAGCCTTTTTTTCAACGGGTAGACCTTAACGAGAAAGATCAACAAATTGCACTAAGACAGTCAAATAATAACTGGAAAATAGGAGAAGACATAAAAGTTACCGATCCAAAGACTACGAACGAAATACTTTTAGACGCACTAGCGAATGGCGTTGATGCTCCGACGTTACGAATCGGTGAACAATTGAGCACTCAAGAAGCTTTAACGGCCTTGTTAGCTGGGGTGCAGTTAGATTTTATCCAGGCGTTTTATCAGTTTTCCAACGAAGAAGCTGCGGTTCAATTTGGTCAATTACTCACCAATCATTTAGCCTCGCAAAAAGCTGCGGTTGCTACTTTAAGTGGTGGTATTTTTGCAACTCCTAATATTCAAAATGGAGCGCATTTAGCACAATTACATACTCAATTCCCAAATTTTCAATTGCTCCGCATTACCGTTGTTGCTACGGGGGATTTAGCGGCTGATCTCGCACAAGGAATGTGGCAAGCAAGTCAGTTGCTACGGCACTGG
>CALFBG010000079.1 GCA_937951685.1 uncultured Saprospiraceae bacterium | reverse complement strand
GACGATCAATGGGAAAATCGACCGAAAGGCCTTGCCCATTCCGGAGACATTTTCGAGACAAGAAGCGTACGTAGCACCAACTACGGCAATAGAAACCCAATTGGTAGCGATATGGCAAGAAGTCTTAGGCGTGGAGAAGATCGGTATACTAGATAATTTCTTTGACTTGGGAGGGAATAGTTTGAATGCGATAAGAATTAATGCCAAGATCAGGCAAGAACTTGACTTAGAATTAGAAATTAAAAATCTATTTCACTTAAAAACAATTCGTGACCTAGCCTTCCAAATCGACTTTTCTGAGCAGCAGAAAGAAATCAAATTAGATAACCAAACTTTAAGAAAAATAGAATTATGATTGAACTACTTAAAAAGATATCAGCGCAAGGAATCGTAATAGATGTGGAGGAAGGAAAATTACAATTATTTTCCGCTAAGGGAGATGTCGATCGTACTATTTTATCAGAAATTAAAGCGAATAAAAACGAGCTTATTTCCTATTTGACTGCGCATAAAAACTTAAACCTTCAGAAAAAAACTTATGAGGAGATACCAAAATGTAAAGCAGCGGATGGCTATCCATTATCAAATGCGCAAAAAAGGTTGTGGCTTTCAAGCCAAATAGAAAAAAACTCTATTGCTTTTAATATGCCAAGAAATATTATACTAGAAGGGGCATATGATATCGCTTGTTTTAAAAAAGCAATACACAATGTGATAGCGCGCCACGAAATATTACGTACAGTTTTTAATTTAAATGATGCCGGAGAAATTCGACAGTATGTACTAAGTGTTAAAGACTTGGGTTTTGAGATTGATTATAAAGATTACCAAGGAGAAGTAGCTGCTGAAGCCGCTGCCCAAAATTATATTTCCGCAGATGCTTATCGAGCATTTGATTTGGTAAAAGGGCCCTTGTTGCGAGTGGCATTGTTGCAGTTGTCAACGGACAAGTATATCTGTTACTACAATATGCATCACATCATAAGTGATGGAAGATCGATGGAGATTTTGGAACGGGACTTGATGAAATATTATGAAGCCAATCTGTCTGGTCATTCACCAGATATTCCTTCCTTGAGGATTCAATACAAGGATTATGCTGCGTGGCAACTGAATCAATTAAGTATGCCTGCTGCGCTAGTAGATCGAGACTATTGGTTAAAACGATTATCGGGAGAATTAGCGGTCATCGATTTGCCTTCCTATAAAATTCGTCCTAACGTTAAAACTAGTAATGGAAAGTACTTTAGTACGTATCTTTCTAAAGACTTGACGAATCAAATGGAGCAGTTTATTAAGCAGCATGATGGAAGTTTATTCCTATTGGTGCTATCCGTGATCAATGTTTTGATTTATAGATATACAGCGGTTGAAGATATAATCATCGGAGCTCCTATTGCCGGAAGAACACATCCTGAATTAGAAGATCAAATTGGTTTTTATATAAATGCTTTAATTATTCGAAATAAAATAATTCCCAATAGCAATTTTATAACCTTTTATGATAGTGTCAAGGAAGCGGTTTTAGACGACTATGCCCATCAGGGATATCCTTTCGATAAAATAGTAGAAGATTTAGCGTTAAAATATGATCAAAGTCGCTCGCCGCTCGCCGATATTTCATTGACCTTGCACAATAAGCATCATAAGCTTTCGGCCGAAAACATAAACTCGGATTTATTTAGTCAAGTAGAAGATAAGGGCGCCGCATTATGTAAAAATGATATAGAATTTCATGCGACACAACTAGGAGATGTCATCGCTTTAGATGTCGTTTTTAATGTTGATGTTTATGACGAAAGGATGATCTCAAATATGATGCGACATTTCAAAGCATTGATGTCAAACTTATTGTCGAACCCGAATGCCTTGCTAAATAATGTCAACTATCTATCGCAAGAAGAGCGACAAGTATTATTAGAAGATTTCAACGATACTCAAGTAGCTTATCCAACTGATAAGACGATTCTAGATGTGTTTTCCGCACAAGCTAATAAAACACCCGATGCAGTTGCTTTAGTATTTGGAGAAAAGTCACTTAGCTATCGAGAATTAGATCAACAGTCTAGTAAATTAGCGAATCACCTGAGAGGCGAATATGGACTCAAAAAAGGAGATTTTGTTGGTGTTCACCTGGATAGAAGCGAACAATATATAGTTTGCTTGTTGGGAATCTTAAAGTCGGGAGGCGTATATGTACCTATTGATGTGAATTATCCAGAAGATCGAAAAATATATATTCTAGAAGATGCCAATATTCAGTTGTTGATCACGGATACAACTTATATGTTTGAACTAGATTATTATGAAGGAGCCTTAGTCGTCACAAATGTTGAATTTGATGAGCCGCATAGTTTAGTGGATCAAATTTCGATTCAGCCCCAAGATTTAGCCTATATCATTTATACCTCGGGATCTACCGGAAATCCGAAAGGTGTATTGATAGAACATATGGGATTATTGAATTCCATATCAGCTCAGATTAAAGGTTATGGTATTGGGGATCATCATCGTGCGTTACAATTTACTTCCTTCTCTTTTGATATCTCTATTTCTGAAATTCTTAATATCCTTTTAGCTGGCTCTAGTCTTTTCATTGCTAATGATGAAATACGAAATGATCCTAATCTATTGGAAAGTTATATTCAGAACAATGATATAGACTTAGCGACATTGCCTCCTTCTTATTTTCATATGATCAAACAAGAAAGTTTAAAGAAATTGAAAATATTGATTACGGGCGGCGATTTTCCTGACTATGAAAAAGTACTTAGTTATTTGTCTTACGGAGGTAGTTATTATAATTCTTATGGTCCAACAGAAACGAGTATGTGTGTTTCTATCTTTAAGATGACCGAACGCATTGAGCTAAGCGCTACCAGCATTCCAATCGGAAAACCAATTGATAATACAGCATTACTGATTCTCTCCGAAAATTTACAATTGCAGCCAATCGGATTGATTGGAGAACTTTGTATTGGAGGGATTCAACTTGCTCGGGGTTATCTAAATCTTCCAGCCTTGACGGCTGAAAAATTTATTGCTCATCCTTTTAAGGAGGGAGAACGATTGTATAGAACGGGCGATTTGGCTCGTTGGTTACCCGATGGGAATATTGAGTTTATGGGGAGAAAGGATCATCAGGTAAAGATACGAGGATATCGAATAGAATTGGAAGAGATAGAATCGCGGTTAAATCAATTAGATGAGATCAGACAATCGGTCGTGATTGCTAAAGAAGATAAAAATGGATCCAAACAATTGATTGCTTATGTCGTTTGTGAAAAAGCAATAACTCCTGCCAGCATACAAGAAATCTTAACGAAAAAACTTCCGGAATATATGGTTCCGAAAATCTACGTAAGCTTGGATGAAATGCCTTTGACGCACAATGATAAGATAGATCGCAAAGCACTACCAGCACTGGAAGAAGATATTTATTCAAGAGATGAATATGTCGCTCCGGCAAGTGAAAAAGAAAAATTATTGGTCGCCATTTGGGAATCCGTGTTGAACATCAAAGGTATTGGTCGCCAAGATAATTTTTACAACCTAGGTGGAGATTCGATTAAATCCATACAGATAGTTTCTAAATCAAGACAGCATGGTTATATCTTGAAAGTAGGAGATGTGTTGACCATGCCCGTCTTAAAAGATATGGCTTCTTTGCTGAAGAAAACTACTAGACAAATTGATCAGGCTGAAGTAGAAGGTGAAGTTGTCCTAACGCCGATACAGCATATTTTTTTTGAACATCCATCTATATCCTTAAAACATCATTTTAATCAATCGGTTCTTTTAAAGAGTGAGATAGCCTTAGATCCTAATGTTTTGAAATCGGCAGTGATGCAATTGGTAAAACATCATGATGTGTTGCGCATGAGTTATCAAAAACAAGGAACGGAATGGAAACAATTTAATCGCAAATATTCAGAAGAATGTTTTCGGATAGACTTTCATGACCTTCGCGAAGCAGAAGATAGTTTGAAAGCGATGACGGAGCTAGGCGAGGAGTTGCAAGCTGGGTTTGATCTATCTGAAGGTCCTTTATTCGTGATTGGGCACTTTAGACTTTCAGATGGTGATCGCTTGGCATTGATCGCACATCATTTATTGGTAGATGGTGTATCCTGGCGAATTTTATTAGAAGATATCTCTTCCTTATATCTTCAATATCAATCTGGCGAAAAAGTAGCTTTACCTTTAAAGACAGATTCTTTTCAACGATGGGCTTTTTTACAACAAGAATATGCGCATCGTAAAGCTTTGCAAAAAGAAGGTAAATATTGGGCAAGTCTGGAGACGGAATCTATTCCAACATTAGCCACCGAAAATGCGAATGGAGATAGCGAAAAAAGCGAAAATAAATTAAGCTTTAGTTTGAATAAAGAATTGACTACACTCATGCAAACGGGGGTTCATGAAGTGTATCACACGGAGATCAATGATTTATTACTTGCAGCATTAGGTTTGGCCATTAGAGATGTTTTTGAGGTCGAGAAAAGTATTGTCGAAATGGAAGGACATGGAAGAGAAGACATTATTGATGAGGTAGATATTACTAGAACGGTAGGATGGTTTACCACAATTTACCCTTTAGTTTTGGAAGTCTCCTCGTCGGAAGATCGAACTAAAAGTTTGATGAAAGTAAAAGATGATTTGCGGAAGATTCCTAAAAAAGGTATTGGTTATGGTATCCTTAAATATCTTTCTAAGCAATTGCAAACTAGCTTTAAGCCTAGTATTCAATTTAATTATTTGGGAGATTTTGGTGGCAACATTAAAGAGGAAGAACCAACTTCTATCTTTGAATACGGAACGGAATACATCGGAGCACCAATCCATCCACAGAATATCAATAACACTCGAATTAGTGTGGCTGGAATGATGGCATCTGGCGAGTTAAATATGTCTATTTCTTACTGTTCTAGTCTCTATGCTACTCAAAAAATGCAAGCGTTAATCAAAGCTTACGAAGCACATTTAACAGCTTTAATCAAAGAATTGTCTTTTAATACTAAAAGTTATTTAACGCCATCTGATCTGACTTTTTCAAACTTAAGTTATGAAGCGTTGGATACTTTAAATAAGGATGGCTTGCTTGAGGATGTGTACGAACTTTCTCCTGCGCAAGCAGGAATGTACTATCATTGGTTTACGTTGGAAGAAGCTTATTTCGAGCAAGTTGCTTATCGAATTAAAGGAGCAGGACTGAATATGGATCACTTTAAGCAAGCGTACGACGCGTTGGTAGATCGTTATGCTATTTTAAGAACGAGCTTTTCAAGTGATTACGCGGGTAAGTTATTACAGATCGTAAAGAAAACTGTTCCTAGTAGTTTTTCTTATGAGAATTTTGCGGAAGCACCAGTGTCAACTTCATTAGAAGATTGGGTTGCGGAAAGAAAAGCCTTAGATCGAAAAAAAGGATTTGATTTAGGAGGACCTTCCCAAATGCGCTTGAAAATTTTATGCCTTGGGGACGATGTCTATGAATTTATCTGGAGTCATCATCATATCCTGATGGATGGTTGGTGTACTAGTATTTTAATCAACGATTTTTATAGGATGCTGCGTGCTATTGAAAAAGGGGAACAAGCAAATCTACCAGCACCCAAACCTTATGCTAATTATATTCAATGGTTAGCGAAGGTCGACCAAGAAGAGACCTTAGCCTATTGGAAAAATTATTTAGCGGGCTATACAAGTGTGGCCAATGTACCTTTCGTACGAGCGGAACGTTCCAAACTTGCGTATGAATTTCGTGATGAGACGGTTGAACTTACGGGAGCAATCTATGATAAAATAAATCATCTATGCAGTGAAATAGATGTGACTCATAATACATTTATGCAAGTGGCTTGGGGATATTTGCTATCGAGATACAACAATACGCAGGATGTCGTATTTGGCTCTGTAGTTTCTGGTAGACCAGCTGATTTGGAAGGCGCGGTAGATATGGTAGGTTTGTTTTTAAATACCATCCCGGTGAGAATCCAGTACCAAGAAAAGGATCAATTGATCGATTTATTAAAGAAAACCAAAGCAGAAGCCATCGCAAGCCTTCCTCACCACTATGTCAGTTTAGCTACAGTACAAGGACAAAGTGAATTGAGTATGGACTTGCTAGATCATATTATGATCTTTGAAAATTTTCCTATACAAGAGTTGATTGAAGAACAATTGGGAGAGAAATCGACGCAAGGCGCAAGCACCTTAGAGATGGAATCTGTAGATGTCGAAGGGCAAACAAATTATGATTTTAATATTGCGGTAGGATTAACGGAGACTTCGCTTAAAGTACATTTTCAATATAACAAGAATAAGTATGAGGAATCACAAATCAAAAAATTAGCCATTCATTTTTATAAGCTAGTCGATTCGTTTACTAGTCAGCCCAATCAATACTTAAAAGATCTAAATTATTTAACAAAAGAAGAAGCACATGAATTATTAAACGTATTCAATCCTACCGAAATAGATTATCCCAGAGATAAAACGGTCATAGATTTATTCGTAAAACAAGCCCGTGAAACACCAGATGCAATTGCAGCGGTATTTGAAGCAGAAGTTCTTCGCTATCAAGAATTGGAGGAGCGATCAAATCAACTCGCGCATTACTTGCGTAAGCAAGGGGTACAGGCGGAGGATTTAGTTGGGATATGCATGGACAAATCCTTGGAAATGGTGGTCGGCGTATTAGGCGTTTTGAAATCTGGTGGAACGTATATTCCCATAGACCCCGATAATCCTAGCGATCGTATTAATTATATTATTGAGGATAGTAAACTCAGTTTCCTGCTTACCGATCAAGCGTACGAATGCTTGCAAGGTAATGATTTGAAGGCTACAACAATTCTTCTTGATAAAAATTTATCCATACTGGCCAAAGAGTCGATCGAAAGTCCAGATTATCATTTCTCTCCAACACAAGCGGTCTATATTATTTATACTTCAGGATCTACAGGAAAGCCTAAAGGCGTTATTGTTTCCCATGCTAGTTTATTGAACATCGTATTGAGTTGGCAAAAAGAATATCAGTTGGATAGTGAAACGAGTTTACTGCAAATGGCAAGTTTCTCTTTTGATGTTTGCGCAGGAGATTTATTTAGAAGTTTATTGTTTGGTGGAAAAATGATTCTTTGTCCTCCTAGTATCAGACTTGATTTTGTGAAGCTCTATGGGTTAATGCACAAGTGGGAGATTAATATTGTGGAAATAACGCCAGCTTATGCCATTTTATTAATGGATTACATTTATGAAAACAATTTGGATATTTCTTGGCTGAAGCTGTTGATCGTAGGTTCTGATATTTGTCAAATTTCTGATTATCAAAGACTGCTTTTACGGTTTGGAAATCAGATGCGAATTATCAATAGTTATGGTACCACCGAAACTACCATTGATAGTTCTTATTTCGAAACTCAAAATTTAGATCGTTATCTCAATCTACCTTATGTACCCATCGGAAAGCCATTGCAAAATACTAGTTTTTATGTTTTAGATGCTTTTCAAAAGCCCAGTCCTATTGGCGTAATGGGAGAGTTGTATATCGGTGGTGCGGGATTAGCAAATGGATATTTAAATAAAGAAAGCTTAACGGAGGAGAAGTTTATTAATCATTTTTTCAAAGCAGGAGAACGCTTGTATCGGACCGGTGATTTGGCGCGTTGGTTAGCGGATGGTAATCTTGAATTTATTGGTAGAAAAGATCATCAAATCAAAATCAGAGGTTATCGGGTTGAGTTAGGCGAAATAGAAGCTGTTTTAGATAATGTTGAAGCCATCAAGCAATCGGTTGTACTTGCTAAAGCAGACAATGATAATGTACAACAATTGGTAGCGTACATCGTTTGCGAACAACCAATAGCCATTTCCGAAATTCAAAAAGTAATCGCTCAAAAACTTCCTGCTTACATGGTGCCCAATATATTTATAACATTGGACGAAATGCCATTGACACAGCATGCTAAGATAGATCGTAAAGCATTGCCCGACCCTGATTTGAAAGCTTATAGAAGTAAAGACTATGTAGCACCTACTACCGCAACAGAGCTTAAGTTGATCGAAATATTCCAAGAAATATTAAAAATAGAAAGCATCGGAATCCAAGATAATTTCTTTGACTTGGGGGGAAATAGCTTAACCGCACTTAAAATCATCTTAAGGATAAGAAAGGAGTTGGATCTAGATTTAGATATCAAAAGTTTATTTGACCTCAAAGTCATTGGTGATTTAGCACTCCAAATCGACTTTTCAAAAAAACAGGAGCAACTTAAATCAAAGGGTAAAATTGTTAAACAAATAATGTGATGAAAGAATTACTAAACAGAATTTCGGACGAAGGACTTATCCTAGAGGTAAAAGAAGGGAAATTACAGATTTTTGCTACGAAAGACGAAGTAGATGATCAGCTGATTGTAGAAATTAAAACGCGTAAAGAAGAATTACTTTCTTATTTGATTCAGCATGAAAAATCATCTCTTCAGCATATCAAATACCAAGAGATCCCAATCTGTCCTCCTGATACCAGTTATCCCGTTTCTAACGCTCAGTTGAGATTGTGGCTGGCTTGTCAAACGGAGGAAGGTTCCATCGCACATAATATGCCAAGCGCGATCATTTTAGATGGGACTTACGACCTCGCTTGTTTTGAAAAAGCCATTCATTCCGTCATTCAACGTCATGAAATATTGCGAACGACCTTCAAGTTGGATGAGCATGGAGTGCTTCGCCAGTATGTATTGTCCGCAGCAGATTTAAATTTTAAATTAGATTTGCAAAACTTTGTAGGCACCAAAGATATTGCATCTGCTTGGAAAGCATATACCTCCTTAGATGCTTTCCAAGCTTTTGATCTAGAAAAAGGTCCCTTGTTGCGAGCGGGTTTAATTCAATTAGCCGCCGAACAATATCTATTTTATTATAATATTCATCATATCATTAGTGATGAATGGTCTATGGATATTTTATCGAGGGATGTGATGAATGCCTATGAGCACCACCACTCTGGTACGTCATCTATTCCCTCTCCTTTAAGGATACAATATAAAGATTATTCCGCTTGGCAACTCTCTCAATTGGATAGCCCCATTTTTAAAGACCATAAAGCATATTGGCTTTCTCAATTAGCTGGCGAAATACCAACGATAGATTTGCCAACACAGAAAAGCAGACCGAAGATTAGAACTTTTAACGGGAGCAGTATTGCCGCCCGCCTTTCGCCAGATTTGACCTCAACGTTGCGAAACTTTACCAGAGAAAAAGGAGGAAGTTTATTTACAGGATTGTTGACGGCATGGTATGTACTACTTTATCGCTATACCGGAGAAACTAATATTTGTATCGGGAATCCCGTAGCCGGTAGAGATCATCCCGATTTAGAAAACCAGATTGGATTTTATTTGCATACCTTGGCTTTGGTCAATCAGATTCATCCGGAGGATAGCTTTAATGTTTTGTATGAGCAAATTAAAACGAATGTACTCCAAGCTTATCAGCATAAAATGTATCCCTTTGATAAACTGGTTGAAGAACTGAACGTTCGAAGAGATGCAAGTAGAAATCCTTTATTTGATATCTTAGTGGATTATCACGGCGTCGCAGAAAAAGAGACGAGTCTTGATCGTGACGAAGCGTTGGAACTTCGAGAAAATGGGATGGTCAAATTTGATTTGGAGTTGCATTTGACGGAGTGTGGCGCGGGGGTAGACATTGGCGTTAATTATAACAGAGACGTCTATGAACAAGAAATGATCGAAAGACTGATCCTTCATTATAAACAATTATTAAAAGCGCTGTTAGCGAATCCTGAAAAACCAATCTTCACCGTACCTTACTTATTAGAAGAACAAAATAAACTCTTGACAAGCTTCAATGCGCCGCAAGTAGCCTTTTCAAGAGATCAGACAGTTGTCGATTTATTTGCCAAACAAGCCCAAGCGACCCCTGATGCAACGGCCGTCGTATTTGGTAAGGAGCGGCTTAGTTACCAAGCATTAGAGCAGCAATCTAATCAACTAGCTCATTGCTTGAAGCAGGAAAAAAACCTCAAACAAGGAGACTTTGTTGGCGTACATCTGGAAAGAAGTGAACAATACATCATTGCCATTTTTGCCATCTTAAAAGTGGGAGCGGTGTATGTACCGATTGATATCAATTACCCTTCTGACCGCAAGCAATATATGCTTGACGATGCTAGTGTTCGGTTGCTGATAACAGACTCTAAATATATGTTTGATATCGACTATTATCAAGGAACGCTCTTGGCAATAGATATCGAATTTGATGCATCAAATTATCGTTCCGCAAATGAATGGTCTGTTTCGCCAGTGGATTTAGCTTATGTGATTTATACCTCAGGGTCAACGGGAAAACCCAAAGGAGTACTGATTGAACATCAGGCTTTGATGAACTATCTAACTTGGGGGAAGGATTATTATCTAAAGAATGATTTGACCAACCAAAACTTTGGTTTATATACTTCGCTCTCTTTTGATTTGACGATTACAAGTCTTTTCTTACCCTTAGTTAGTGGCGCTACCTTGCACGTCTTTAAGGAAGAAAAAGACAGTTTGGCACTGCTGAAGGAATACTTGTCTACTGCACTTTCTTGTATAAAAATTACTCCTTCACATATCAGTTTATTGGGGGACACAGCCCTTGAGCATAGCCATCTAGAGTTAGTGATCGTTGGGGGAGAAGAATTGAAACAAACGCACATTGAAATACTACACCGAATAAATCCAGACATAAAAATATATAATGAGTACGGACCAACAGAAGCAACGGTAGGTTGCGTAGTTTATGAAGTCAAGGATTCCACCGCAGAAATATACATTGGTAAGCCAATACAGAATATGAGTATCTATATATTAGATTCATCAAGTCAATTAGTTCCTTTTGGCGTATCGGGAGAAGTCCATATCGGTGGTGCTGGCTTAGCCAAAGCATACTTGAATAAAGCCGAACTTACTAAAGAGAAGTTTATCGCCAATCCGTTTCAACAAGGAGAACGTTTGTATAAAACGGGAGATTTAGCTTGTTGGTTGCCAGATGGTAATATTGCGTTTAAAGGAAGGGTAGATCAGCAGGTTAAAATTCGAGGATACCGAGTAGAATTAGAGGAAATAGCATCCATATTGAACGAACAAGCCGAAATCGAACAATCGGTCGTCATTGATAAAGAAGATAATAATGGTTTTAAACAACTAGTGGCTTATCTAGTTGGTAAAGAAAACCTTGATACCGCCTTGATCTCGCAGGCTTTAGCCAAAAAGCTTCCGGACTACATGGTTCCCAAAATCTATGTGACCTTAGCTGAAATGCCATTGACACATAATGGTAAGATAAATCGTAAAGCATTGCCCACTCCAGACGATGAAGCTTATCTCAGACAAGCCTATGTAGCACCATCAAGTGATACCGAAATGGCTTTGGTTAACCTATGGCAGCAAGTATTGGGGATCGAAAAAATTGGAGTAAAGGATAACTTTTTTGACCTAGGAGGACACTCCCTAATCGCCGTCAAATTATCTTTTGAAATCACAAAGGTCTATAAGGTGAAACTTGGTATAGAGACTGTTTTTAAATATCCTACCGTGCAGTTACAAGCTCAATATATCGACATTGTCAACACCAGTAAAGCGGAACAAGCATCCCAAAATGAAGAAATTATGTATTTGTAAAAATGAGATTTTTTTGATATAAATTGATATAAAATAGAATTACCCATAAATAATTAAAACCCAAATCATGGAAAAAGAACTTATAGAAAATAACGAACTTAAAGTGATTACTACCAATGCCGCAGAGGAGCCTGTTAGCGTAAAAGGAAAGTATGATTTTCCATTTGTTAAAACAGCTACAGCGGGGAGCGCTAATTTGATCGAATGGATCTCTGCCAATAAAATAGAGTTTGATGAGCAACTATGTAAATTTGGTGCGATCCTATTTCGTGGTTTTAATATCAACAGAGTAGCTAAGTTTGAAGAAATTAGTAAACTATTTAATTCTGAATCCTTAGCATATGCTTTCCGTTCTTCTCCAAGATTTGCAGTGGGGAAAAATGTATACACCAGTACCAGTTATCCAAAAGAGTTTAGCATTAATATGCACAGTGAAGCCTCTTATATGCCGAATGGGCATCCTCGGTACGTTGTATTCTGTTGCATTAATCCTCCGACGGAAAGAGGGGAAACACCAATCGCAGACAATCGCTTAGTCTTAAGTTTTTTAAGTGAAAAAACAAGAACCAAGTTCTTAGAAAAAGGAGTGAAATACATGAGGAACTTGAATAAAGATATTGGTTTGTCTTGGCAAGAGGTATTTCAAACGGATGATAAAGATAAAGTAGCCGCTGAATGCAATAATACGGGAACGGAGTTTCGATGGAAAAGCGAAGATAACTTGGAATTAACTTGGACCAAAAAAGCGGTTTGGGAGCATCCTACAACTAAAGAAATGGTTTGGTTTAATCATGCTTCTTTCTTTCATAAGTTTACTCTAGAAAAAGATTATGGCGCAGTTGACAATGAAGACCAACTCCCAAATAATACCTTCTATGGGGATGGGACAGCAATTACTAGAGAAGAGGTAGAAGAAATTATAAATGCTTATAAAAAAGCAACCAACGAATTTCCTTGGCAAAAAGGGGATGTTTTATTTATAGATAATCTACTTTGTTCTCATGGTAGAAATCCCTACGAAGGAAAACGAAAAATAATCGCCTCGTTATTTTAATACGAAAGTTGAAGTTTTGAATAATGATGCTTCGAATCAATCGAGAAACGCCCGCCTGAGGTAAAAGCTGTCTTCAAAAAACCAATATATTTAGCGTACGCCGTCCATCGCAGACTAAATAAATACTAGTGTTCCGCCTGAAACTAGGAATGCGCTTACATTGCAATTTCCGCTTTGCAAACTATTTCCCTTCAATCTTAAACGTCAATACTGTAATCATGCAAGCTAAGATTAAACCCATAGAAATTGTTCATTCGGCACAATCGAAAGGCATTAACTTGTTTGTGGATGAAGGTAGACTTGCTATAAAAAAAGAAAAAGGGATTAGCATTCCACCCAACTTAATTAAAGTAATTCAAGCGCATAAAAAAGAACTTATTGAATTTTTAGAGAAAGAAATACAAGTATCTTTGACTACTCCTTCTAAAAGTATTCCTAAGCTTTTGGAATCAGAAAGCTATAAAATTTCCAATGCTCAAAAAAGACTCTGGCTTGTTTGTCAATTAGAAGAAAGCTCTATTGCTTACAACATACCGAATACGATTGTGTTGGAAGAACGATTGGATATCAATAGTTTCAAAAAAGCAGTACACGCGGTCATCGCCCGCCACGAAATATTACGCACGATATTTAAAGTAGATAATGCCGGAGAAATTCGACAATTTGTCTTAAGTCCAGCAGCCTTAGGTTTTTGTATTGAGGTTAAAGATTATAGCGGCGAGGAGGATGCCGCCGCTGCTTCGCGTAATTTTATTTCAAAGGATTCCTATCGAGCGTTTGATTTGGCTAAAGGTCCTTTAATTCGAGCTAGTTTACTACGGTTATCCGAGCATAGATATGTATTCTATTATAACATACATCATATTATTAGCGATGGTTGGTCTGTCGATATTTTGTCACGGGATGTAATGAACTATTACCAAGCTTTCGCCTCGGGAATTACACCGAATATGCTTCCTTTAAGGATACAGTATAAAGACTATGCTGCGTGGCAATTAGACCAATGGAATAGCGATGGCTATGAGCAGCACAAACGTTATTGGTTGAATCGATTGTCCGGAGAATTGCCCATCATTGATTTACCTAGTGATAAGCATCGCCCTAAGGTTAAAACTTACCATGGAAAATGTTTACGCAGTTATTTTTCTAAAGATTTGACGAATCAATTAAATCAATTTGTCAAATTAAATGAAGGAAGTCTTTATTTGGTTTTGTTATCGGCGATCAATGTGCTTATTTATAAATACACTAAGGCGGATGATATTATTATTGGTGGTCCGGTGGCGGGAAGAACGCATCCCGATTTAGAGGATCAAATTGGCTTTTATGTAAATATTCTAGCGTTCAGGAATAAAATATATATAGGGGATAATTTTCTAGATTTTTATCAAAGGGTTAAAGTATCCGTTTTAGAAGATTTTGCTCATCAAGCATATCCGTTTGATAAACTAGTAGACGATTTAGCGCTCAAATATAATCAAAGCCGAGCGCTTCTTTATGATATCTCTTGGGAATTTCATGGGCGTAACTCAACGCTGTCTTCAAAAGATTTAAATCCTCAAGCATTTGAGGAAATAGAGGATGGAGGATTGACAATTTGTAAAAATGATATAGAATTTCATGCCACCCAACTGGGCGATATCCTTTCTTTTGAACTTGTTTTTAATGTTGATGTTTATGACGAAACGATGATCTCAAATTTGATGCGTCATTTCAAAAGTCTGTTGACCAATTTACTATCCACACCACAAATGGCACTGCACGAAATCGAGTATTTGTCTCGAAAAGAACGCCACGAATTATTGGAAGTATTTAATAAAACTGCAGTCAACTATCCGCAAGACAAAACGGTCATAGATTTTTTTATCACACGAGCACAACGTACACCAAATGCGAATGCAATTGTATTCGAAGAAACTGCTCTTAGTTACCAAACATTAGACCAACAATCTAATCAACTAGCCAGTTGTTTGCTAGAAAAATACGATGTCAAGAAAGGGGATTTTATTGGGGTACATTTAGAGCGGAGTGAGCAATATATCGTTTGTCTATTAGGAATTATGAAAGCAGGAGCCGTGTACGTGCCAGTAGATAAAGCTTATCCTCCCGCTCGGAAAAAATATATTCTGCAAGATGCAGCGATTCAATTGCTGATCTCTGACCAAGTGAAAAGCGAGGAATTGGAGTATTATGAAGGTTCTATATTAGCGATAGCGGTCGAACTTGAACTAGAAAAATATAGCTCGGCGCATAAGTCTCTAATTACCCCCGAAGACTTCGCTTATGTTATTTATACTTCTGGATCGACCGGGAATCCTAAAGGAGCATTAATCGCACATCAAGGATTATTGAATGCTATTTTGGCTCAGATTGAAGGACATGAGATTAGCGATCAGCACCATGCCTTACAATTTACTTCCTTTTCTTTCGATTTTTCTATTTCTGAAATTTTCAATGTGCTGTTATCCGGCTCCTGCTTACATATCGCAAGTGAAGCACTTCGGAGTGATCCTAAGCTTTTAGAAGCTTATATTCAAGATCGACAAATTGATTTAGCGACCATTCCACCTTCGTACTTTCAAATAATGGATAATGAAAGTTTAAAGAATTTGAAAATATTGATTACCGGAGGAGATTCTCCCAATTATGAAAAAGTTCGTTCCTTCTTGTCTCATGGTGGTAATTATTATAATTCTTATGGTCCTACCGAAACCAGTATGTGTGTATCAATCTTTAAATTGACGGATAGCATTCGTCTCAACGCTAAAACCATTCCGATTGGGAAGCCTATTGCCAATACTCAATTTTTGATTCTTTCGGATAACTTACAATTACTTCCCATCGGACTGACAGGAGAATTATGTATCAGCGGGGTACAGCTTGCACATAGCTATATCAATCGACCAGACTTAACGGCAGAAAAATTTATTGCTCATCCATTTAAACCGGGAGAACGATTGTATCGAACTGGAGATTTGGCACGTTGGTTACCAGATGGGAATGTCGAATTTATGGGACGGAAAGATCATCAAGTTAAGGTTCGTGGGTTTAGGATAGAATTGGGAGAAATAGAAGCTGCCTTGAATCAGATCGCAGTGATCAAACAATCGGTTGTGCTCGCAGTAAAAGATCAGGATGGCTCAAAAGAATTGGTCGCTTATCTAGTTTGTACGGAAGCAGTTGATTATAAATCTATTGAACAACGGCTTAAGCAGGAATTACCAGAATATATGGTGCCTAAAGTTTATATCATGTTGGACGCAATCCCACTGACACATAATGATAAAATAGATCGAAAAGCGCTCCCGAAACCCGATCGAAATGTCTTTCACCCCAAAGAATATGTAGCGCCGCGTAACGAGCAAGAAAAGTTGTTGGTTTCGGTCTGGGAATCCGTTTTAAAGCTAGATCAAGTAAGTGTCAAAGATAATTTTTACGATCTAGGAGGCAATTCGATGAAGGCCATTCAATTGATGAGTCAGCTCAAAAAAAATGCCTACGAATTTAGCATTAGAGACAGCTTCGAATATCCCGTACTAGAAGATATGGCTAAAGTGCTCAAGAAAGATTCAGGATTAGCTTCCGCAAAGCAAACTGAAATGCTGCAGCCCAAAGAGGAAATGGCCAAAGATATTACCAAGTCCTCTTTAGGATTATCTGAAAACCAAAAATATTTCCTAAGAAGACCCTGGGCGTTGATTCAATCGCCTACCATTGTCAGGCCAACATTTTCAGCGGATCACTTTGAAGATAGATTTCGATTTTTTTTAAGCTTTTATGAATCATTATTAGTCGAATTCGAAGAAGGGGAACGGGAAGGAGAGCTGCTGCAAAAACCAATTGGGAGCGATCAAGTTAAACTCGACATAAAATTAATTAAGGACTTTGATCCTGATGCACTCGCGGAAGTAGAGGCGGAAGCCGCTGTGTTTTTGAAAAAACCTTTTAATTATTTTAATCAAACACCATTGCTTCGAGTTTTTTTAGTTGTTGACCCCAATGACTCTCGTAAAGCTTTTTTTAAAATTAGTTTAGCGCACGCTCTCGTTGACATTGACAGTTTTAGAAAAATATGCAGCGCTCTAGCGAATGCTTTTGGGCAACCCAACGGAGCGGAAAAGAGTGCTTCAAACCTTGCTTTTGCCACCAACCAAAAAAAGTTTTTGCAGGCAGCAACCGGGAAAACCCAAAGAGCTTGGTGGTTGAATTATCTTAAAAATATTTCCCCCGTGACCAACCCAGAAGTAAAGCCCAATGCTCCTGTCGAATTTGTGGCGTATACGGTTCAGGAAATATTCCTAACCGGAGCATCATTTGAAATGGTCAAGGAAAAAGCTAAGAAATATAATCTACCGATCTCGGCTTTATTTTTAGCCGCTCATCAGCAACTCCTAAGTGAATTGTCAATTGAAAACTCTTTTTTACAACAGATTGCGGTCAATGGTAAAGAAGCAATTAACGAAGATGTTGAATGGTCAAACCTGATCGGTGTTACCACCAATTTTTTGCCTTTGCAAATCATTACTCCTAGTGCACAATCCCCGCAAGAATACATTTATGAGGTTTACGAAAAATACCTTAGGGTTCGGTTGCATCAAAAAATACCTTATGAAGTCATTAGAAAAGATTTGTTCGAAGCAAGATCGCTCGACCTAGATCAATGCTTTAAAGGATACTTTAATTTTCTTTTGCAAGACACGGAATATCTAAATCAGGATGCTTTAGTGGGACAGGTATCCTCTAGCACAGACCGACTTCCAAAGCAGGACGGCGTAGCTTTAGTGTGTGTGTTATTTGAGGCAGGCATCAAACTAAGGTTAATGTGTCCCATGGATTTATTCGAAGATGCGCAGCAGGATGTCGATTTAAATTCATTTGTTGAAAACAAAATACTTAGTCCCATTGCATCCATATCAGAAATTTGAAATCAGATGAACCGCGTAGAAAAACTTATTCATAGAACGATTGTTGCAGATCATTTAAAAAGAAAACCTCAAATTTTTTTATTGCACTTCGCGGGAGGCAGTAGTCATTCTTTTGATTTTTTGAAAACTCATTTGGCTCAGGAGTTTGATTTTATTCCCTTGGAATTAGCGGGAAGAGGAAGCAGACACGAGGAAGCTTTTTTTCTAACCAAAGAAGAAGCGATCAAAGATTACGTCAAGCAAATTCAAAAAAGCAGGAACGAACAGACTTACCTGATTTATGGCCATAGCATGGGCGCTACGTTGGGCCTAAGTGTTGCCAAAAAGATGGAAGATTTAGGCGATTCGGCTAGTCATTTGCTGGTTTCTGGAAATGCGGGACCAGGCCTTAATCCTTTGCAAGAAGCCAAAAAGGAGAAACGATATTTAATGAATGATAATGATTTTAAAAAAGAGTTAAGAGAAATGGGGGGAATTCCAAACGAAGTGATAGAAAACGATGGATTATATCAATTCTTTAGTTCCATTCTACGCGCAGATTTTAGAATACTCGAAACGGGGAATTTCTCTGAAGAGGGCACTCGCTTGGGAATACCAATTTGCGCACTCATGGGATCCGAAGAAAAAAACAAAATCAAGATAGCAAATTGGAAAAGATTTACGAATGCTTCCTTTCAATTTCAAATTTTCGAAGGGAGTCATTTTTTTATTTACCAGCACGCTGAAGCCATTGCCCATAAGATTCGTGCGATTTTGAAAAAAGAAACGCTTCAGCATTAAGTACTAAAACGAATGATGATTTATTTTTTAAGCCATAAAAAATTGAACAGATGCTGAAGTTGAAAGTTAAATATATAGTTTATTTGTTATTATATGCATTGCCTAATACGATATTAAGTTTTGGCATCATCTATATCATCAATAATGTTTTGGGAGGCAATGAAAGTTTCTTAACCGATTATATGGGGATTTCATTTATGATCATTATTGTATATACTTATTTGTTGAACATCGTTTTTCAAAAGCAGTTAAATAAATTCTCCTTTGAATTGCTTTACAGCAACGAAGAAAAAGTTTTTTCGCAGATCTTAAAAGCTCCTTTACAGAAATTAGAACAACTCGGTTCTCAACGCTTTTATACGGCGGTTGAAGATTTACGCGTTTTTTCTGCGTTACCATATACCGTTACACATACTGTAAATTCCTTATTGATGTTGGTGCTGTGCTTAGTTTATATGTTTACCATTTCAACGACTTCTGCGCTCATTGTCTTAGGACTAATTATCGTTGTGGCAGGTTCTTACTTTATTGTGATGAATACCATGTCAAAGCAAGTTAGGGTTTTGAGAATGTACAATGAGCATTATTACAAGTTTGTAGATGATGTAATGAAAGGATTTAAACAATTAAAATTGAGTTTTTTTAGAAGAGAAAGCCTGTTGAATAACTTTTTGGTTCCGAATAGAAATTCCGCCATGAAATTGGATTTTAGAATAAATTATATTTTTTTATCTATTAATCTAATCAGTCAATACGGCTTATATTTTGTAATTGCGGTAATTTTGTTTGTACTTCCTGAATATGGATTATTGACAAGAGAAGAAGTTATTGCTTACGTTGTACTGATCTTATTCATCTCGGGACCGATCAATAATATTATCAACTTACAGCAAGTTTATACTAGATTTATCGTCGCAGATGATCGCATCAAAAAGTTTGTAGCAGATTTTGAAATCGTTGACGATAGCTATTATCAAGAACCTGCAAAAGATACTAAGTTTCATTCCATCAACTTCAAAGATATCAAGTTCGTTTACACAACTAAAGAGGGAGAACCTTCAAGTTTTGGCTTGGGACCACTAGATTTAAACATCAAAGCACAGGAAACAATTTTTATCGTGGGGGGAAATGGGTCTGGAAAAAGTACGTTTATCAATATTCTTGCGGGTTTATATCAACCTACCGGAGGAACCATCGTATTAAATGGAAAAGAAGAGGAGAACGTTACGGAAAAAATGCAAAATTTAATATCGGCTGTTTTTACAGAGAATCATATCTTTTCTCAAAACTATGATGACTTTACCCTCGAAAATAATAAACAATATACTGAATTGCTTAAAACAATGAAGTTAGATAAAGTTGTTGAAGATGATAAAGAAGAATCTGCCAGACGACAATTTTCTAAAGGACAAAGCAAACGAATGGCCTTGATTCTTGCTTTACTGGAAAATAAACCGGTATTGGTATTAGACGAATGGGCAGCAGATCAAGATCCTCATTTTAGAAAGTATTTTTATGAAGAATTGATTCCTAAATTGAAAAAAGAAGGTAAAACAATTATCGCTGTAACGCACGACGATGCTTACTTTCATCATGCAGATAGAATTGTGAAATTTGATTTCGGAGATATCGTTAAAGATTTAGAAACAACCAACAAGGAAGCACTAACAGCAAAGCTATGGGTGTAAACGCGTCTCGTTTCATCCGTCAAAATCACCAATCTATTAGGTAAACCTACTTACCACGATGTATTAGCACAAAAGCATTTATTCCTTGCCATTCTCCTTATAAACTTTGTTAAATCACGAGTTATGAAACTCAGTCTACCACAAGAGGATGTTTATTTTGAACAATTAATGTATCCTAAAGATCCTATTTACAACATAGGAGCAAAAATCTCTATCGAGGGAAATTTGGTTTATGAAGTATTGAACGATGCTTACAAAATGTTGATCCATCAACATGACGCTTTCCGGATCGTGCTAAACCATGACGGATCAGCACCAGCAATTGATATTCTGGAGGCAGACAACGCTTTTCTAGCGTACTTAGATTTTTCTGCTTATGAAAATGCAGTGGAGCAGGCCATTCATTTTATGCAAGAAAGATTTCAAATGCCTTTTGAGTTGGAGGGAAAAAAACCATTGTATAAATTTATTTTAATAAAAGTAAAAGAGACGCACCATTACCTTTTTTCAGTATACCATCACTTGATTACAGATGGATGGGGAACTTCCTTGATGTTTCAGCGATTGGTAAAGAACTACAATGAGTTGATGGAATCTGGAGCAATAAACTCAGCATATCCATACAGTTACAGCGACTTTGTTGTGGATGATCAAGCTTATTCTTTATCCGAAGCTTATGAAAAAGACAAAGCGTATTGGAAAGAAGCGTTTCAAGAACTCCCTCAGCGGTTATTAGAAAAAATCGCAACTACCGGAAAGTCTAACCAAAGCAAGCGAAAAGCTGTTTTTATAAAGCGTGCTGTTTATAATCAATTAACTCAAATTGGAAAGGAAGTTGGTTGCTCAACATTCCATGTCATTTTAGGTGCTATTTATCTTTACTTTGGTAGAAAACACCAAAATAAAGATTTCGCCATTGGACTTCCCGTATTGAATAGAGGCAAACGGATATTTAAAAATACTGTAGGATTATTTATGGGAATATCTCCTTTGCGAATCACCTTAGATTTTGATGATAACTTTGAAGCGTTGATTAAAAATATCAAACAAAAATTGCGACAAAATTACCGTCACCAACGTTTTCCTTTAGGGAAATTAATTAAAGCTTTAGAACTTTTTCAAGAAAAAGATCGACTGTTCAATATTATGCTTTCTTACGAAAAGCAATCTTATGCCGATCATTTCTTGCATACGAAAACCACTGTAATTCCCTTGTCACATCATTCAGAACGAGTAGCGTTGGCGATCTATATTAGAGAGTTCGATGAGTCGGAGGATGTAAAAATTGATTTTGATTATAATATCAACTATTTCAATGAGTTTACAATAAGCCAAGTTGTAAGCCATTTCGAAACCCTATTGATGGCAATTATTGCCAACACACAAAAAAGCCTTTCTCAATATCAATATCTTACGGACGTTGAAAAACAAAATTTGCGCTTTGATTTTAATAAGACGCAATTTGACTATAATAAAGAAGCTAATGTTATTGATCTTTTTAGCAGTCAAGTCAATAGAACGCCAGCCAAAATAGCTTTAGAAGACGAAGCGAACCATTATACTTATCGAGCACTGGACAAACTATCGGACCGTATTGCCAATCATTTACGGCAGCGCTTTGATAAAAAACAAGGAATTCCTATCGCTGTTTTTATAAATCGTTCGGCTAATCTTATTGCTACTCTTTTAGGGATTCTGAAATCGGGAAACATCTTTATTCCTCTGGATGCCGCTTTTCCAAAAGATCGATTAGCTTATATCATTAATCATAGTGAAGTAGCGTTAATCATTGGCACAGAAGACTTAAAGCAAAAATTACAGTTTGATAAAGCATTTCTAGCGATAGAAACATTGTTGTTTAGCAAAGAATATGAATCGCCAGTAGCAGCCGAACCATTGTCTTCTTCAAGCCTTGCTTACATTATTTATACTTCTGGTTCAACTGGAAAACCTAAAGGAGTAGCCATTCGTCATCAATCCTTGGTTAATCTTCTAATTAGTATAAAGCATCAACCCGGTATCACTCAAGAAGACCGATTTTTTTCTGTTACGACACCTTCTTTTGATATTTCCATCCTTGAATTTTTTACGCCTTTAATCACTGGCGCCACTACATATATTGCGAGTCAAAAACTATTGTCTGATCCTTTAGCAATAGTGGATAAACTGGAAAGCTGGACACCAACGGTACTGCAAGCCACGCCAAGTTTTTATCAAATGCTGTACAATGCCGCTTGGAAGGGGAGTAAGGTGTTGAAAGTATTATGCGGTGGCGACTTACTTAGTGAAACACTAGCCGAAAAACTACTTAAAACGAATGCAGCCTTATGGAATATGTATGGACCTACCGAAACGACGATCTGGTCTAGCTGCAAAAAAATAACGAAAGCCTTCGAAGCGTCTAATATTGGAAAACCTATTCATAATACGGAATTTTATATTCTTGATGAAAGGCTTCAATTATTGCCTATTGGTACGGTTGGGAATATTTATATAGGAGGAGATGGTTTGGCTCAAGCTTACTATCAAAATGAAGCATTGACAAAAGAGCGATTTATAACCAATCCATTTGATAAAGCTAAGAAAATATATCATACTGGAGACTTAGGGAAATGGAATGCGTTGGGGGAAATAGAATTTTTAGGTCGGAATGATTATCAAGTAAAAATAAGAGGATACCGGATAGAATTGGGAGAAATAGAAACGAAGCTTGATCAAATAAAAGGGATAAAATCTTCGATCGTAATTGCCCAGAAAAAACCGGATCAAGAAGCTCGTTTAATTGCTTACATCCTGAAAGAAGATCAATCGCTAAAAATAGAGGCGATTAAAAATATACTGAGGGAAAAACTCCCCGCATACATGATCCCTTATATCATTATTCCGATAAAGGAATTTCCCTTAACCTTGAATAAAAAAGTAAACCGTAAAGCTTTAGAAGCTAAAAAAATAAATATTAAAAGTGCTTTGTTGACGGGAGATGTACCAACTACAGCCTTGGAAATAGCATTGAGTAATTATTATAAAACGGTATTGAATCTCTCCACAGAAATTACAGTGGTTGATGATTTTTTTACCCTTGGTGGGCACTCTTTAAATGCCGTCAAACTCATTAATTTGATTGAAGAACAATTACACTGTAGACTAAATTTAAAAAATGTATTTGATTATCCAACGATTCGAACACTAGCTGCTTTTTTAGCAGAAAAAGCAACACAGCAAGTAAGGATGATCCTGCCCGTTGACAAACGCGAGTACTATTGTGTTAGCCCTCCTCAGCGCCTTATTTGGTTAGCTTCGCAACAAGCCGAAAAATCGGTGGCGTATCATATGCCAGCAGTATTTGAAATCAAAGGAGCCATCAATAAAGTTGTTTTGGAAAAGGTATTGCTGAATATATTGGAAAAATATGAGGTCTTAAGAACTAATTTTATAGCAGTAGCTGGAATCCCTAAACAAAAGGTAAATCCTGCTGAAAAAATATCCTTTGAGATAGAGGAGTTTGTTGCGGCAGAGCATGAATTACTAAAAACAATTAATGCCTTTGTCAACAAAGTCTTTGATTTGGAGCATGATTTATTGATAAGAGTAGCCTTGGTTGCTCAAAATAACCGACAGGCTTATCTAATATTTAACACACACCACATTGTGATGGACGGATGGTCTTTAGAAATTTTGATCAACGAATTAACAAGTAAATACAAAACCTCACTGCAGCGAGAAAAACAAGAGGATATAAAACCCAAACTACAGTTTAAAGATTATGCGGAATGGTATCAAAATCAGTTTGAAAATACAACAGCGAAAAATTTAGACTTTTGGCAAAACCATCTCCGTAATTATACTTGGGGAAACAGGATTCCTTTCGATCAGGAATCTCCTTTAGCGGAGCATAAAGCTGCGACGCAGGAATTTAAATATACTGCTTTTGAATTAACGGCGCTAAAACAATTGATGCAAACATATAAGATATCCTTGCACAGTTTGCTAATCGCTTCCTTTAATATGCTCATCCACAAAATGTACGGATCGGAAGATAGTTGTATAGGAACCGTTAATGCGGGAAGAACATCGCCAGCCTTGCAAAACCAATTAGGAATGTTTGTGAAAACCTTGCCTTTAAGAACATTTATAAAAGCGGATGCTAGTGCGAAGGAAATTCTTCAACAAACACAAGAAAGGTTACTGCAAATAGATGAACATCAAGATCTACCGGAAACTTTACAAAATGCCTTGCGCTTAGATATTCTTCTCGTTTTGCAAAATCCATCTTATGATTATAAACAGATTGAGCTTACAGAAAAAGTGCAACTGCAATCGTATCCGATTAGCACTGCTTATAGTAAACTTCCTTTATTAGTAAGTTTTTCGGTAAGGGAAGAAAATATATGGAGTAGGATAGATTACAATGTGAATCGCTATGAACAAGCTACCATAGAATTAATCAACTTGAAGTTTGAAAGATTATTAAAAGAAATTATTAAGCGACCGAATGAAGCGCTTAGTGCAATCAATATTGATTTAGAGATAGAAGCCGAAAAAGTGATCGACATCAACTTTGATTTTTAAAATAAGCTTTTTACACTTAAGAGGGAGATTCTGGTAAAATATATCTAATAGTTAACTAATAGTAAAATTTATTTTGAACGCATCTTTTAACCAAAAAAATATGAATAGTAATAAATCACTTAGCCTAATCGTAATATTGTTTTTGCTTATTCTCGTGAGCGTTCAAGGACAAGAAGTTCGACTGGAAAAAGCGGAATCCTTTTTTCCAAACTGGGAAAGTTTAAACAAAGAAGCAATCACTTGGAGTTACTTACAAGTACCTGAAAACTGGGACGAACCTACCAGTAAGTTTATAAAGATTGCCGTATCCGTTTTGAAAAACACTTCTAATAAGGAAGCTGCGAAAGCAGTTGTTTTTATTCAGGGAGGTCCTGGGGGAAGCGGCATTGAACTTGTTGGAAATTGGCGAGATCATCCTCTACGGAAAGAAAATGATATTGTATTATTAGATATTAGAGGTACTGGATTTTCTGAGCCAAGACTTTGCCCTGACCTAGGGGAAGCGTTTCTAAAGATTTTAGCAAAAAATCAAACCGTTACGATAGATGAAAATGAGAAAGTGGCGATGGCATTATCTTGTAAACAAGACCTCCTCAATCGAGGCGTCGATATCAACGCGTATAACAGTTTGTCGATTGCAAAAGATTTGCATGCTTTGAAAACACAATTAGGGTATAAAAAATGGCATGTCTACGGAGTCTCTTACGGAACGTATATGGCTCAAGTGTATGCAAGTACTTTTTTGGAAGATATTGAGAGCTTAATCCTAGATTCTCCTATTGATGATTTAGCGACTTATTATACCAAGAATACTAGTAATTTTGTGACGAGTCTCTCCATGGTATTCGAAAAATGCAAGCAAGATCCAGCATGCAATCAACAATATCCAGATTTGGAAAATATCTTTTATCAAGTAGTTGAAAATTTAGAACAACAGCCTATCAAAGTTTCGATTGATACAAAAATCGGCGATTCAGATGAGTTTGTCTACAATGCAGAAGATTTTAAAGTAGCCATTCAACAAGCACTTTATCATAAACAACTGATTGAGGTGATACCATTACTGATTTATCAATTTTATCATGAAAACGAAGCTGCTTTAGGCAATTTAGTAGCTGCATTTTCAAGTTTGCTATCGATGGATTATGGCGTTTACTATTGTGTGAGTTGTAATGAAGTACTTCCTAATAATGAGTTTTCTGAATTTAAAATCAATGCACTTAAACATCAGCAACTGAACGGTGGAATTTCCTTCTATCAATCCGATTTTAAAGTTTGTGAAAAATGGAATGAACATAAAACGGATTCCTTATTGCTGAAGCATAATCTCTCGAGTTTAGATACGCTAACGGCACCTGTCCTCGTATTCTCTGGAGAGTATGATCCAATCACACCAAGTGCTAATGGATTGAATGTACAGCAGAAGTTTACTAAGAGCTATTTAGTAAATGCGCATACCTTTGGACACGCTGCCAGCTTTTCTCCCATAGGAAATGAAATCACAACAGCATTCGCTAATGATCTGTCTACCAAACCAAACGTAAAGGCTTTTGAAAAAGCAAAAGCAATTACTTTGACAAAAGATATAAAACTAAATCCAGGTATTTCAAAACTAGGAAGTAGTTTAAAAGAATTTCATCCACTTTTTATCCTCCCGTTACTCATCGCCTTGCTATTAATGATCGTGTTTGTTTTTATCAATACTTTTAAACTTTTCAAAAAAAGATATACCACAAGCTCTGATAAAATAATTCGCTCTTTAGGTATTCTAACTTCTATCGCTGGAGTTATCGTTTTAGTCGGCTTTATCACGGCTTTAATTAATGTCGCGAATAGTAATCATTTTATTCTGGCCTTTGGTTTGCCCACGGAATATAATTACCTCTATATCGTCCTATTCACTTTCGTCGCTTTAATGCTAATTAGCTTAGCGTACTTTATCCTTCAAATTAAAAAAATAAAGGATCGCAGTGTCGTATTTTCTGTGATCTTCTCCAATCTTGTATTTGTGGTTTATTTCTGGTATTGGGGGATTTTGTAAAAGGAATCTCTTCACGTAGTAGATGGCTAGATAATAAAACAATTTCTATTTTAAAAAGAATGTTCTTAGCAATCAATTTGATTGCTAAGAACATTCTTGGTTTTGGGATTGAAGACTATTCTACGTACTAATACATATCTCCAAAATCGAATTGACAGCCTTGCCAAACAATTTGAACGCGTAGGGCAGAAATTTGATCATTCATATGTCCGCAGAAGGCACCTCTCCACTTGGGTCTTCGCATACGGGGAATTAAACCATTAACAATACCGTTTTGCCATTCCGATCTCGTGACAACTAAAATGTGATGCGTACAACCGTTGATGGTATAATGAGGATTCTTATAAAAACCATAAGCTACGCCATCTGCTCCTGCTTGAAAATTAAATTGAGCAGAACTAATACAATCGTTCCAGCTTGTATTATCTGGTTTGTAATTCCAATTTAAATCTGCCGCGGCATAGGTTTTATAGCAATTCCAATCGCCATGCGTCCAAATCCAAACATTAGGCGCAGTTTCAATATCAAACATGGCTCCCAAGTAATCATCATGTTCCCATGCTCGCAATAAACCATTGCTTCTGTCTTGTACGGCTTGTGCGGATGCTGCACTTTTTCGTTCTAATTTACCAATAAACTGTTCCACATTTTGAGGAGCTTCTCCTTTTAATTTGAACTCCGCATAAATAGCAGCTACACCAGCTTTTGCTTCTTGACTAATCTGAGGATTGTTGAAGTCCAAATTTTCAATACCATACTTGTTGATAAGTTGATCTCGCAGTAAATTTGTAGCATGACTAACTTGGAATTGGCGAGCTAACTTACGGTCATCATTTTTTTCCATGTACTTATATCCTTCCATTTCGGAATGAAATAAAAAGACATGATGCTCGGGTTGAGAAGAAAATGAAAAAGAAACCGTCTCTCTCGTGCCAACTGCCTTTTCAAGCGCTCTACTTTGTTCATCAGGAAGCAGCACGCCATCTTCGGATACTTGTGTCTTGTACTTCGTTCCTTGATAAATATAAGTAACGTAATGATCAACTTTCTCAAGTTCTTTGATGGATATTTGATCGTCTGAATCTAACTTCTGGTTCTTAGAACAAGAGGCAATACTTAATGCTAATAGTAGCATCCAAATGCTTTTTTTCAACATGGTGTTAATTAATAATTGAATGATGCTTACTCTATTTTGGTTTTTCAGCTTCCACCTCAGCGAATCTTAAATCATTTTTACACAAGATGTATGATTCGTCTTACAAGGATATATCGGAACTACTTGAGAAATCTTACCCTCTACAGAAAAAAAAATGAAATAATAGTAAGTAGGTTTACCAAATAGATTGGTGATTTTGACGGAAGGAAATTTTGCTTCAATCGAGGCGAAAAATGCAGAAAACCTAATGGTTTTCAAGGCTTTTTAACGAAGCGTGAAATAAAATTTACTCGTCATAAATTAGTGAATTTTTTAGGTAAACCTACTTAAATAGTGTCCTTAGAGCTAACGGAATGTAAACAGCAAAAGTAATGTAGTAGTTAATTGCGCTTGTTGCTGCTACAGCGTTACACAAAAACAACTCCCCACCTCATCCTTCGTCTCATAACTCAACTCCCCACCGTAAAACTCAACAATCCGCTGACAAATCGGCAAGCCCAAGCCTTTGCGATCCGATTGCGTGGAAAAAATGGGGTCAAAAAGTTTTTCTTTGAGTTCTGGGGCAATTCCAGTGCCGTTATCTTCGACTTCTAGAAGGAGTTGATTGGCTTGTTGGCGAAGGCGTAAGATAATTTTACCAACGCGATCTGCAGGAATGGCATTTTCAGCATTCGAGATTAAATTTTGTAAAACGTGTTCTAAGTGCTCCGCGTCCATGTTGACCGTTGGATTGGCATTTTCTGCCAAGGTGTCAAGGAACTGAAATTGGCAACCTTCGCGATCAGGATACTTTTCCATGAACGTAGGTAAGAACGTTTTTAAGAGGAGTGGCTCCGTTTTGGGCGCTTCCATGTTGGCGAATAATCTAAACTGAGCAGCGACTTTTGTCAGGTGATCAACTTGTTCGATTAGACTGTCCGTAATGCGTTTGACAGTGTCGGAGTCAGGTGTTTGCTGTCGTTTTAACATATGAGTGAAATACTGGACGTTGAGCCGGAGTGGTGTGAGTGGATTATTGATTTCATGCGCAATCTGTTGGGCCATCGTTTGCCAAGCGCCTTTCCGCTCTGCTCGCATCAATTCTTTGGTTGTTTCCTCTACGACATCCACCATTTCATTGTACTCGCCGATGAGTTTCCCAATGGCATCGTCCCCTTCCCAGTTTAGTTTTTCGTTGGATTTGCCGGGCTTGAATTGTCGAAGTCGATTCGCGAGTAGCTTTAAAGGCTTAGTCAGTAAATTAATTAAGAATAAACCAACCGCCCAAGTAACTAGTAGCAAGAAAACGTAAACACTCAGAATTCGACTCATGATAACTGGAATATCTTGTGCCGTACCAATTTCCGATTCAAAAGTATTGATCGCTACAAATCCTTTTAGTTCTTTGTTTTGAATAATACTAAAGGTGGAACGTAGACAAGTTTCGCTTTCTTTTTCAAAGCTATTGATTACAATGGCAAAAGCATTTTTGCGAACTTTTGTTTGTACCTCAGGAGAAACTAGTTTAACGGCAGGACTGTTTTTTGCGGTAGCAATAGAACTTATAATTAGCCTTCCGTTGACGTCGTATATATCAATTTCACATTGCTTTCGATCAGCTAATTCTGCGAGGGTGTTAATGGAATGGTTCTGCAAGATTTTTGTTGCAATGATCGGTTCTTCTAATATTACCTTGCGAACCGTTTCCGCAATATAATATTGTCGCTCGTAAGTGATTTCAAGGTTGTTTTGTTGTAAAAAGAATAAAGTGGTCGCAGCAATGATAAAGAACAAAGAAATAGTAAGTGCAATCAAAGTAATTTGAATACGAAATTCAATGGGAAGCTTAGGCCAAAGCGTTTTAATGTTTTTTCGGAATAGCACTACTTTCAACAACTCTAGTATCGTAGTCACCAAAATAAAAAGACTAAAGAAAAGTGCAAAATTTGAAACCCATACGAGTGCCTCCGACAGTGGCTCTCCAATCAGTACGTACACTTGATCCGCATGATGATAGGCTACGGCGTCAAATCCGTCAATCTCAATTTTTTCTCCTTTCCCTTGCTCCGGAAATGCAAGGTTCATAATTTGTAAATCAAAAATGTGAGAATTACTCAGTACAATTTGACCGTGATCAACTACTGAAAATTGGTATTCTTTCAACCGCTTCATTTCTTTGTAAGGACGATTGGCCGTATAGACACTTGGTTTAAAATTCTTTTTTAGGCGAAAGGCTAAGGTTTGATTGGTCGGTAAATTAATTTGATAAATGGGGGTTGAACTTTGGTCGAAAGCTAAAATGGGGCGATCGTAGTTTAGTGCTACACCAGTATTCACTTTTCGATCACGCATGGCAAAGCGATAATTCGAAGAAAGGTAGTCATTGTTTAGCCATTTCTTTTCCCAGAAACTTCGATCTTTTTGTTGGATAGGATTTTCTTTTGCAAACTGGATGAATTGCTGCAATTGGTCTTCTGCAATTGTATCTCGCCTTTCGGCTAATTTTTTGGCGTATTGTAAATGAACGCCAGCATTGGCTTCTTCGTGCATCCAAAAGATAAAGCAGGCATTAAAGCTCGAAAAAAACAATAATGCCAATAGCTTCTTTGGAAAGTAACTTCTGGTAATCCGATTGGTCAAAAAAGAGAATCCGCCAAATGCACCTAGCATCACGAAGAAAATCCACGTTGGTAAAGTAGAAGGGATAAAACTAAATATTCCAAAACCTATTAAAGCAACAATGGCAATCGCAGGTCTAGCAGGATCTGCATTTTTAAAACTATTCCATAAAGTGGTGAAGTCACTAGGGATGCGCTGAAACAATAAGTACTGAACCGAAAAAATAAGAGATAAAATGGAAAGGTCCCAGAAAGAAATATCTAAGACTCGGTATACGTTGTAATCCGTTACTTTGAAAAGAAAAAATTCTAAACTCAAACTTATCCATGCAGCAGCAAAGACAAGAAAAATCGTCTTGGTTAGTAGTTTTAATGGCATGTTGTTATTCTCGATAATGTTTGTTACATACGCTAAGCGTGTACTTAAGAATGTCACAAAAATTAAGCCATTTGTCTGGAATATTTAAAATACTTTTGCTATCGCTTCAGCATCACCAAAGCTAAGTTTTGCAAAGGATTTACTCTAGTGATAGTACTAACCCAACGTAGGGAATTTCGCTCCTTAAGTAGTTAACAATGAGTTAACAATAACTTAATAATTTATAAATGTATTTTTATTGTTTTGTAAATAAATTATGTGCAATTTATATATGATTCAACAGAAGCTTCCGCGCTGAAGTACTAAGGCAAAACTAACTGCCCATTAAATTCCATTAGTACTTACTAAACTATCTGTAAACATTACTGATCTCTGCTAAACCAACGTAAGTAGATAGATAATGAAATATCCATTAACCAATAAAAACTATTAAAATGAAAATGCTACAGAAATTAAATTTGCTTAGCTTACTCCTCGTGAGTGCTTTTTTATGCCTAACTTCTTGCAAAAAGACAGCAATAGAAGAAGATTTAAACCCAGTTGACAAAACTGAAATTACCACTCAAGATCCACAATTCCGTGCGCCTACTGGTGGTGGTAATTATACTTGTTACACCGCGCACTTATCCTTAGATACGGACTGTGATTTCGTTTTTGAAACTGGATGGAACGAAGAAACTTACACCTGGAGTTGCTGCTGGCAAAAAGTACAAGAGATGGCTTATCAAGCTGACTTGAACGGTTGGTGCTATCGTTATGAAGCTGAAACGCAATGTTCTACTTACGCTTGTGACAATATTGGACAAGCTTGTAATGTTGGTCCTGGTGGCGGTGATGGTCCCGGCGATGATGGCGGAGCTGGTCCTGAACCACTTTAATAATAAGTCGTACTTGAAGTACTAGCGCAAAATAGTTGTGCGCCTAAGCGAAAGCGAAAAACATTTAATGTATTGTGAATGAACTGTTGATTCTTCACGGTAGGCTAAATGGTTTTCGCTTTTCTATTTGTTATTTTCAACTCGTAACCTCAGTTTTTTTCCCTCTACCGACCATCACACAAACGAAGCTATCTCCTGAAATATTAACTACCGTTCGACACATATCCAAGGGGCGATCTACCGCTAAAATCATCGTCAAAGCTAAGGGTAATTTATCCGAAGGAAACCCAACCGATTCCAAAACCATGACCAACATGACAATCCCCGCACTCGGCGCAGCAGCGGCACCAATCGAAGCCATTGAGGCGGTCACTACAATCGTCAACTGATCCGCAAGACTCAATTCGTAACCAATCACTTGACAAACAAAAACGGCGGCAATACTCTGCATCAAACTCGTCGCGTCCATATTAACCGTCGCACCAATGGGACAAACAAAACTCACAATTTCATCGTCAATCTTAAGGTTGTCTTGTACACATTCCATGGTTACGGGTAAGGTCGCCATACTCGAACTGGTGGTCAAGGCGACCAATTGCGCAGGAAGAATTCCCTTAACGAACCGCATGATCGGCATGCCTGTGAGTAGTCGAGCAAACAAAGGATATAACGCCAGCATGACCAACATTCCAAAAAGTAGTACCAGTGCATAACTTAATAAGGCTTTGAAAATAGCGGGATCTTGGATCTCTACGACGAGTGTAGCCATCAAGGCAAAAACGGCATAAGGTGAAAACGCAATAATTAAGTCTACAATGTTAAGCATGACTTTATTTAAGGATTCAATCAATTTTACTACGGGTAATTGATCCTTTTCGGAAAGCATTAACAAAGAAACGCTGAAAAGAACAGTAAAGAAAATGACTTGCAATAACTTGCCGTTGTCACTGAGCGCCGAAAAAATATTGTCTGGCACCATCTGCACAAAAAAGTCCAATGGGCTTTTTCCTCCTGTACTCCCGCTACTAAAATCAACGGTATCATCTGCAAAACTTTCTAAAATTGCTAAATCAAGACCGACGCCGGGTTTGAACACATTAACCAATAATAAGCCTAACGCCACTGCAAAAACGGTAGTTAATAAATACCACGCAATCGTTTTTCCGCCGAGCGTCGATAACTTATTAATGTCCTTCAATTCGGTAATTCCTTTTGCTAAAGAAACAAAAACGAGGGGCACCGCAATCAACTTAAGCGTTTTTATAAAAATTACACCAATCGGCTTGATGTAATCTTGTACAAGGCTGACGCCGAGCTCGGTTGAACTTGACAAATAGCCCACAAACACACCCAGCAGAATTCCAATCAGGACTTTCCAATGTATTGACATACTACGTTTTTTAGAATTAAGTCTATTAACTAAGAAGTAATAGAAGTAAGGGATTAAAGTACTTGCTTAAAGTAGTAGGAATAATCGACTTATCCTAACTTTCAAAAGTTGCTTTTCAACCAAGCGTTTATCATGAATTAGATTGTGGGTAGTTTTGTACCTTTACGGTAAATAGGTGCCAAGACAAATTAATCATGTAGATATGTTACGCAGATTTTTATTTTTATTAGGAATATTCAGCATTGCGTTTTGTTGGACGGATTGTAAACTAGCGAAGCAGGGGAGTGCTCCTGCGGTAAAAGCAACAAGATCACTAGAACTAAGGGAAGAAATTACGAGTCCCGCGGAACATTACAAAGAATTTTGTGCGAGTTGCCACGGTGCAGATTTGAAGACTTTCGTTACTCAAAAATGGAAGTATGGGGAAAGTAAAGAGGAAATTATACAATCCATTCAGTACGGAATCGAAGACGCGGGAATGCCTGCTTACGACACCACTTTTACTCAAACAGAGCTGGAAGCGCTTTCCTTATATATTTTGGAAGGGATTAACAATCGAAAGGAAACGGAAGCCGCGATCGATAAAACAGCGAAGTATTACCAAACTAAATACCATCGCCTGCGCGTCGAAGAAGTGATTACTGATTTGGAAGTACCTTGGGGCATTAAAGTTACAAAAAATGGAACGATTTTTTTTACCGAACGACAAGGCACGCTCAAGTGTCGACAACCCGATGGAACCTTATTCACCATCGAAGGAACGCCAAAAGTGAATGCGGCGAATCAGGGAGGTATGCTCGACGTAGCCTTGCATCCTGATTTTGAAAATAATCAATTGCTCTATTTAAGTTATTCCAAAATCAATCCCGAGGATTCAGACCTTACGACCACGGCAGTACTTCGAGCGAAGTTGGTAGGGAAGCAACTAACGGAGCAGCAAGATATTTTTATAGCCTTGCCCTATGCTACGAAACGTCATCATTATGGCAGTCGTTTGGTTTTTGATGCGGATGGATTGCTATATATCAGCGTTGGCGATCGGGGGAACCGAGATCGCAATCCACAGTATTTGGATAATGGATGTGGTAAAATTCACCGTGTCTACGATGACGGTCGTATTCCTACGGATAATCCTTTTTATGGAAAAGCAGGAATGGTACCTTCGATTTGGACCTATGGTAATCGTAATCCGCAAGGTCTAGTTTACGATGTGTTGACCCAAAAAATATGGGCACACGAGCATGGGCCCAAAGGAGGAGACGAGTTAAACATTGTAAAGAAAGGCAAAAATTACGGTTGGCCAGAAGTTTCTTATGGGATAAATTACAATGGGACACGCTTTACGGATATAACCGAAAAAGAAGGTATTGAACCACCATTAACTTTCTGGACGCCTTCCATCGCACCGAGTGGAATGGCCTTGGTACTAGGAGCAAATTATCCTGCTTGGCAAGGTAATATCTTAACGGGCTCGTTGCGCTTCGATTATGTGAGTAGAATTAAAATGGAAGGGAATAAGGTGGTTGAAGAAGAAAAAATATTGGAAGATATTGGTCGGGTACGCGCGATAGAAATGGGGGCAGATGGATTTTTATATCTCAGCGTCGAAGACCCTGGGCGTATTTTGAAAATTAAGCTAATTGATTAATTTCTTTTATTGAAACAACTCCATTAAAAATAAATTTACTTCGTTCTTTAAATCTCTGGATAAATGCAAAAAATAATCAGTTCTATTCTATTTAGTCTTTTCTTACTCGTCGCTTGTTTGCCGGAAAAAAAGCCAACGGCAAAGAAAGGGACTCCACCGGCCACACAAAAGTCAACGCAGGAAAAGCAAACAAAAACAGTTGCCACGAAAGTGCTTGACACAGAAGAAAGTGACGCAACAAGTGATCCGATTCCCGAGGAACAACTTGAAAAGGCAAAAGAAATTATTGCGGCAGCTACACCGGAACAAATTGCCGCTGTCAATGCTCAAAGCAAATATAAAATGTTGTGTGCGGCTTGTCACGGGTTCAAAGGCAATATGAATGTCAACGGTGCGAAAGATTTAACAAAGTCTAAGATTAGTCTCGTCGAAAGCGTTGCGCAGATTTATCATGGTAAAGGGCTGATGACGCCGTTCAAAGGTTTGTTGAAAGATGCTGAAATTGTAGCGGTTGCCCAATACATTGAAAAAGAATTACGCAAATAAAAGGTATTGCGGCTTTAATTTTTTGGCTTAAGCCACTTTGATCTTTGCGGTTTCTCGTTTTAAATACCAATAAGTGATTAAAGCAGCTCCAACGTCTGCAATGGGAAAGGCATACCAAACACCATCGAGCCCAAAATACATTGGCAGTAGTAAAATTAATGGGATGAGGAAAAAGCCTTGCTTGGATAAGGTGAGTAGCAAAGCAGGACGGGCTTTACCAATGGCTTGGAAATAAGCACTTCCAATCAAGTTGACGGCAATCAGTGGTGTCGCTAAAAATACTTTCCGGAGTGCGGGAACGGCTTGCGCGAGTAAGCTCGTTTCGTTGGTGAAAATACTCACCAATTGAGGCGTAAAAGCCATGATCAATGCAAAAATACCCAAGGCAATGAAAGAGGCACTTTTGATGGAA
Source organism: uncultured Saprospiraceae bacterium (assembly GCA_937951685.1). Taxonomy (GTDB): domain Bacteria; phylum Bacteroidota; class Bacteroidia; order Chitinophagales; family Saprospiraceae; genus CALFBG01. Next base: position 1,119 of record CALFBG010000079.1, on the reverse strand, counting down.
AGTGTAATCAAATCTTTGACGCGTTGGAATAGTTTTGCGCCGTGGTTGTATCCTAGAATGGGGACAAAACCTTGCGTAATCCCTAAGACGGGAAAGTTTGCAAACATCATCACCCGGTTGATAATGCCATAAGAGGATAAAGCGACTTCACCACCGTGGACAAACAAACTATTATTCAAAACGATGGATAAAACGCTGATGGTTCCCTGTCGAGCTAAGGTAACGGAACCAATGGCACCAATCTCTTGGATAATGGCAAAATTGGGTTGAATGCACTTTGCCGTTAGTTTCATCTGAGACTTACCACGCGTAAAAAACCAAGTGGTGTACGTGGCACTCGCAATATAAGATAGCGTCGTTGCCCAAGCCGCACCTTCGATTCCCATATCAAAACCAATAATGAAAATAGGATCTAAAACAATATTGACCACGGCGGGTACGACGAGCGTTAGCATCGCCTCTCGGGGATAACCTTCTGCTCGAATGACATTGTTGCTCATCATCGCCCAAGCTAAAAAAGGAACGCCGTACAAGACAATGCTGAAATATTCGCTGGCCGGTTGCAAAATATCTCCTTTCCCACCAAAAGCATCAAGAATACTTTCCTGAAAGAAAATGCCTAAGATTACAAAAAAGATAGATAGTGATAAGGTAAGAATTACTTGATTCCCAAAGCTCTGATAAGCTTTTGCATCGTTGTTTTCTCCAAAAGCTCTCGAAATAATAGACGCACCACCGACGCCAATCGCCATCCCAATACTAGAAATCAAAAAAGTAATTGGCATCACAACGGTAATTGCACCAATCCCCAAAGAACCGACCCAATGACCTACAAAAATGGTATCGACAATGCCATAGATCGACATTACTAAAATTCCAATAGAGGCGGGAATAGCTTGAGAACGGAGCAATTTCCCCAAAGGATCTGTTCCGAAAAGTTCATTTTGTTTTTTATTCACAAAGCTTAAGTTGTAGTGAGTTTAATGATTTGACACAACGTTTATGTAGAACCCAAGAGTAAGAAACAAGTATACTACAAATATGTTTGATAGTAAGATGTATTTATAAGAAATAATAAACTTATAAGTACCAAGACAAATGAAATCACGGATTAATTTG
>CALFBG010000078.1 GCA_937951685.1 uncultured Saprospiraceae bacterium | reverse complement strand
GTGTAGTTACCTTCGTCATCTGTAACTGCATCCATCGCATAAAGACCGTCAACAGAATAAATTGTAATGGGAAATCCCGGTATTGCAATTTCCTCTTCGCCAAAACTAATCTTGCCATTAATCGTAAAGTCATTAGCCATGGTAAGCTTTGTGAGCAGACATAACAAAAATAAAAAGCTTGTTTTAAGAAATATTTTTTTCATGATGAATATTGAATTTAATTTTTATCAATTAGGTATTCTTCTTTATTGTTAAATCAAAAGTAGAACGAAACACCAAAAAAATCAAAGACAAATAAGCTGGCTTTTCAATTTTTTCAAGATTATTTTAGGCTTTTTTTAATCCAAAATAAATCACACCTAAACATAAATAATTGACAATCAGTAAATTAAACCCTTTTAAACTAAAAACATTTTTTAGCTTTTTTCAAGATTTTCCTGTCGATTAGCTTGCTAGGAATGATTGTTTTACCCGATGTTTAGCTAATAGCTGACAATTTTCTTTTTTGTAGGAACAAAATCTGTGTTTTCCTGAACATCTAAGTACTTAATGGCAGCTTGGTTGGTGAGCTATATTTTTCTACCGTAAAATGATTGGTTCTTTCTACGACAAAGAAAGCATAGCTTCCAGAGAAACTATGCTTTGATTCAAGTATAATACAACTATTCTTAGAGCGCTTTCGGAAGGCACGTAATCCGTCGCCGCTGTTTATTTTTTATTTTCGATAAAGTTGATTCAAAATATTTATTGCAGTTGTTTTAAAGGAGCTGCTAAATGACTTTATTGGGTCGAAGTTTAGCAAAGCTTTTATTCCTCTTTCTGCTGACAGACTAATTCATTTAGAATCAAAAGGGAAAACCAATGCTTACTTTAGCTTTGATACTTTTTCCGTTCTCACGCCTGCCGGAGTTTGTATTTTGAGAAAATATATTCCTTTTGGAAATTGATCAACTGGTAAAATGATTTCCTTTTGCCCAATATTTTCGAAATTAGCCATTAATCTTCCATCTACATTGTAAATTTGAACAGCCTCTATTGGATCATTCACCGCTTGAATATTGAGCTGGTCTTTAAATGGATTTGGAAATACATTAATCGCGGCGTCTGGCAAATCTGGCTCGTTGGAGAGTACGCTATTATCAATAATTTCGATGGTAATGGTATCATTGACAATGGGTACAGGGTTTCCATTCATCCCTAGAATCGTAACATTTTGAAACTCCAACATGGTTTGCAGCGCCGGCTGGGTATAGTCCAGTAAATCGTCTTCGATGATGAATTGTACAGTTCCGATTTGACCATAATTATCTAGACTCGCTACTAGCGGAGTCGTTCGGGTTGCAGCTACTTTTAAAACGCCGGGCGTTCCTGTATTCTCTAAACTCAAGTGCAAGTCATTGCCACTCATATTCAGCCAAGAAGTAGAAAAATTAAATTCAATATAATTATCAAAAACGATCGTTGGATCGTAGTGTACTTCGAAAGAAATTCCATAAAAATCTTGTACGGGTAACTGTTCCGTTCCCAAAGAAATAGGAATGGACACGAAAGCAAACTCCGGAAAAGGACCAAAAATAAAAGTACTGTCGAAGCTGATGCTCGGATCTTGTCCGAAAGCACCTCCCGGAAAAGTTTCGGGCATCACGATTCCATGCGTTAAGCCCATATTTGCAATCACGGCATTCAAATCATTAAAGCTAATAAGACCATCTCCATCACAATCCGCGTAAGCATAATCTAATCCATTACTCAGCGTGCTACTCCAAAACGTGGTAATCAATTTTTCTTCAAAATCAATGCCTTGCTCTGAGATGTCTCGCGGAGGACCCACCGCGCCAAAAATGGTACCGACGTATAAAAAGTCAATATTGTCAACAATTCCGTCATCATTGACATCTCCTGGAAATACTTGAGCTTCCAAATGACCAACCATGAGGACTAGCACCAAGCAAAGGGAAAAAGTATATTTTTGGAAGATATTTATCATAAGGAATTAAATTTCTAAAGGCCTTTAGTTCTTTTGTCAAACCGTGCTGATGTTCTATCAAAAACTTAACCTGCGCATGAATTAGATATAAAAATATAGTAGTTTAAGTAAAATCACAACTACATTTTTGATAAGTTCTCAATATTTTTTGGTCAAAAATAAGATTTAAAATAAAATAAATTCAAATTATAATCCATACAAAAAACTGTAAATCAATGCATTAAAACATTCTATGCAAATAAAAAACAGCATCAAGGCCAGACATTTATCAAAATTTATTTTGTTTTTCTGGTAATTAATTATAAAATTATAGCGCATAATTTACATCACCCACGCCAGTAGACTGACCATGGACAATAGTAAACTCGTTATCTTACTCAAGACCCTCGACTCAAAAGAACTCCGCGCCTTCAAAGATTTTGTGGCCTCTCCCTTTTTCAATAAAAATGAAGAGTTGATTTTATTTTATGCTTATCTCAAAAAAATTGCACCTGAATTTCCACTCAAAAAAATACAGCGCGAAGCGGTTTACAAAGCTGTTTTTCCGCAACACAGCTACGACGAAAAGCACCTGAACTACCTGATGAGTTTTTTATTGAAATTAGCCGAGCAGTTTATTGGATACCAAAAATATACGCAAGACGGCATCCTTCCCGAATATCATCAACTCGCAGCGACCATTGATCGGGACTTAGAAAAAAGCTACGCTAACATTTATAGCAAAACCCAACAGAAGCTACACCAAAAGCCACATCGTGGGCATAACTTTTATTACCAACGTTATCTGCTATCTTCCATTGCCAATACGAATTTTTTAAAAAAGAAAATTCGGAAATACGACAAAAACATCCAAGAAGCCTCCGACAATTTTGATGTTTATTACCTCTGTAAAAAATTAAAATACGCCTGTGAAATTCTGGATCGCCAAAAAACACTATCCGTAAAATATGAACTCAAGCTGATCGAAGAACTAAGTGTTTACCTCGCTCAACAACCGCACGATACGATTCCACACATTGCCATTTACCACCAAATCTACCTGACGCTAACCCAAACCGACGGCGATAAACATTTTGTCCAATTAAAAAAATTACTGCAGGAAAACGGCGATAAAATAGAATTAAACGAACGAAAACAAATGTATTATTATGCCTTAAATTTTTGCGTTCGAGCGACTCGACACAATGAAGAAAAATATCTCGAAGAAAGTCTGGAACTTTATCTCAATGGCATTAAAAGCGGTTTGCTTTTCGAAAACAACCACCTCTCTCCTTGGACCTTCAAAAATACTGTTAAAGCAGGGTTACGGCTCAAACGCTACGATTGGACAGAGCAATTTATTCTCCGCTACGCACAAGACATCGCCGAAGAATTTAGAATGAATGCCTTAAACTACAACCTTGCCGATTTACATTATTACAAAAAAGACTTCCAAGTAGCGCAAGATTATTTACAAAAAGTAGCGTTTACCGATATCTTTTACACCCTGAATAGCAAAATGATGTTACTGAAAATTTATTACGAAACCAACGAAGAAGAAGCGCTGTATTCTTTAGTAGCTTCCTTCAGGGTTTTTCTAAAACGAAACAAACTTATTTCCAAAACCGTCCGAGATGCTTATCTAAACTTCATCAAAATGCTGCAACAGCTCATGAAACGAGAAAGTAAATCACTCGCTACTTTGAAGCAAAGTATGACGAATTTACCAGCTTTAACCAGTAGAAATTGGCTTTTACAGCAAATTCAGAAAATAAAATAATGCACTCTTTTTGATAAAGAAATTTATTTTAATATTTAAACTACTCACAATCAAGCACTCCAACAAGTATCATTTTTTGACTGCGAAAAAACTACAAATAGCCTACAAAAAAGGGCGATTTTAAGCAACGTATTGCCATGCGCTGCGTAAACTTAAGCAGCCTAGTAAATCTAATTTCTCTTCCTATTTCTGAATATTGGACGCAAAGCCTCGTGGTGCACTTAAATTTTTCGCGCAAGCAACGCTTTGTAGTCTCTATTGCAAACGCCCAATTCTTTCAGATATGGATTCCTTTAAGGTATGGAAACAGGTGATGCTCAAGCAATGTGCTACGGTTTCCGTACGATCATTAGCTTTAGGCTATGCGCTCGTTGGTATGATTTTATTGACTACCTGGAGTTATCTTTTTTACGTGACTAAGCTCAATCACCTTGGTTTGATTTTCGGAGTGCTTGGTATGTTGATGTTAAGTTTTTCGGTATATCGCTATCCTCACAAAAAACAGTTCCTTCTAGCAAGTTTGGTAATCAGTATCTTGATGCTTACCGCTACCTTTCTTTATCCAATGGTGTTGCATTTATTAGCCAATTTTCCATTTTTTCAACTGGCAAGTTTGGGGCTAGTCATCATTAGTTATCGCTTATGGTTGAAAAATAATTCCCAAAATCAACAAATTAATACCTTACAAAAACAACTAGAGGAAGCCATTTTGCTTACGCAAAAAACACCAACAATTGTCGAAACAGCCATTCCAGCTCCGATTGAAAAAAGTGAGCTAGAACAGCTCAGTCGTACTTGTCAGCAACAAGCGGATCAACTAGAAAAGCTAAACTTAGAGCTCAATCAATCCTACAAAGATTTAGAATTATTTGCCTACGTGGCTTCCCACGATTTACAAGAGCCTTTAAGGATGGTTGGTAATTTTGTACAATTACTTGCCAAAAAATATAAAAATCAAATTGATCCACAGGGCGTAGAGTACATTCATTATGCGGTGGATGGGGTAAATCGTATGTCAAAGTTGATCCATGCTTTGCTACAATTTTCGCGCGTCGGTCGGCGCAATATTACCCTCAAATCTGCTAATCCAGAAGCCATTCTCCGCAATGCTTTAGTTTATCTGCAAAGCCAACAGAAAGAGCAGGAAATTATTTTCAACATCGGTGATTTTCCACAAAAGATGCTTTGTGAAGTGCAGCAAATCGGTATTGTCTTTTTGCAACTTCTAACCAATGCTTGCAAGTTTAATCAAGCCGCCCCCATCGTAATTACCATCAAGGCAGAAGAGCGCAATAAGGATTTTTGGTTTATGATCGAAGACAATGGCATTGGAGTAGATTTACCAGAAAAGAAGCGAAAGCAGATTTTCGAGATTTTCAAAAAATTACATCGCAAAGAAGCTTACGGAGGCACCGGAATTGGTCTTTCCCTTTGCCACAAAATCGTTCAACGACACGGCGGTAAAATCTGGTACGAAAGCACCAAAGACCAAGGCAGTCGTTTTTACTTTACAATTAGCAAGCAAATTCCATATTACGAAGATCAGGGAGAAGAGACGAGAGATGCTTCTTTGTTTTTTCAAAATTAAGTAGTTCACAGAACTAAAAAAAAATCTTCCACTGATTCAAATTGTTTAGTACTAATTATCAAAATTATTCAAGGTTTTCACTAAAGGTTTACCCGTTTCAAAATCGAACAAGGTCAAATTTCTCAACTCATAATGCGACAACCAAAAAGATTGCAACGAAGTAATGTACCGACGACGAGCAGACTCTTTGGCACTAATCGAAATATTCAAATCGGTGATGCTAATTTTACCAATCCGATACCGTTTTCGCGTAATATCTTCACTCCGCTGCGCTACCTCGTAAGCCCGCAAAGAACGCTCAACTTGTTGTCGTACCAAATCAAATTGCTGAACTTTTAGCAAGATTTCCCTTTCAAAATTAATGCGTTCTTGTGAAACATTCATCTGTACCAACTTCCGATTCGACTCCGCGATTTGCAATCGAGCTTTAGATTTCCCCCAATCCGCAATCGGCAATTGTAATCCCAAACGCAACTGCTCTTGGTCCAAAGGGTCAACGTAAGCATCTTCAAATTGCTCAGAAGTTTGAGAAAGTCCAAACGTTCCAAATAGATTCGCATTCAACCCATTATTCGCTTTTGCTTCCGCAACGTCCCGATCCGCTTCGAGTAACCTTCGCTGAAAAGCAACGGCAGTACTCCGATTTGTTTTGGCGTATTGTAAGGCTAGTTCCGGATCAATCAAAAAAGCAGGAATAGCATCTGGAGTAGCCAAGTCAAAACTAATCGCCTCTCGAATGCCTAAAAAATTTCGTAACTCTTCCGTTGCTGTTTGCAAGCGCAGCATTGCTTCTGCTTGCGATGCATTGGCATTCATCACACTGAGTTCGATTTGCAAGAGTTCTGTCTCCGCAATTCGACCAACACTAAATCGACCCTTAGAGATTGAATATAAGGTATCCGCATTTACTTTTTCTAAGGTAGCCGCTTCTGCATTCTTTTGAGCGATGAGCACATCAAAATATAACCGCGACGCATCAAAAGCGAGTCGTTCCATATTTTCTGCATATTCTTTTCCTGCTTGTTGATAACGCAAAGGCTCAATCCGTTTATTCCATTTCAAAGAATTAAACCCAAATAAAGGCTGATTAAAACCAACGGAAATCGGTGTAGAGAAATAGGAGTTGATCGCAGGATTAAGGTCATTCGCAAAGTTATACTTATGTTGCAACCCCGTACTCGCAAAAACTTGCCCCCCCGTCAACGCAACATCTTGGCGCAACGCAACGGAGAACGAAGAACTCACCGAAGCCTTTCTGATAAATACATCTCTACCATCTGGCTGAACAAAGGGAATAATGGATCGCTCCAAGTTGGGTAAAGTAGCCTCCAAACTAATCTGTGGTCGATAATCTCCCAAGAAGGATTGATATTGCCAGTAACTATTCGTCAATCTCGTTTTGGCCAGTAATACATCCGGCGCTTCCGATTGCGACAAGGCAATAACTTCGGGGAGCGTTAGCCGAATCGCTTCGGGCGGATTTTGGTCTTGTGCCACTAGGCATTGCATCCCACCAAACAACATTAGAAAAAATAATAATTTAGACGTACGCATATTTTCGTATTATGGTTTTTCGAAGAAAAAAAGAAAACAGGAAAGCGATGCAGCTAGTCGCTCCTCAGTGCTTTAATCGGATCTTGTTGTGCTGCTTTTTGGGCAGGAAAAATACCAAAGATCAGTCCAATAGAAGTGGCCACTAAGAAAGATAAGGCAACGGACCAAGTGGAAACAATCGTTGGGATTTCGTAGCTCGTCGTAATCACCGACGCGGCACTAACGCCTAAAAGCACGCCTACAATCCCCCCGATTAAGCTGATGATAATCGCTTCAAAAAGGAACTGCAAAACGATATCAAGTCGATTGGCTCCCAAGGCGCGACGAACACCAATTTCTTTAATTCTTTCCAAAACGGAAGCCAACATAATATTCATAATTCCAATCCCACCAACAAGGAGAGAGATGCCCGCAATGAAAGCCAAAACACTATTAAAGGTTTCTTGCGTTTTTTGTTGCGCTTCGACGGCCTTTTCGGGGACATCAACTTCAAAGTCAATAATATCTCGGTGTCTTCTTTTCAAAATTCGGGCAATCAAGGAAGCTGAACCTTGCAAAGTATTTGATTCTTTTACCCGCACCACTACGCGATCCAACTGATGATAATTTTTTGGTGGTCCTTCGTTTTTTCCTTCCTCGTTGTCATTACTCCGTTGATCCAAATCTTTTTTGCTAACTAAGGCTCGATTTTTAAAACGCAACAGTGCCGTCTCTACTGGAATATAAACATCGTTGTTGTAGTCTCTAATTCCGAGTGCCGTCAAACTTTCTTTATTCGCGACGCGTTTTTCTAGCACCCCAATAATTTTCAGCCAAGTGTTACCACATTTAATTTTTTTACCCAGAGGATTCACATTACTAAAAAAACGCGCTTGCACATTTTTACCAATAATGCATACCGGTTTTCCACCATCCATATGAATATCGTGAAAGAAAGTTCCCTCCCCTACGTCAAGGTTATTCAATTCAAAAAATGCGTTGGTCACCCCGACGCACTTTGCTTTTTGTAGTTTACCGAATTGGATAATATTGGTAGGCAAAATAACTTCTGGGCTAATTTTTTCTACGGTAGGCACTAAGCGAATGATGGATTTAACGTCTTCCATCGTCAAGCCCGGAGAATAAGGATTTTTGCTTTCGCCTTGATCATTGTTGTCCTCGTCTTCTCCCATCGTGCTCGTCACTAAAATATTATTGGTACCGATCAGTTTCATCTGTTCGAGAATCTGTTGCTTGGCACCAGTACCAATCGCCAACATCGTAATGACCGCCGCTACGCCAAAAATAATACCGAGCGCCGTTAGAAATGCGCGTAGCTTATTGGCAAAGACACCTTCCAGTGCCAAGTTAAAATTAAAAAGGATCCGTTGCATTAGAATTTGATTTTCGTGAGCACTAATAAGAACTAAGACAAAATTGAATTGTCATTAAATGCTATTCCACAATCATGATGACGTTGCCACCACCGGCTCCTCCTCTTTTGGGCATGTTAGATTTCTTTTGGGCTCTTTCTTTTTCTAATTCCAACGCACGAGCTTGTCGCTCTTTTTCGATCGCTTCTTGTTTTTGTAAAATTTCAGTTTTGATATTTGCATCGATGTAACGCACAGGTAGGCTTTCTATTTCTTCTGGAAAAATCAAGTAAACCCGATCTTTTGCTGCTAGACCATGATTAATAATAATTTCATTGTCGTTACTCATTCCCGTAAGTACTTCTTGCTTCACAATTTGTCCGCCTTCTTCTTTAAATACAAAAATCAGACTATCGTTATAAATCGCTTCTAAGGGTAAGTACAATTGATCTTCAATGGTATTGGTGAGAATTTCGTTACTCGTCGTCATCGCTGGTCGCAAAATCGAATCGACTTCGTTGAGTTGGATGATTACTTCAAAAACTTTGGAATCAAATTTAGGGAGTTGTTCTCCAATGTTCGCTACTTTCAACACTTCTCCGCTATAAGTATTTTCTGGAAAAGCATCAACGCTCAAACTTACTTGTTGTCCAACTTTCACCTTACTGATATCAACCTCATTGACGTAGGTTTTGGAAACCATATCACTCATATCTGGCAATTCTGCGACGGTAGGATTCCAACCACTAATTTGTGATCCGGGTCCTTTCTTCCCGTTCCAACTTCGAGCGTAGATCACCATCCCTGGTTTGGGGGCATTAATAATAAACTCTTTGGAGAGTTGACTCATAATGCTCATTTTCTTTTGATTTTGCTTGAGGGAGGCGTTAATCTCTTGGATTTTAGCTTCCGCCTGTTCCTGCTTCAGCTTATAATTATTGAGCAGTTGGTTATAATCTCGGTCGGTGCGTTCCAATTCAATTTTGGCGCGATTGATGACCATGGGTGCTTCGTACTTGCTTTGCTCTACTTCCAGCAGTTTTTCTTTTTTCTGAAAATTCAGGTTAATGAGATTATCTCTCACCCCACGAAGATTAATCGCAGTATCAATTTTTGCTTGTTGCAACTGCGTTTCAATTTTCTCAAGTTCCGAATTCGCTTCGCTGATCTTGTTTGCCAATTCCGTTCGATCAAGGGTTGCTACGTAATCGCCTGCTTTGACCACCGTACCTTCGGGTACTAGGTCGGTAATACTCGTTTGCCAAATCCCCGCAGAACGCATACCTTGTGGACCTTGAATTTTTTCAGAGTTCTTGGCTTGCAATTCTCCCGTCGCAGTGACATTAATAATAAAATCTCCTCTTGATACTTCCGTAGAGATCTGACTCGTCTCTGCATTTTTACTCGGATTGGATAGCCAATAAATCCCAAGTCCTACCCCAACCAACGTTAGCGTAAGCAAAACAATTCTAGTTAAGTTCATCTGGTTTCTTGTTTTAGTCTTTCTAAATGATGAAGTGATCGACAACTTCGATAGATGCGGTTTAGCAAGCCTTTAAATTTACGTTTACAATACAAGGTTTTCATTTTTGAATAGCAAATCCCTGCTTTTCACTTCGTCATCATATAAATAAACGACAATGTAGAAGAAAAGGTAAGGTCTAAGTACCAAAAAGCTAACCGTTAAATTTTTCAATTATTGAATACTTGCCAAGATAGTGTAGTAGGGAACAATTTAATCAAAAATTGAATTTTTAAACTAATTCTTTCTTACGTTAACTTCTAATTAACATATTCATAACAGATATGAAGCGGAAAGTAACAAGATTCTCATCCTGAATACACAAAAAACTGCCATACAAATATGATAAAATGACTACCGCCACAAGATCATATCCAATAAAATTTGGTGAAAAAGCGATTCAATACCATAAAAGTTATGAAAAAAACTAGCGTGTAAACATAAAAACCACAAAACCCTTTAATCACAAAATAAGAATTACAAATACATTAAGTCTTTGATAATCAACACTTTATTAAAATCAAGATAAAAAGTAGCACGGAACAATTTTCCTATTTTGTTCTTACTTTTCCATTCAATCTTTCTCATCTTTACTTTATAACCAAATAACAACCCGGTAATTTCGCCCATAGATTTACGACCAAATATAACAGGCATGATGAAAAAGACCACTAACAAAATTAACTTTCTCAGACAATTTCCGCTTTTCGATATGCTTAAAGAAGAGGAAATGAATTTTTTGACTCAAGCAGCAGAATTCAAGACTGTCTCTAAATATGGTTTTATCTATTTACCTGATGATCTCTCTAATTCTGTTTTCTTTCTCATCAAGGGTACCGTAAAAATTGGTACACACTCTGATGATGGCCGAGAAGTAATCAAATCAATCATCCATCCTACAGCCATGTTCGGCGAATTGGGTCTTGTAGGAGAAGAAAAAAGAAAAAATTTCGCAAGAGCGATGAATGAAAGTGTTCAACTTTGTATTCTCAAAGTAGCCGACTTTCAAAGATTAATGCAATCTAATCATAAGCTATCTTTGGATATCATTTCTATCATTGGCGATCGTTTACGTCGAGCAGAAAATCGATTAGAATCCTTGATCTTCAAAGATGCGCGTACTAGAATTATAGATTTCATTAAAGATTGTATTGGGCGTCGTGGTCGTCGCGTAGGTTACGAAATGTTGCTTAAGCACAGTTTAACACAGCAAGACATCGCTAACCTGACGGGTACTTCCCGCCAAACGGTTACTTCTGTTTTAAATGATCTAAAAAAATCCGACTTGATTTACTTCAATCGAAGAAGTATCCTTGTCCGAGATATGACTAGACTAGCTTAGCCTTCAAAACGCTAATTTGTTTTTATCAAATCATCAACACCTTGTGCCCTTTTTACAATGGCAAACAAGGCTTTAAGATACCTAAGAATTTATTTTGAAAATGGTTGAAAGAATGAGCTGCTCCTTAATTGGGGCGGCTCTTTTACTGTAAAATCGTTCCAAACGAAAGTACATTGTTGCAAAAACAAGTTTTACTTAAATGCGACCTCGAAGCGCTTTCCATCTAGTCCTAGATAACTCTCCGGAAAAACTGCTCTCGCTTCCACTAATAATTTCGACAAATCAACGTACCGCGAAGAGTAATGGCCCATAATCAAGCGACCGACTTTTGCTTTCGCCGCCAACTGTGCCGCTTGATGCGCCGTAGTATGCATGGTTTTAATCGCGCGGGGCAACTCATCGTGTGTAAAGGTTGTTTCGTGGTATAAGCAATCTACCCCTTCAATGAGGGGAATAATTGCTTCGTGATAGATCGTATCCGAGCAATAAGCAAAGCTACGGGGCTTCGGTGGTGGCGTTGTGAGTTCGGCATTAGGAATTATGGTTCCCGCCGAAGTAACAAAATCAGCCCCGGCTTTGATGCCATTTATTTCCGTGTAAGGAATTTGATACGTCTCAATCTTTTCCGCGATGATATTGCGTTTTAGTGGCTTTTCTCTAAATAAAAAACCAGCCGCCGGAATTCGGTGTCGCAAAGGAATAGATTGTACCGTTAAGATTCCATTCTCAAAAATGATATCCGACTGCGTTGGATCCACCGTATGAAAATGTAGTGGATAAGTAAGATACGATTGGGTGTGCTTCAATTGTATTTCGATCATCTGCGAGAGTCCTTCCGGCGCGTAGATCTCCAATGCTTTTTTACGACCGTTCAGGCTGTAGGAAGTTAACAAACCCATTAAACCAAAAATATGGTCGCCGTGTAAATGACTAATAAATATTTGTTGAATCTTATGCCGACGAATTTGGTATTCGCCCATGCGCAATTGAGTACCTTCCCCACAATCAATGAGAAAAAGTTGTTCCTGTACATTCAAAATTTGCGCACTCGTAAATCGTTCGGCGGTAGGAATCGCCGCGTTGGAGCCCAAAACTGTTACTTCAAACCGCATGAAATATAAAATAAGAAAGGGAATTTTCACTCCTATTACGTGTGTGAAAATTCCCCCTAAACTGGTTAAAACTTTCTTCCTTGAACAAATCGAAAAAGGCTAACCGAGTAATTAAATCAAATTCTTTTCTTCAGGAACTAAGCCTCATCTTGATCCAAGCCCGCCTTTAATTCTCGTTCTACTTCCTCCATAAAAACATAATCTATTGCTTCTGAAATGGTAGGAATAATCGTAAAAACGGTATCCAATCGAGAAATCTTGATTAATTTTTTTACGTTTTCATTTTCAATTCCTGTCAAAATGAAAGACCCAGCGGTGTTATTCCACAATCTATTCGCCGTGAGAATTGCACTCAAACCGGAGGAATCAACAAACTTCACTTTTGACAAATCTAAAATTAAGTTCTTCGCTCCTTCGTTGTGCATAATAACGAACTCGGACTTCAAATCAGGTGCCATCACAGAGTTAAGGTTCTCTTCTTCTAAACTTAAGGTGGTGTATTTTTCTTGCTTATCTACAGAAAATTTCATACGTTAAATTATTTTTTCGTACTTAATATCAAAACAACTTGATAGACATAAACCGTCTATTCTTCAGTAATATTACTAAAAGAATATGGCGATTGAAAATTTTTCTTTCAATTTAATCTTCCACCGTGGAATCCGTTTTTTTATTATTAATAAAAGCCGTCATATATAACCGTTAGTTGTGCAGGGAAAAAATAGCTTTTCCAATCCTTTTTACATTCTTTTTTTCGCCCAATTAAATATTTGTTAAGAACATTTTAAAACTATGCAGGAAGTAGAAAAAAGTGAAAAAGCATTTTATAAAAAAAACACTTGGCTATTTGCCCGTTAATTAAACCGCAGTGACGCATTTATTCCGTTTCAAACAAGTCTTGAGCAACATTTTATTAACTATATTTTAACTAAATATGTGACGTTTACGAGGGTCGAAATAAAACATATTCCTGATTATACTGTTATATAAAGACTACCTAAAAATCCTTCTTTAGGAAACAATATTTGATCGGGATTTGATCAACGAAAAAAATAAATTTAAAGGAGGTAAAAATGACTCGTAATTAAAGCAAAAGCACGAGCACAAAAAGCAAGTTTCAAATTCATTTTAAACAAAATCCATATATTTAAGGAATTGAAAATATAACGATTAATCAAAATGTTTTTATATTGCTTTTTTTTGAGACAAGTTGGATTTCGGGGTTAATGGCATTATTTTTTCACTGCTACCTAAGTATAATCCGTTTTTTTTGAATATTCGCCTAATTAAAGCTTGTTATCTTAAATAATTAATCTTAATATTGTTTAGCAGGCATATCTATATTTTTTAAGGAAAAGGGCGTTTTAATTTTACTATCATGAATAGAAGGTTTTCACCAAAAGTCAAACTAGTTATATCTAAAAGTCGAGACGAAGCAATTCGCCTAGGGCACGACTATATCGGTACGGAGCATCTGCTGCTTGGCATTATGCAAGAGTCCGAAAGCCTAGCATTGAAAGTTTTGCAATCACTAGATGTAGACACCATCGAACTCAGACAGACCATTGAGGAATCTGTACAACGACGACCATCTACGAAAGCAGCGCTAAATGTCGGTAGCTTACCGCTCAATAAACAAGCAGAGAAAGTACTTAAAGTTACTTTCTTAGAAGCGAAGATGTTGAGAAGCGACGAAATTTGCCCAGAGCATTTGTTACTCTCTATCTTAAAACATAAAGATAACCTTGCCTCTAGAATTTTGAGCCAGTTTGACGTGGATTATGACATTTATAAATCGGAGCTAGAATTCGTTCGCCAAGAACAAGATTTTACGCATCCTGATATTTATAACCAAGGTCCTTCGGACTCGGACGAACCATTCGAAGAGGAAGAAGGCTCTCGTTACCAAAGAAAAGGTAATTCAAAGTCCCGTACACCGGTTCTTGATAACTTTGGTCGAGATATTACCAAATTAGCCGAAGAAGATAAACTCGATCCGATTATCGGTAGAGAAACAGAAATCGAACGTGTTTCTCAAATCCTTAGTCGACGTAAGAAAAATAATCCGATTTTAATCGGAGAACCTGGAGTGGGTAAAACGGCCATCGTAGAGGGACTTGCTTTACGCATCACTCAACGCAAAGTATCCCGTACCCTTTTCAATAAGCGGATTGTTATGCTGGATTTAGCAGCATTGGTAGCCGGTACTAAATACAGAGGTCAATTTGAAGAGCGCATGAAAGCAATCATGAGCGAATTGGAAAAATCAAGAGACGTTATCCTTTTCATCGATGAAATTCACACTATTGTTGGTGCGGGTGGTGCAACGGGTTCGCTAGATGCTTCTAATATTTTCAAACCCGCCTTAGCGAGAGGTGAATTGCAGTGTATCGGTGCTTCTACATTAGATGAATATCGTCAGCACATCGAAAAAGATGGTGCGCTAGATCGTCGTTTCCAAAAAGTAATCGTCGATCCACCTTCTGCGGAAGAAGCAGAGCACATTCTTAAGAATATCAAAGCGAAATACGAAGAATTTCACAACGTTAGCTATTCTGACGAAGCAATCAAAGCTTGTGTAATGTTTAGTGATCGCTATATCAGTGATCGTTTTTTACCAGACAAAGCGATTGATGTCCTTGACGAAGTTGGTGCCCGCGTACACTTGAAAAACATTCATGTACCAAAGCACATCGAAGAATTAGAAAAGAAAATTGAAGAATTAAAAGATAAGAAAAATCAAGCCGTCAAAAATCAGCAGTACGAAAAAGCTGCCGATTTGAGAGATGACGAGTCTAAATTGGTTCGCCAGCTTGAATTTGCCAAAGTAGAATGGGAAGAAGAAGCTAAAACGAAGCGTTATCCTGTCGATGAAGAAGATATTGCAGAGGTAGTATCCATGATGACCGGGATTCCCGTACGTAGAGTAGCTCAGAGTGAAAGCAATAAGTTGGTCAACATGAATACAGACCTACAAAGTGCAATCATCGGACAAGACGAAGCGATTTCTAAAATTACGAAAGCGATTCAGCGAAATCGGGTAGGTCTTAAAGATCCTAGTAAGCCCATTGGTTCTTTCATCTTTTTGGGACCAACAGGTGTTGGTAAAACAGAATTAGCAAAAGCATTAGCAAGATATATGTTTGACTCAGAGGATACTTTAATCCGTATCGATATGAGTGAATACATGGAAAAATTCTCTGTTAGTCGTTTGATTGGAGCACCTCCGGGATACGTTGGATACGAAGAAGGTGGACAATTGACGGAGCGGGTAAGAAGAAAGCCTTATTCTGTCATCTTACTGGATGAGATTGAAAAAGCGCATCCAGATGTATACAACATCTTATTACAAGTGTTGGATGATGGTCAATTAACGGACGGATTAGGTCGTAAAGTAGATTTTAAAAATACGTTAATTATCATGACTTCTAATATTGGTGTTCGCCAATTGAAAGATTTCGGTCAAGGAGTAGGTTTTGCGACGCAATCTAGAAAAGCAGATGCAGAAGATCACGGTAAATCCGTTATCCAAAATGCCCTGAAGCGTACCTTCTCTCCTGAGTTCTTAAATAGAATTGATGATGTCGTCATTTTCAATAGCTTAGATCAAGAGGATATTTTCAAAATCATCGATATCACACTTAGCGATTTACACAAGCGCTTGGATGATATGGGTTATAAATTAGTCTTGACGGACGAAGCGAAGAAATTCGTAGCAGAGAAGGGATTTGATCCACAGTTTGGAGCAAGACCGCTACACCGAGCGATTCAGAAGTATTTGGAAGATCCGTTGGCAGAGTTTATTTTAAACCAGAATCCATCAGAGAATAGCGTTTTCGAAGCAGCGTTGAACGAAGCGGGTGAAAACTTGGAGGTGTCCCTTTCGAAAACTGTTAATACAGACGTAAAAGAAGAATAATTTAATGAAGTTGTTTAAAAACTCTAAAAATGTTTACGAATTGATCTTTTTGTCCAACTTTTCAGCTTTTTTATCCTCCGTAGCGATGCTACGAACTCAAAAAAGAGCTTCAATTTGAACAAAAATCTCTGCTTCTCAACTGCTTTT
>CALFBG010000077.1 GCA_937951685.1 uncultured Saprospiraceae bacterium | reverse complement strand
CTGATGTGATGCAAATCGCAGAATGGATAATGACGGGTGTAAATGAATATGCTGCAAGATATAAAAAATCCTCGAAAATCACAATCTTATTACGTGACCTCCGAGGAATTTTGCACCTTTGTAAAGGATGGATAATGACTAGGCAATCGTGAAATCTTCTATAATAATATTGCTAGTGGTTCCTCCTTTAACCTTGGATTGTTCTTCTTCTTTTAAAAGGTTTTCGATTTTTTTTTCAATTTTTTGAAGTGACATAATTGAAATATTTTAAGGTTAAAAAATGATAGTAAAATAATGTTTAATCAAAGATTTAGTGCTACTAGCATCAAATTGATTTTTAGTACAGGAAATTCATTGTTGGAAACGTGCTAAAATGAATGTTTTTTGATAGTCAAGAATTTATAAATAATAAGATTATGAATAGTTTGCAATCCTATATTTCGATGGTCGAACCTCGATTATTACACCATATTAATGGTAGTGCAAAAGCATTTATTCGTATTTTTCAAGAAGGAAACTACGTGTCAGAGGAAGCATTTATGCAAAAGATTTGTGGCGAAAAACATAGCGTCAGTCACTATTATCAATTGAAGGCAAGAACGAAAAAAATACTTCAAGCATTGGCGATTGTAAGCCGTTCTAATGGGGTAAATACAGTTGAAAAAAAATTAGATTTTTGTCGAAAAAATTTTACGATTGGTGAAAAATTTCTAAAAAGAGGAGATCGAACGGAAGGATTGGAGCTGATAAAGGAGGCTTATAAAGTTGCGGTTACCTATGATTTTGTGTATTTGGCTTGTGAATTATCGAGCATTTTGTATCACGATCATATTTATTATCATCCCAATCCTCGTAAAGCGGCTTTCTATTCTGCCCAAGTAGATAAATATTTACAAGATTATGCAGCAGAGAAAAAAGCAGAACATTTGTTATTTCAACTTGCGGCAAAGACAAGTAGTGCCTTAAAAGCAATAGATTTTGAAGAAACCCTTGGCTTATTGGAACAATATAAAGGGGCTAGTTTAAAGTACAAATCTTATAAATGTGTTATAGAAGTGCTTTATGGATTCAATACTGGAAATTTTGACTTTATCATTCGAAGTTGTGAAGAAACCTTAACCTTCTTCAAAGGTAAGAAAGGTGTTTTTAGCTCCTTTCAACTTTTCTTTTTAAGAAGTAGAGGGAAGGCGCATATGGCGATTGGGAACTATGAGCTTGCTGCGAATGATTTCAAGGAAGGAGAAGCTTATGCGACATCACGATCAGTTAATGATTATATTCTAAGATTATACAAAACCTTAAATGCCTTACACGCAGGTCAATACCAAATCGCATACGAACTCTATTTAGCCAATCGAAAGTGTCGCTTTGAAATGATCCGAGAACAATTCGCCATCATCGAAGCGTATCTATGTTTCTTAGCTCACTTAGGCTATTTAGAACTCAAAAATCCTTTTCGCTTAGGCAAGTACCTCAACGAAACTTTCAAAGCGCAAGAAGATAAAGAAGGCAGCAACATCAACATCATCATCGCCGAATTACTCGTCTACCTCGCCCGCGATCGCGGCAAATTTATCGACCGGATCGAAGCGGTCAACAATTATACCTATCGTCACCTCAAAAGTAAAGATACGCGTCGCGCCAAACGCTTTATCAAAATCTTATGCTTATTGCCGAAAGCAAATTTTCATCCTGCCGCCTTGGAACGGATTGCACAACGACACATTCAATACTTAAAAGATCATCCGATTTCGATGGGGGAGAACGTGTCGCTTGAGATTTTACCTTTTGAGGTTTTGTTGGGGATGATTTTGCGGCAACTGAAAAAAAAGGTGGCTTGAGGAAAGTCCACCAAAACCTTCGTTTTAGTAGACGCTCAAGCTTGTCTAAACGAAATCAAAATTTATTCTTTGATGAAATAGAAGGAACCCGCTTCATTTCAACATCTTTCCCTCGACTCATAATCTTAATACACTCCTTAATAACTTGATAAGACTTGAGATTAACCACAAGCAGCTTCAACTCAGCTAAGAGGGGCGCTTACATTCAACTATAAATGTTCTTCTTTTTCGGCGTCATCATTCACCGCTTAACTCCTGCTTTGTAATCGATTTTCTGCTAATTCTATCGCGTTGCTATCCTCTTCAGTCAGTCATATATGCACTACAATTGTACTACATGAAAACTACTATGGTACAAAAATTGATTGTTAATTAAAATACAGTCCCCTTTCATTTTCTCCCCATCTGTTTTTATTGGTTTTCCAACGCCAGCAATTATTATATAAACACAACAACCTGACTGTATCAACTATGTATAGAACACTATGTAGTATCCTAATAACTATGGGGCTCTTGCTGGGCATTCATAAAGATTTGAGCAGCCAAACCCTTCAAAATGGATGCTCCTCCGCCAATTTTGGTGTGGATGCGGATATTTATGCCAATACTTCTCACTTTGGGAATAGTGCTAGTAATGCTAATCAAACGGACGATTGGTTCCAAAATTCAACTTCTTTTTCTGGTAATGGGCTGGGCGTGATAGATACGACGGGGGCTGGATATTTGAAACAACAATATCAAGCAGGGGTTAATTTACCTTATGTTACAAATATGTCTTTACCGCCGAACACTATTACTAATGGTATTCGTTGGCAAGATGCGACTTATGCTAGAGATTATTTTGGGGGCTCGGGGGCTATTGATAAAACAAGTTTTACTTCTGCGAGTAAGAATGGAGAATCTCCAGCGGTTTGGGATACGGGACCGCATAATGTTGTTCCTAAAAATGATTTAATTGATTGTTATGCTCACCTACGTCGAGATGGCGTTACTGCAGATGGTTTGCTCTGGTTGTTTTTAGGCTTTTCTAGAATTAGTACGACGGGAGATAGTTATTTTGATGCAGAACTATTTGCTGCTCCAGTATCTTATAATACTACCACGCAACAATTTTCGGATACTGGACCTGATGGAGGACATACCGCTTGGGAATTTGATGCGAGTGGAAATATTTCTAGAATAGGAGATTTAATTGTTACGGCCTCAATGTCTACTAATAACGCCCCTGAGTTTGAACTTAGAATATGGGTGAAAAAGACAGACTTTCAAACTGTAAATCCAGCAGGGTTTACTTTTGGAAATAATTTTAATGGTGCTAATAATGGTGCTCAATACGGATATGCAGATATTGTTGCTCCTAGTGGCAATAGTTTTGGTTGTGCTTTAGGGAATTCTGGTCAAACCAATGCACCACCTTGGGGAACGCTTGATGGAGGAGGAGATTATTCAGAAGAATATGAGGCGAATCAATTTTTAGAAATGGGATTGAATTTAACGGCCTTTGGTATCGATCCTTCTATTATTCCTGGTATGGAAGTCTGTGATTCTCCCTTTAGCAATGTGGTTTTTAAAACTAGATCTTCTAATTCTTTTACCGCTCAGTTAAAGGATTTTAGTGGCCCTTTTCCATTTGGCGCTATTCCATACGTGCCGTCCAGTATCGTTGGCGGGCATTTGTCTTGTAGTGTTTCTGAGGTAACATTGACCGCGGATAGTATTGCTCCGGGGGCATTTTATACTTGGCAAACGCCAAACGGAAGTACATTTACCAATGTTGATGCCTCTGAAATAGTTGTCGAAACCCCAGGTATGTATATTCTTACCGCAGCTTCAATTGAAGGTTGTCAAGGTTTGCTTGATACCTTTTTTGTATTGGTAGATACTGTGCCACCAGCAGCGTTTATTTTAGATGAACCGGTATATGATTGTGGTACGATCACGAATCACTTGATCGCGGGAGAAACCGGAATGTCTTATGCATGGACAGGTCCCAATGGATTTGCTTCAACGGATCAGGAAATAGACGTGTCTACTCCGGGGTGGTATTATTTAGAAGTGACGAGTATAACCAATGGTTGTCTTGCCGCTGATTCTATTTATGTTTTGGAATTTCCTTGTCAGGATAATGTCCCAGATAGTGCTTATACCACAACTATTATTGACGAAATTCCGCCCGATTTTACGGTTCCGGCTGATATCTCTATAGACTGTGCAGCAAATTATTTGGATTTAACGATTACTGGAACGGTAACAGATGAAAACGATAGCTGCTCTCCAAATATTGGCGAAGCAATTTATACTGATCAATTATTATTAGATAACGCCTGCGCAGGAAGTACTATATTTTTGCGGACGTGGATGTTAACCGATGATTGTGGAAATGTAAACGAGCAGGTTCAAACAATTACTTTGATAGATACTACGCCTCCTACTTTTACGCCACCAGCAGATATTACGATTGACTGTAATGCAGATTTTGGTAATCTAACGATCACTGGAGACGTAACCGATGAGGCCGATAATTGCGATCCTAATATAGCCGAAGCAGAATTTACAGATGTACTTTTGAGTGATACCCCTTGTAGTGGTGCTAGTATTATTCAGCGAAGCTGGAGTTTGACGGATGATTGTGGAAACACTAGCACTTTTGTGCAAATCATTAGTTTGCAAGATACGAGCCCACCAATATTTAGCACGCCTTTAGATATTACGATTTCATGCGATCAAAATCCAACAGACTTAAATATTACAGGAAATGTTTGGGATGAATTTGATAATTGTGATATGAATATTGGGGAAGCAGTTTATACGGATGTCGTTGAACCCGCAGATCCTTGCGAGGGTGCAAGTAGTATTACACGTACTTGGTCTTTAACGGATGCTTGTGGGAACGCAACTACCCAAACTCAGACGATTGTATTGATAGATACTATTCCTCCTGTTTTTACAGGAATCCCTAATAACCTTTTCATTGAATGTGATGATATACTAGTTGTCGGAGCAGAAGTTAGTGCAAACGATAATTGTGATATAAATGTTATTCCAATTGTTCTCACCCAAGTAGCCATCTCAGGAGATTGTCCAGATGAATCAATTATCATATATACTTGGACTGCGACGGATGATTGTGGCAATGTGTCCTCAACGAATCAACAAACTTATATTTATGATACGGAAAGTCCTTTTAGTCTAAGTTTTCCTGATAATATTACCATTAATTGTGATGAGTTAGCTGCCATCCCTGATCCAACGGATATACAAGATAACTGTGATATCAGCTTGGATGTCGAATTTGAAGAAGTGTATTCTGACACCCTTTGTTCGGGCTCTCATACGCTTACTCGAATTTGGACTTGGGCGGATAATTGCGGGAATGAAAATGAGTATGTTCAGGAAATAACTATACAGGATAATGTATCACCTAGTTTTACTGCTCCCGCAGATATTACCATTGAGTGTGATCAAAATCCTGAAGACTTAAATATAACGGGAGGGGTAACGGATGAACAAGATAATTGTGTACAAAATACCAATGAGGCTACTTTTGTTGATCTAGTCAGTGATAACAATCCCTGTGATGGTGCAAAACGGATTCAACGAACGTGGAGTTTGCTTGATGATTGTGGGAATGAGGTGACTGCTGTTCAAATTATTACCTTAGAAGATACAACGGCTCCTACGTTTACTGTTCCCAATGATATCACTATTCAGTGTGACCTTGATCCTACAGATTTATCCTTAACAGGTGAGGTTTTGGATGAATCGGATAATTGCACAAGCAATCTAACGGAAGCTAGTTACGAAGATCTCCTTACGGAAAATAGTCCTTGTAATGGGGCAAGATCAATCCAGCGAACTTGGCGCTTGTCTGATGCTTGTGGAAATGTTAATACCCAAATACAAACGATTACTTTAATTGATACAGTTGCTCCTCTCTTTGTAATACCACAGGATACAATAGTTTATTTAGATATGGCTTGTCTTGTAGATACTGCGGCCAATTTACTTGGAACGCCAACGAATATCATAGATAATTGTTCTAATAATTTTATGATCAGCTACCAAGATGATCTTACTGGTTTAACGGAGTGCAATGAGACGGGGAGTTTTATAAGATTATGGACGGTGACGGATGCTTGTGGCAATACGAATACTGGAGTGCAGACTATTGAAGTCTTGGATACAATTGCGCCAATTTTTACGGTGCCATCGGATGCGTTAGTTTACTTAGATGTAAACTGTCAAATAGATACTGCCAGCGCGAATACAGGTGATGTCCTTGATGCAGGTGATAATTGTACGACAGATGTATTGATTAACTATGAAGATTTGCTGGAAGGGTTGAACGCTTGTAATCGTACGGGGAGTTTTGTAAGATTATGGACGGTAACGGATGCTTGTGGCAATACGAATACTGGAGTGCAAACCATTGCCGTCTTGGATACGATTGCGCCAGTTTTTACGGTGCCATCGGATGCAGTAGTTTACTTGAATGCACAATGTGACTTTGATACGACGATCGCAGATATCGGCGGCGTCCTTGATGCAAGTGATAACTGCTCCATCGATTTGATAATTGAATATGAGGATGATGTAGAAGGCTTAGCTTATTGTAATGGCACCGGTACTTTTGAAAGACAATGGATCGTCACCGATGCTTGTGGAAATGTAAATACAGGGATTCAGTTGGTAACAATGATAGATAGTATCGCTCCGTTGTTTACCGTACCGCCAGACGTGACAATATATCTGGATGCACAATGCGAAATAGATACAACCATTGAGACTTTAGGTGATGTTCTTGATGCAACGGATAATTGCTCAACAGCTATCTTAATTGACTTCAACGATCAAAAAGATAGTTTGAATGCTTGTAGTGGGACAGGAGTGTTTTTTAGAGAATGGAGCGTTTCAGATTTTTGTGGGAATATTAGTACGGGGGTTCAAACGATAACAGTTTTGGATACGTTGGCACCATTGTTTACGATTCCTCTGGATACGGTTGTGTACTTAGATGCAGCTTGTGAATTGGATACGACTACGAATACGTTAGGGACGATTCTTGTTGCTAACGATAATTGTAGCACCACTTTATCGATTACCTATACAGATGATTTATCGGGCTTGACGTCGTGTAGCGGAACGGGGATATTCATGAGAACGTGGGAAGTCAGTGATCCGTGTGGAAACATTAGTACAGGCGTTCAAACGATACGGGTTTTGGATACGTTGGCACCATTGTTTACGATTCCTCAGGATACGGTTGCGTATTTAGATGCGGCTTGTGAATTAGATACGACTACGAATACGTTAGGGACGATTCTTGTTGCTAACGATAATTGTAGCACCACTTTATCGATTACTTATACAGATAATTTATCGGGCTTGACGTCGTGTAACGGAACGGGGGTATTCACAAGAACGTGGGAAGTCAGTGATCCATGTGGGAATATTAATACGGGGGTTCAAACGATAACAGTTTTGGATACGCTTGCGCCATCTTTTGTCGTACCTGTAGATTTGACCTTAGAGTGTGGTCAAAACTTTAATGATTTAATACTTACAGGAGATGCCATTAATGAAATGGATAATTGTCAAAGTAGTCTTATTGAAGCAGTATATGTAGATAGTGTCACGACGGATATTTCTTGTGCTGGGAATCAAATTATTTATAGACTTTGGCAGTTGGCCGATGCTTGTGGGAACACGCAGCGAAAAACTCAACTGATCACGATTAAGGATACTACGGCACCTCTGATTTCAGGGTTGTCTAGTGATACGACCATTTATTGTGGAAATATTCCAGCGATGGTGAACCCTTTGGTAAGTGATAGTTGTAGTGCTGAGGTTCTACTTAATTTTGAAGAAAATACCGTAGTAGGGAATTGTCCTAATAATTTTAATATCATTAGGACTTGGACGGCAATAGATGAGTGCGGTAATGAACAAGTTTTTGTACAAACCATTAGAGTAATAGATACGATTGCGCCAGTATTTTTAGAGATACCACAAGATCTATCTGTTACTTGTGATAGTATACCTAAGGCAATGGAATTAACTGCTTCGGATGATTGTGATAATCTTGTAGATATTAGTTTTGCCGAAAATATCATCGAAGGTAATTGCTCGGGGAATTATCAAATTATTCGTACTTGGGTAGCAGTGGATAATTGTGCTAATGAAAGTATCGCTACCCAAACCATAACGGTGCAAGATACCGTAGCACCTTCGTTCCTTACTATCCCCGAAAATTTGACGGTAGATTGTGATGCTATTCCAGCACCTTTGGTCATTGAGTTAATTGATGATTGTGATTCAACGGCAACGCTAGTTTATGAAGAAATAATCAACGAAGGATATTGTATGGATTTTTATACCATTATTAGACAATGGACTGCTTCGGATAATTGCGGGAATGAAAAGCGTATTAGCCAAGAAATTAGTGTATTCAATTGTGGCCCAGCGGTAAATGCAACGGTTGGACCAGATAATATTATTTGTGAACATCAACCCACTAGTTTTTCGATTGAAATTTCGGAAGCTTATGATACGCCATCGTATCAGTGGCAGTTTAGTAATGATGCAAATAGCTGGAGTAACATCCAAGGTGCTAACACCGTTATTCACAATATTGACAATGCAAGTTCGGAAGATGCTGGTTGGTATCGTTGCTTAGTTGCTAATGATATTGCTACCATTCAAGACACATTGTGTAATGTAATTTCTAATCAACTCCAGTTAATGGTGTTGAAGCTAAGTCCACCGGTTCAATTCGAAGCAGCTTTCTGCCCAGGCGATTCTATTAGGGTTGGAACTTCCGTATATTATGAATCAGGAATTTATTTAGATACACTTATTGCTACCAATGGTTGTGATAGTTTCGTTCAGTTAAATCTCAATGTTTACGAAAGTTATATCGTTGATTTAATAGATACGATTTGTGAAGGAACTACTTTTTATTTGGGATCAAATAGTTATCAAGAAACGGGAAGGTATTCAGATACCTTGCAAAGTATTCAGGGGTGTGATAGTATTATTAATCTTGACTTGACAGTCATGCCATTATCTTTGGATACGGTATTACTTGAACTTTGTATGGGGGAAAGCTTTGAAGAAGTAAGTTATTTTTCTGATACGACTTTAGTTGATACAATAGTAAATGTTTATGGTTGTATTGATCATAGGATTGTAAAATTAATGATGCTCCCTCAAACGGTAGAAAATATAAATGTTTCCATTTGCTCAGGAGCGTTATTTGATAATGTTACTTATGTTACGGATACAATTCTAGTAGATACACTTCAAAATACTTATGGTTGTGATAGTATTATTGTTAAGCATATCGAGGTGTCTCCAACTTATAGCGATACGCTTGATCTAAGCTTTTGTGGGGAAGGAATTTATATGGGAGTATTCTATGATAAAGATACTAGCTTCGTTGATTACTTTTCGAGTATAGCGAATTGTGATAGTGTTATCGTAACTAATATTCAAATTTTACCTGAATATGTGGATACCATAAAAGTAGGACTTTGCTATGGGGGGATTTATGAAGGAACTACTTTTTACGCGGATACTACTTGGGTAGAAAGTTATACGAGTTCCTTGGGCTGTGATAGTACTATCGTGGTTGATGTAATCGTACCGCCAGCGCAAACGACCAATTTACAAGCTTCAATTTGTGCAGGAGAAGATTATCTTTTTGGATTAAATGTTCTTTCTACAGCAGGAAACTATACGGAAATCTTTACCGGAGTGAATGGCTGCGATAGTACCGTCTTACTGACTTTAAGGGTGCTTGACACTTATGAATTAGATAAACACATTGACCTCTGCGCAGGAGAAACATATAATGGTGAAATTTATATCCAAGATACAATTCTTATTGATGAACTCTACTCTATCAATCATTGTGATAGTATAGTTACAACGACTATCTACGTGTATCCTGTCGAGGAAGAAATCCAACAAGTAAATTTATGTTTTGGACAAGCTTACGGAGGTGTATTTTATGATCAAGATACAATGTTAGTAGATCGTTTACAAAGTATGCATGGTTGTGATAGTACGATCGTAACGTTGATTACTTTAGGCGCAGCCTTTAAGGATACATTGTTTGTGAGTTTGTGCGAAGGAAGTGATTATTTAGGAACGCCAATATTTGGAGATACGCTTTGGACGGATGAATACCTAAGTAGTACGGCTTGTGATAGTTTAGTCACAACGATACTGAATGTTTTATCCCCGAGTGAAACTTTGCTTCGTGATACGATTTGTAGCGGGGAATCATACGACTTTAACGGTGTTTCTTACGAGGCAACTGGAAATTATGCGGTTACTTTAATTGGGACGAACGGCTGTGATAGTATCGTGCAGTTATTCTTGGTCGTGCAGGAAGTTTATACACAAGAAATATTGTACGATCTCTGCGAATCAGAAAGCTTGAATGGGATGTTCTTTACCCAAGATACGGTATGGGTAGATACGTTCTCAAGTGAGAGTGGCTGTGATAGTACGGTGAGACATAGCGTTGTGGTGCATCCCTCAACGACAAGTACTTTAGCCATAAATTTATGTTTTGGACAAGCTTACGGAGGTGTACTTTATGATCAAGATACAATGTTAGTAGATCGTTTACAAAGTGTGCATGGTTGCGATAGTATTGTTACTACAATGTTAAGTTTTCTAAATGAATTTAAGGATACCCTTACCGTCAATTTGTGCGCGGGTACGATTTACGAAAATGAACTTTATGACCAGGATACTTCTTGGACAAGCCATTATACGTCCAGCGAAAACTGCGATAGTTTTGTATACACCCAACTATTTGTTCACCCGGTTGATTTGCAAGATCGCCTTATTGCATTATGTCCTGGAGATGGAATATTGATCTCAGACGTCTATCAAACCATGCCTGGTGTTTATACGGAAGTATACACAAACGAAAATGGTTGTGATAGTATAATTAATTATGAAATAACGACCTTGTCTATTTTTGACGAAACGCATACCATTACAATTTGTGCAGGAGATTCGGCTTTGATATTTAATCAGTGGGAAACAGAAGCGGGTAATTATACTCAGAGCTTTACGTCACAAAATGGCTGCGATAGTATTGTGGAAATGGTCTTGCAGGTATTTGAACCCAGTATCTCTTTCGAATCTAGGAAACTCTGCCCAGGTGAGGGAATGTTAATCAATGGTGTATTTGTCCAAGCTGCAGGAACTTATACGGATACTATTTCTATTGGAAATTCTTGTGATAGCATTGTTCAGATCGAACTCGGTTTTTATCCAACTTACCATCAGCAGGTTTTTGTTGACATTTGTGAAAATGATAGTTTATTCTTAAGTGGTGCTTGGCAATTTGAATCTGGTGTTTTTAGCGATATTTTTCAAACGCTCTCTGGTTGTGATAGCCTGATTACGACCACGTTGGTTGTTCATCCGAGCTACGAATTTGTGACAGATACCACGATTTGTGCTGGTGAAAGCTACTTTGCAAATGGAACGTGGCAAACCAATTCGGGGATTTATCGTGATGTATTAACGACGGTCAATAATTGTGATAGTATTCTCATTACTAATTTAATTGTATTACCAAGCGTGGCAACTAATATCGTTGTTGACCTATGTTATGGCGAAAGTTACTTTGTCCAAGGCGCCCTGCAAAATCAAAGTGGTATCTACTTTGATACTTACGAAAATGCTTTGGGTTGTGATAGTATTGTACAAACAGAAATCCTAATACACGTTGCGGATCAAATTGACTTTAATCTTATCCTTTGTGAAGGAGATAGTGCGTTTATTTTTGGAGCGTATCAAACGGAAGCAGGGTTTTATAGCGATACCTTGCAAAATAGTTTTGGTTGTGATAGTGTATCAACCATCGTATTAACGTTGATCGAAGCATCAATTGAGTTGTACCAAGAGTTGAGTATTTGTAAAGGAGATAGTATTTTAATAGGAGGCGTTTATCAATATAGCAGTGGTGTCTTTACGGATCATTACTCCAGCAGCAGTGCTTGTGATAGTGTCGTCATTACCGATTTGGTGGTTTATGAAGAAATCTTTTTATCAGGAGAAGATGCGATGATTTGTGAAGGTGAAGAAGTGCAGTTGTTTTTAGAAGGCAGCGCTACAGTAGAGCTGAGTTGGTCTCCTTCTAATTCACTTAGTTGCGATGATTGTCTGGATCCAATTGCTGCTCCAAATGAAACGACTACTTATACCGTTTCTTATTTTGATGAATGTTCGGGGGCTACAAAAACCTTAACGGTAACGGTAACTATTGTTGAATTACCCTTACTAAATCTTCAAACTGAAGTTGAAATAATAATGGGGGACAGTGTACTCCTTTCTGCGCTATCTAATGATACTACTGCTCGCATTAGTTGGTATGATAACACCGGAACAATGCTATGTGATAGTTGTAATTCTATTATGGTTCATCCAATGTCTTCAACATCTTATTTAATAAGAGCTGAGAATGATTTTGGTTGCCCCACCGAAGACGTAATCAATTTGAGGGTAGATGATGGTTGTGAATTTGGTTATTTAGAGGTAAGTAATGTTATTTTTCCTCAGAGTGGTGGTTACGGCGATCATTTAGAAATTTTACACGAAGGTGTTGAGATCAAAAACCTACGAATATTTAATCGTTGGGGAGAACTCGTTTTTGAAACGTCAGATGTGACAAATAAGTGGGATGGAACCTTCCGCGGGAAAGTACTCAATCCTGCAGTCTTTGTTTATTATATACAAGGGAATTGCCTTAATGACACTCAGAACACATTTTTGAAAGTTGGTAATATTACCCTGATACATTGATTGAATTTTAAGTGTATCTTTTTATTTAGAATAATGCATCTTATTATAGATGTTTAAGTACTTTACTACAAAGTTGTTTCAAATTAGACTTTAATACCTGCACGTACCTGACTGGCAGGTAGTTTCGGTTGCGAGTATTTCAAACAACTATTATAGCCACTAATGGTTATACTTTTCATCTTAAGCGTATTTTATCTTTCGGAAAAAGTGAATAGCCCATCACTGAGAAAGATAAAAGATACCAAATCTAAATCCAAGTTTCTTCTGTTTCAGAAAGTCCAATGCTGCTTAACAACCAGTTCTTGTTGATAGGGCAATTTGTCTTATTTGATTGGACTTTCCGAAAAACAGCAACAGTTTATGCGATACATTTTTAATGTGTATGCCTAAAAGTGTACGGTATTTACGATAAAACTACTTTTTTGGACATAAACAATGTCACAGTTGATTCTATATTTGAAATTTGTTAAAAAAATATCAATAGCGATTAAAAGTGACATTAAAAATGAGCTGTTTGGCTTTATTTTTGCAGTATTTTAAATATCTCCCTTCCAACTATTTCTCGTCCCTCCTTATAATCTTAACCATGAAAATAAAGTTACACTTACTATTCTGCTTAGCTAGTATTTACTGCGTAGTATTACCTGCTCAAGATATTCATCTTTCTCATATTCACGCTTCCCCGACTTTACTTAATCCATCTATGAATGGCTTGTTTGATGGCGATATTCGTTTTATTGCCAATATGCGTTCTCAGTGGAATTCTATGACTAAAGGATACAAGACGGCGATTGCTTCAATGGATATGAAATTAATGGGAATTGGCAAACAAGATTATTTATCTGGAGGGGTGCAAGTTTATGTTGATCGGGCAGGAGATTTAGACTTCAGTACACGCTCTGCGGGTTTGGCGTTATCTTACCTGAGAGCACTAGATGGGAGAGGAAAAAGTTTTGTCGCTTTCGGGGTACAAAGTAACTTTGTTAATAATAGTGTGGATTATTCCAAGATTGTAGCTTTTGAAGAAATCCCAGCGCTATCGCGCGCTAGTTTGGTAGATAATATCAATTATTTTGACCTTAATGTTGGCTTAAGTTGGTATCAAAAAATAGATCGAGATAATGGATTTTTCTTAGGTATTTCTGCTTT
The DNA here is from genome assembly GCA_937951685.1 of uncultured Saprospiraceae bacterium. Taxonomy (GTDB): domain Bacteria; phylum Bacteroidota; class Bacteroidia; order Chitinophagales; family Saprospiraceae; genus CALFBG01. The sequence goes on along the minus strand of CALFBG010000077.1, from coordinate 1,086 downwards.
TCACGTCAACAAACCTATTGTGTCTTTTGATAATAGGGACAAAACCAATCGGCAGCATACGATGTATCGTAAATTTACGGTTCATGGAGGCGCGCACCTAAAGATGTCAGCCGCGATTGATATTAAACCCAATTTTATTTTTACGGATCAAGGGCCACATCGAGAAATAACTTTAGGTAGTTACGTAAGATACCGTACCGTCCTTAATAAAAAAAATAAAAGAAAGAAGCCTTTGTATTTTGTATATTTAGGTGCTTGGATTCGATCTTATGTGGAGCATGATGTGAGCGGGGTAGATTCCATTATTGCTTCTTTGCGATTTGACTACAAAACACTTTATTTGGCATTCTCTTACGATATTAACATTTCCAAATGGTTGCCATCTAGTCAGGGGAGAGGAGGGCCGGAAGTGTCGGTTATTAAAATATTAAATACTTATAAAAATTATAGAAAGAATACGCGCGTAAAATGCCCAGTTAATTTCTTTTAGCAGTCAAGTTTTGTTATTTTTTATTTACTGTACCGTACAATAAATAATATTTAGTTTTGAGGGTTACGGCGTTAAAAAAAGAAACCATAGCCCTACTAGACACAATTTTTTGCCTTGGACGGGTACGTTTGGATCACGCTTGTCTTTCGAGAACTGTGGGACTTCATTGGCAAAACGAGCGGTATGAAAGCAAAGGGTAATGTGCAGTTCTTTGTATTTAAATCTTTTTTTTAAATCTTTTTTTTAAACCAATTAAAAACTCCTTGTTGCATAATTTCCAAACCCATTGCAATTTTAGTTTTCCCCGCTTGTACAATTTCAGTAGCATACAGCAAATAACGACTTGTGAGGAAATATTGATGATAGATTTGATTTATTGTGTTTAAATGATGAAGTTGTTTAATAATTCTAAAAGCAGTTGAGAAAGGCTTTGCCTTCACGCAAGTAAGCAGAGGTTTTTGTTCAAACCTGCCTCTGCCGGCAGGCAGGTTGAAGCTCTTTTAGGAGTTCGTAGCAGCGCTACGGAGGATGAAAAAGCTGAAAAGTTGGACAAAAAGATCAATTCGTAAACATTTTTGGAGTTTTTAAACAACTTC
>CALFBG010000076.1 GCA_937951685.1 uncultured Saprospiraceae bacterium | reverse complement strand
TGCTTAGCCCAAAGCTAAACCAGGATATAATTTTTTGGTTGCCCAATTGGGTTTGAACAATTCCCAATCCGTCGTCGGTTGCGCCAAGCGATTAGCGATGCACATCAATACAGCTACGTTATGCCCTAATCCGCAATGACTTCCTACAACTCTTACATTTTGGATATCATTTCTTTGATCTTGCTCAATGCAAGTTTGCCAATTAACGATTCCATCCCATTTAGAGTAAATTGCCGTTAAGGGTACGGGCGGTGCTTTTAGAACTTCTGCTAGAAAATCTCCATCGAGATCCTCTACTTTATTGCCCGTAATAATATTATATAACCAAGAGACGTTGGTTTTTTCGTTGAGTCCCGCAAAAGGAGAACCTAAAGTAATTACTTGCCGAACTTGATCTGGACAGTTTCTGGCCAACTCTCGGGCGTACACTCCTCCGAGACTCCAACCAATGACACTTACTTTTTGACCATGCTCTTCGCGCAAATCCAATAATTGCGCTTTCAGAAGATCAATGTACTCCGTTCTCCCCAAATTACGACCGATTCCCCAAGGAATTGAGTTGTAGCCACTCTTATCCAAAAACCTCCGTAAGGGACGCGTACTCGTATCCGTAGCCATAAAGCCCGGCAAAACTAAAACGGGATGACCATCTCCTTTAGGCATACGCTTGAGAATAGATTGACCAGCGAGAAATAAACCATATTCCAAAGCTGCTCTTCCAGGTTCGCTAGCAAAAAGCCAAAAGGAGGGTTTCTTGATCTTCTTTGCTTTTTTTGCTTTTTTTGTCATAAAGGGTAATTTTAATCCATTAATACGAGGATATCCTTTTCTTGAAATAGGAAACGAAAACTATTCCATGAATCGTATTTAACCTGCGTAGAACAAGATAAAATTAAGAAATTATATTATTTTTTAAAATTTGTGCTATACTTTTTACAAAAAATAAGAATTATTCTTGGTCACTTAAGTTTAAAAACCAATCCTTATTAAAAGCGTTCAGCACTTAAATAACAGAAAAACAAGGTTTTAGTCCTTACCCTCATGCTTTTCTGCTAATTTTTCAAAAAAGCTGGCCTCGCGTTGCTTTTCCTCCAAACCTTCCTCCAATTCAAGCAAGCCTTCTCTCATATAAGCGGTAAATTTATGAATATCAGGCATAATACATTCACAAGAAGTTGCACAAATAGATAAGGTTCCTGCGTAACTAAAAACAACGATCATCAATCCAATTCCTTCGAAAGTAACTCCTAAACCATAATGATTCATTACTTGGTATCCATTCATATAGAGCGGAATTGGTGGTCCGGGAACGTTCGTAATGATGACGTTAAAAAACGGACGATGTAGATTAGAAAGTCCCATTTGGGTATAAAACCGAGTCGCCAGTGCACCAACTTCAGAAGGAATCAACTCCACAATTTTATCCACCGGAGCAGCTTTACTGTATACTTTAGAGCCTTTAGAACTTTCATGAACTTTCATCAAGCGTTCTACCGGATCTTCTTCATTGGTAGCCAGCGAAACTAACATTCCTGAAATCCGATTTCCCATGTCTCCTTCTTCCGATTTACTTCGAAGCGAAACTGGCGCCATTGCCACTAAAGATTTGTTGGGTAACGCTTCCTTTTCTAAAAGGTATTTGCGTAAAGCAAAAGAACAAATGGATAAAACGACATCATTTACTTTCACCCCTGCGGCAGATTTTATTTTTTTAACCTGACTCAAAGGAACATCAATTGCACTAAAAATTTTGCTTGCTGTGACGGGAACATTAAGAATCGTTTTAGGGGCAGACATTACCATTGGAGGAGTTGGTAAAACATTATTCATCGTCTCTTTCGCTACGTCAAAAATAGAACTCGTCGTATTTTTGATAAAGCTATAGAGTTTAGAAGGAGTGTCTTTCGTTCCTACGTAACTTTGCGCAATCAAATCTCGCATCGAAGGTATTTCGTCGGGCACCCAAGCTTCGTCGGGTGGTGCAATTTTACGCGCTTTTGCCGTCATATCAAAAACGGCAGCCATGATTTCTGCACCGGAAACACCGTCAATATTTGCGTGGTGAATTTGCACTAATGCCGCAAAAGCATTTTTAGGTAAATTTGGAATTCCTTCCAAGCCGGTGATGAAAACCATTCGCCACAATGCGCGACTCCGATCCATTTGCGGATTGTAGAATTGCGTTGCAAGTTTCGCCAAAGCACTCATCGAAGCGGGCTTCGGTAAGGCAACGTGCAGCATGTGTGCATCGAGATTAAACTCTGGATCATTGATCCAAAATGGTCGTCCCATATTCATGGGTACTTCGACTAATCTACGTCTAAAAACGGGTGATAAGTGTAATCTTTCGCGCATGAATTCTTTCATTTGCGGAAAGTCAAATTCCTTCGATTCATCCGTTGGTGCGAAGATGTAGACCGCACCAATGTGCATTGGCATTCTAGCGTTTTCTAGATGTAAAAACCAAGAATCCAATGCAGACAACTGTTGCATGATATATTATTTAAACCCAATGCTACGCTGCTAATTAATTTGCGAGGCTTGCAATGATTGAGTAAGGTTAAGATTAGGCTGAGCCTGAATGCTAAATAATTTAGTGTAAAGACTTTGATTTTAATAAAGCTGATTTTAAAAATGCGCTAAGTTTATCTTCATTACTAATTATAACGAATACAATCAAAGCGCATTTTTAAATCCTTCAACGACTACAAGTAATTCTGTAGTTTAAGTGCAATACTCATATCGCCTTTTACTTTTACTTTCCCGGTCATCAAAGCCATAGTAGGACTTAACTTACCGGCCTTCAATTTTTCAAAGGTTTCCAACTTCATATGCAACGCGCACTCTGCATCTCCGTCGTCATTTGAAACAACGGTTTTATCACCCGTACCATCAACAAAGATGACTTCATCGTCAAAAACGAATTTAAAAGTATGCCCTACTGGATCTACCTTTGCTGAAATATCTTGAATTTGAGTTGTGATTTCTTCAACTGTCATGATTAGTTTTTTTATAAATTTAAAATATAGTATGTAATGATAAGCTTATCGTTCTATTAACGATTTCTTCCGTAAGCTTCGTGACTAGAAACCCAATCCGAAGAAGATATTGCGGCGGCTAAGGATAATTCTCCGGCGAGTACAACCCCTGCAATAATTTCTGCGAATTTGTTTACCTTATTTTTTCCATAGCAACCCAACAACTCTAAGCTTTCTTTTTGCGTAGCCAAATTCGTACCACCACCGTAAGTAGCACAAATCAAAGACGGGATGGTCATTGAAATATATAAATCGCCTTCTGGCGTCACTTCAGAATGTAGAATTCCCGCCGAAGATTCCGAGACGTTAGCAACGTCTTGTCCGGTAGCAATAAACATTGCCGTAATACCATTCGCAGAATGCAAACCATTATTATTAGCGCCCGAAAGAATCGCTCCTACGTTAGCAATTTGACCGTGATACACCAATTGATCTGGCGTTACGCGCATGACTTCGATTAGGACATCTCTTTTAATGGTACACTCTGCCGTCACTCGTTTACCACGGGTACGCATTACGTTGACTTGCGATGCTTTTTTATCTGTCGCCAAGTTAGACTCCAAGTAAAAGTGTTTAATTTTATAATCTTTATAATGATCCAAAATCCAGCTACAAGCGGCAAAAGTAGCCCGTCCTACCATGTTTTGTCCAGCGGCATCTCCCGTATAAAAGTTAAATCGGAGGTACGTAAATTTACTCGCTAAAAAAGGATCTATATATTGTAGTTTACCAACGCTAGTTGTTGATTCAGCTTCGGCAGCGATTTTATCAAAGTTCTCTTGTACCCAAGTCGAAAAGTCTCTTGCGCCTCTCGCATTTTCAAAAACAAAAACGGGCGCGCGCTGCATGGCATCGTCTTGTACCGTACAAATAGAACCGCCAGAAAGATTAAGCAATTTAATGCCTCGATTGTAGGAAGCCACCAAGGTACCTTCTGCCGTTGCCATCGGCACTAAAAATTCTCCGTTGGCGTGTTCTCCGTTGATTTTCATCGGTCCAGCGAAGCCCATTGGCACTTGTGCGACACCAGTAAAATGCTCACAGTTTCCTTCGGTGATGTGTGGATCGAAGGAATATTGTGGGATGTGTTTTAACTTTGTTTTGGTATACTCCTCTACGAATTTGATTCGCGATTGAATCGCCTTTTCGCCGTAATCATCATCTTTATCTCTAGGAATTCTAATAATATTTTCGGCCTTGTCCGTAATCGTATCGTCTACTTTAAGTGTCAATTTACCGAAAGGTTTCGCTCTAAACTTCACTTCGATGGGATGTTTACCATTTGCTAATTTCGGCATTTTGCATTGTACCTCAAATTCTTTTTTCAGTGGAAAATCTGTAGGCGCACCACGGTTGATATCCATGATCGTAAATGTTTCTCCTTTACCAAAGTCTAATAATAACTGATCAAGCGGAACGGTATAATCTCCAATTTTGACATGGACTATTTCTACTATTTTCGCATCACTGAGTCTATTTTTCATGGAAAACTTGACGCCATCTGCGGTATTTTGCAAACTGCCAAAGGTGTAGAGTTGTTTGAGAATGAGGCTGGGTACTAACATTTATTCAGTGTGGTTAGGGCAGAAACTATTGACAATTATTTTTTTGCAATAAAGTCAATACCATCATAAGTGGTTGGACCGTCAATAGCATCTTGATGTTATATAAATGATTTAACAAAAAAATTTGAAGTTACTTGCTATAACTTCTTTTCGTTACAACGCTTAGTACTTTGTAATGAAGTTGTTTTAAAATATTCACAAACCTAATTTACAAAGTACTTAGTCAATGTGAAGTTGTTTAATCATTTGTCAATAAAATTGCATTTTTTAAACAACTTCTATAAAACAGTAATCTGTATTTTTGCTCAAATGATAACTAGCTTGGCTAAGTTAAAAAAAAAAGCGAGATTACAGTGCTGTAATCTCGCTAATATAACTTAATCTAACCAGATATTTTACTTTCGTACGATCCTACTTCTATCATTCGTAATGAAATAGGCGCTTTCCTACAAATCCTTAAAACTTGAAGGCCTCCGTAAAATTGTTTAACGAGGACTACTTCGCGCTTGCTTTCGCTCTTGAAGTTGTTTTACGAGTCGTCGTTTTCTTTGCCGTTGCTTTCTTAGGCGCGGCTTTTTTTGCCGTTTCTGTCTTTTGTTCTAACTCTTTCGTCAACAAGCCTACTTTAATTTCTAAAGACTTGATGCGTTTTTCCAAACGGTTAATGTTTTCGCTAGAAGGAAAGTTCAATTTTGCCATTGCGATGCCTACTGCATTGTTCATAATAGCTTCAAACTCTTCTCGCTTCGTTTCGATGGTTTCTTCTACGCCAGAAACGACTTTTTTACCTTCTTCTTCAGAGATTTTACCTTTCTCTACTAATTCATTAACACCGTTCTTCAAAGAGTTAGTTGTGTTTGTTACTAAACCAACACCTGTGTAAAATACTTTTTTAAATAAATCTTCCATTTTCAGAATATCTTTTTGTTTAACAAAATTTTTAATGCTCATTCAGAATTATCTTCTGACAACACAAAGATATAGCGAAATTTCGTTAAACGCAAACATGATTTTAAACTTTTACAAAATTCATAAAAATATTAATAAATTAACTTAAAATATTTTT
>CALFBG010000075.1 GCA_937951685.1 uncultured Saprospiraceae bacterium | reverse complement strand
GGTAAGGAATTGATAAGCCGTTAAGACCCTTGGGTTAGCCAACTTCTCGCTTTCAAAACCTGTTCAAATGGGTAAGGAATTGATAAGCCGTTAAGACTCTTTACAAGCAGAGCCATGATTTTCAATTCATAGTTCAAATTGGTAAGGAATTGATAAGCCGTTAAGACAAATAATTAAAACTGGTTCTTGCTCCTACATTATTCAAATGCGTAAGGAATCGATAAACCGTTAAAACCTAAGACCAATCAAATCGCTTGTTATATATTTGAGCGATGCACATCCATCCAACAACAAGAACAAAAGTAAAGATCTTCCATACTGCTGCTGTCTACAGTAGCATGCCGCAAGGGAGCATCGCGGAATTCAAAACCGCAGACTGATCCGAAATCATAGATCGGGAAAAGCAGTATGGAAACAACTCACCGTGGAAGTCGCTAGCGATCAGACAAAAGCAAACTCGGAATCACGAAGAAGCTCAAAGCAGAAGAGCCGAAGAAATGGATGAAAAATGCATCAAAAAAGTAACAGGACTTTATTTACGGCAAATCAGAGCGCTAGCGTAAACAAATCCGACCAAAAAACGACAACTTAAAGAACGTCTACAAATAATAAAAGCCTGACAGTCAATTGACTATCAGGCTTTCTTAGTAGCGGAGGCAGGACTTGAACCTACGACCTTCGGGTTATGAGCCCGACGAGCTACCAACTGCTCCACTCCGCGATTTAGGATTGCAAACATACAAGCTTTATTTTTAATAACCAAGTTAAAAAATATTATTTTTCAAAAAAAGAAAGAAATACCACCTTAAAACCCCAACCGCAAGCCTAAATCACCCTCCATCCAGCAAAATTGACAAAACTTAGACGGTATTGTCCCTGCTTTATAATGCGTTACCCCATAAATTCGTTAATTTCGTGGACGCAAATCAGAGCTGCATTACGTTCTAGCACTGCGTTACATCCAAAATACTAAATCGCTTTTTAGCGCAACGCTAATCCTGATACTTATGAAAAATATACCATTCTCGCCCCCACACATCGACCAAGCCGTCATCGACGAAGTCATCAAAACCTTGCAGTCGGGTTGGATCACCACGGGACCGCGCACCAAGCAATTGGAAAAGGAAGTGGCTAAAATTGCTCACGCCGAGAAAGTGATGTGTGTCAACTCCGCCACGGCGGGTATGGAACTGATGCTTCGTTGGTTGGGCGTACAGCCCGGCGATGAAGTGATTGTCCCCGCTTATACGTATTGTGCCACGGCAAACGTCGTGATGCACTGCGGCGCTAAACCCGTCATGGTCGATATCAAAGCGGATGACTTTACCATCGACCTCGAACAAATTGCCAAGGCCATTACCGAAAAGACGAAAGCCATTATGCCCGTCGATCTCGGTGGAATGCCTTGCGACTACCAAGCGATTCAAGCATTAGTCAACGATCCCAAGGTGCTCGCTAAATTCAAACCCAACACGCCAAATCAAGAAAAACTAGCGCGCATCGCCATCATTACCGATGCGGCACATTCCATCGGTAGTCAATATCAACAACGTCCCGCAGCGAGCTACGCGGATGCGAGTGTCTTTTCTTTTCACGCCGTTAAAAACTTAACGACGGCAGAAGGAGGCGCGATTAGCTTGCACTTACCCAAGGCTTTTGACCCGGAAGTGGTTTACAAGGAATTGTACATTCAATCGCTACACGGACAAACCAAAGATGCCTTAGCGAAGTTTGGAAAAAATGCTTGGGAATACGACGTCACCTCCGCCGGTTATAAATATAATATGCCTGACGTACTTGCCGCCATCGGTCTCGTACAAATCAAACGCTACGAATCCGAAACTTTGCCGCGCCGCCGTTCTATTTTTGACGCGTATACCAAAGCTTTGTCCGCCTACGATTGGGCAGAGTTACCCGTTTACGAAACGGAGGAAAAAGTCTCATCCTATCATTTATATTTGCTGCGCATCAAGGGCATTAGCTTGGCGCAACGCAATGCCATTATCGAAGCAATTTTTGCAACGGGCGTTTCGGTCAACGTACATTATAAGCCCTTGCCTTTGTTGAGTGTTTATAAAAACTTGGGTTACGAAATGTCCGACTATCCCGTCGCACAAGATTGTTTTCACCGCGAAATTAGTTTGCCCGTTTTTTATGATTTGAATCCGACGCAAGTGGATCGAGTTATTCAGAGTGTAGTAGACGCCGTAGAAAAAGTGCTTGGCGCATGATGAAACGGATTTTTGATATGGTCGTAGCAATGATTATGCTCTGCTTGTTGCTTCCCGTTTTTATCGTCATTGCAATTTTAATTGCTTGGGAATCGAAAGGTGGCGTTTTTTATCAGCAGCAACGCATCGGGAAAGGACAGGTCCCTTTTCCAATTTTAAAATTTAGAACCATGTCCGTCGGTTCCGATCAAAAAAGTTTGATTACCGTCGGCGATCGCGATCAAAGAATTACCCGCATGGGCTATTTCTTACGCAAATATAAAATTGATGAGTTTCCGCAGTTGTGGAATGTGCTCAAAGGAGAAATGAGTATCGTCGGTCCGCGACCAGAAGTAAAACGCTATACGGATTTGTATACGCCGGAGCAACAACGCGTTTTGGAAGTGCGCCCCGGCATGACGGATTATGCTTCTTTCGACTTTATCGACGAGAGCGAAATTTTAGCCCAAAGCAGCAATCCCGAACAAACCTACGTTGAAGAAATAATGCCGCAAAAATTAGCCCTCAATTTAAAATACATCCACGACCAAAGTTTTTGGGTTGACCTAAAAATTATTATTAAAACACTTTTGAAAATTATTGGCAAGTAGTTTTTTAAAATAAACCGCTCAAAAAAACGCAAGCCTGCTGTCGCTTATGCTAAATTTACCACGTTGGGGCATCTTAGGAATTGATCTAGTCATCACCGTCATCTCGATCGGGATTGCTTATCTCCTGCGTTTTAATTTTGACATTCCTCCCGAAGAGTTTAAGTTTTTTCAAATTGCCATTCCGCTTATTTTTGTGATTCGCCTCGCTAGTTTTTTTATTTTTAAAACTTATGCTGGCGTTATTTTTCATACGAGTATCGAAGATGCGCAACGCATTTTTTATGCAGTTACCAGCGGAAGTGTTTTTCTCTGTGCACTAACGCCCTTAGTTGCTCCTTATCTAGATTATCACATTATTCCCTACTCCATCATCATCATTGATTATATCCTGATGATTTTCCTCATGGTCGCTTTTCGGGCTTTTATCAAAGTGATGTACATGGAGTTGCGCAACGTCCACAAAGACAAAAAAAATGTTATCATTTACGGCGCAGGGATGCAAGGTATTATGACCAAAAAAACTTTGGATCGCGACATGGGCGCCAACTACCACGTTAATGCCTTTGTTGATGATAATATCAACTTGCGAAAAAAACGTTTACTCGGCATCGAGATTTTCCCCGCCAAACACCTCGAACGCTTACTACTTTCTTCGCAGCCCGATATCATGATTATTTCTACACTCAGTATCCCTGCTGCCCGCAAGCAGGAGTTGGTAGAACTTTGTCTCCGCTATCGCGTCAAAGTACTCAACGTTCCCCCGATGGATAAATGGATTAACGGAGAGTTGAGCTTCAAACAAATCAAAGCGATTCGCATCGAAGATTTGCTCGAAAGAGCGCCCATTCAACTCAACTTTTCTAACATCGAAAAGCAACTGAACGGGAAAACGATTTTGATCACCGGAGCCGCTGGTTCCATCGGTAGCGAAATCGTACGGCAAGTTGTCCAGTTCAATCCCAAAAAAATTATTCTCCTCGATCAAGCCGAAACGCCACTCTACGAAATTGACCTAGAAATCAGAAATAATTTTACCTTCTGTAATTACGAAACGGTCATCGGTGATGTTCGCAACGAAGAACGAATGCGCAACGTATTCCGTACTTTCCACCCTGACATCATCTACCACGCAGCAGCTTACAAACACGTGCCACTGATGGAGCACAATCCTTCGGAAGCCATCCTCACCAATATCAAAGGCACCAAAGTGATCGCAGATTTGGCGGTGGAATTTGAAGTAGAAAAGTTTGTACTCGTTAGTACCGACAAAGCCGTTAATCCCACCAGCATCATGGGTGCTTCCAAACGAGTGGCAGAAATTTATATCCAAGCCTTTAATAGTAGCATTGCCAACCAGAAAAGAGCAACCAAGTTTATCACTACCCGTTTTGGGAATGTTTTGGGTTCTAATGGTTCGGTGATTCCTTTGTTTAAACGACAAATCGCAGAAGGTGGGCCAGTCACCGTAACGCATCCCGACATGACGCGTTTTTTCATGACGATTCCCGAAGCTTGTCAATTGGTTTTGGAAGCGGGCGCGATGGGACAAGGCGGCGAAATTTATGTATTCGACATGGGCGCTTCCATCAAAATCTTAGACCTTGCAAAACGCATGATCAAATTGTCTGGCTTGACACTCGGCACCGATATTCACATCGCCTACACCGGCTTGCGCCCCGGCGAAAAACTCTACGAAGAATTACTCAACGTCGCCGAACATACCAAACCAACACACCACAAAAAAATCATGATTGGCGAAGTACGACAATACGATTTTGAAAAAGTCAAAGCAGATATTGATTTACTCATCGCCCTGTTCAAATCACAAAACAATAAAAAACTCGTCCGCCTCCTCAAAGATCTGATCCCGGAATACAAAAGTAACAATTCTATTTTTGAGCAACTGGATCAGTAATTAGGTGTAAACAAATCAAGTCCTTCCAAAAAGAAATCCTGCCAATCAATTCTACAAATTTCCATCAAACCCCAAAATCCCGAAGGATGACAACACAATGCATAAGATAAAACCCTATCGCCTCAAATAATCCAGTCTTTCCTTTCAACGAAAGCAAAACAAAATAGACCTGAGTAAAAAAACAATTTTTCACCATCCCAAATGACTTAAAACAAAGTCTAACAAACATCCCAACAGTCCTAGGAATTAGCATCAAACAAACCCCAAAATCCCGAAGGGATGATAACACAATCCATAGGATAAAATCCTATCGCCTCAAATAATGCAGGATTTCCTTTCAACGAAAGCAAAACAAAATAGACCTGAGTAAAAAAACAATTTTTCACCATCCCAAATGACTTAAAACAAAGTCTAACAAACATCCCAACAGTCCTAGGAATTAGCATCAA
>CALFBG010000074.1 GCA_937951685.1 uncultured Saprospiraceae bacterium | reverse complement strand
GCGATCATGGCCTTTGTGGCACCTTTTAGGATCAATCCAGGATGTTGGATGGGCATCGCGTAATAGAACCAAGAGGCTTTGTATTGATCTGAAAAACGAATATTGAAAATAGGAATTAAGATGCCATAGATCGCAAGGTAGATCAGGAAAATGTAACGGTCACTCTCAATCAACGCTGCCCAGCGCTCGCTCAGGGTTCCCTCTGCTGACATTGCTGTGAAAATAAAATAGCCGGGAATAATACCAAAAAGCGGATAAGTTTTCAATTTAAAAGTTCTACTCCTCGCCGTAATGAGCCAAACAGATTCGAAACCTACACTTTCGGTAGGATTACTTAGCAACTTGTTTTTCAACCACTTCTTCCACGCTGCGGAAGGTGTTTTAGGAGCTTCTTGTTGTGCTGTTTTAAGCGTGTCGTTATTTTCATCCAACGCGATTAAGCGCTGGCTAAATTGTTTTGATAATACTTGCGTTACTAGGTATAAAAGCAACAGCGGAACAAATACACCTAAAGCTGCTAGTATGAGCGTTTGGCTTGCAAAATTGCCTTCCATCACTACGGCCCACCAACTGCCAATCCAGATGCTCGGCATATAATAGCGGGCGGAATGTTCCAATAAATTCATGGTTTCGAACTGGCTAAAATCAATGAGTTTGGGTAAAACGTAATAACCGGTAACGATGGAAATGATAAAACCAATTTGAAAATAGTTAATGATCTCTTTAAATCTTTTTCCGGAGGTAAACCGTAGTAATTGCAAGTATAAAACGTTGACTAAAAATATGGCAAGCAGTAAGATGAAAATACTTTGCACGATCAATAACATTGCCGCAAGGAAACCATAGTTAAAGCCCATATATATGACGGATGGGAGCATAAAAGCTAAGGTCAACCGAAAAAGATATAAAAACAGATGCAAAAGTCGAGAGAGCGCGAGCGTTCTGTCATCCACAGGACGAGGCAATAAGATGTAATTATCTTTTACGTCAATGAGTACATCGGTGAACTCCGCAACGAGGGTAAACATAATAAGGATGAGCCAAAAGCTCAAGAAGAGAGCTATTCCTGTGGTTGGCAATTTGAAAGTCACCAGCAAAAACATGGCAAGGAAACCGATGAAGAAGTAAAACAACATCGTAAGTAAATCTAAATTACTTTTATTCTTCCCTTGATAGTTATGCGTAAAACTGGTGACGCGCCTTCCATCCATTAATAATTTGGTTCGTAGAATAATAAGGAGCTTGGAAATGTCTACGCCCATCATCCGCCATAAGGGCGCAAATAATTGAATGAATTTTAAGAGTAGTTTATTCAGCATCTTTGATGGCATTTAGAAACCCATCGACTTGTGTATTCGTATCACTGGTTCCTGTGAGTTGTGAAAAAATGGCTTCTAAGCTTCCATCGTTTTGCTGTTTAAGTTCCGCAAAGGAACCGTCAGCTAAAATTCGACCATCCTTAAGTAAGATGATGCGATCCGAAACCTTTTCTACGATGTCCATCATGTGCGAACAATAAAAAATGGTTTTCCCTTGCTGCGCAAGTCGCGCAATAATTTCTTTGAAAAGAATGACGGTGTTCGCATCCAAGCCTGTTAAAGGCTCATCCATGAAAATAATGGATGGATTGTGAATCAAACCCGCCACAATTAGTACTTTTTGGCGCATGCCTTTAGAGAAACTATCCATGCGCTGATCTAGCTGATGTGTCAAGCCAAAAAAACCTAGCATCTGCGTTGCTCTTTCCCGAATGTTGGATTCCGACATTTCATGCAACTGACCGACGAGATTTAAATACTCCATAGGCGTTAGTACATCGTAAAGTGCTGCCACTTCGGGGATATAACCAATTATTTTTTTGACGGCAAGGGGATCTTTTTTTACGTTGTATCCATTGATGAAAACCTCGCCCTCAAATTCTTTGTCCAACCCGATCAGAATTCTCACCGTGGTGGATTTTCCGGCACCGTTCGTCCCGATGTAGCCGATGACTTGCCCGGCAGCAATGTCTAAAGAAATATCTGATAAAACCTTTTTACGCCCGTAACTTTTAGAGAGATTTTTAATGGTAATAATATTATTTTCTTGCATAGCTTTGTGAAATTTTCTGATTTGAAACGGATACGATGAAGATAGGAAATTCTAAGCAAAATCACCTAGAATCACGATGAGTAAGCTGTTTTTGTCGACGGAGCGAATAGAGGTAATCAAGATACTATGTTGCAGTGCCTAAAAGAAGAATTAGTGAATGATCAAGTCGTATTTACTCAACAAACCAGCCAAGCCATCTTTTGAAAACTGGGCTTTTCGAACTTGGTTCTCCGCGGGATCAAAAGTGTAATGCAGGGCCGTGCTAAAATCTGCACCCGACAAATTGGTGTTGGCAAAAGTAGCGTCGCATAAATCGCACTCCGCAAAACTAGCTTGCGTCAAATCTGCTCCTACAAAATCTACGGAGTTGAGCTTACAATTTTGAAAAAGGGTCTTCTTCAAACTTAGCTGATAAAAGGAGGCAAACTGTAACTGACAAGCTTCAAATTGCATTTGTAATAAAAAAGGATTACAATCCTTGAAGTCCAAGCCCAATAGTTTACAACGGAGAAAACGCACATCCTTGAAACCCGTATTGGCTAAAGTCGCATTGCTAAAATCACAATCTTCCCAGCTGCAATCAACAAAACTAAGGTTGGTTAAGTTGCAAGTCGAAAAATTGCATTGTACAAATTGACAATTTTCGTAAGTCGCCGAAGGAAAGCCCTTTTGCGTATAATCTTGTGCTTTGAAGCTTTGATCTTCAATTCGTCTTCTTTCCATCTTAAAGGCCTGTTTTGGAGGTAGAAAATTCTTTAGTGCCGTAGCAACGAATGTCTTGGAGTTGGTGCTTTGGATGAACACCAATGAGCTGGGCGAGTGCTAAAACTTTAGCATAACGATCCGGAATTTGCAAGGCGGCACTTTCACCAGGCAATGGCGTTCCTTCATTTTTGACTACAACTCCGCCATTGTATTGTAAGTCTTCCACCACGTAATCTCGTACGACTTTCCCATTTTTATAATAGATAAAATCAAAAGAATCATCAACGTTACCAACGGAGCAACAAAATATATCGTAGCGTTGGCTTAAAGTTGCTAATTTTTCGGAAAGATTTTCTAAATGCCATAGCGTATAACAAAAATCATCCATCAGGTGTGTCCACTGTGTATCCTCAGTGATAAATAAGTAGCGTTTATCAAAATGTTCCATCTCTCTTTCTTCCTCTTCGGTGACCAAGTGGTACGCCTTTAAATCTAAAGCTTGTAGCAATGCCTCGTCCGAAAGCTTTCTTTTCGCTTTAATGAAAATATAGAAAGGAGCAAAAAAACTGTCATTAATAATTTGCATAAGATCTGTAACTTCTTTTTCTAAGAACGATTTATTTTTTAGGTTTAAAATGGAATGGAGCACTAAGCTCGCGGTTCCATGTTCGTCAGTTTGATGGCTCTCCAGATAAAGTATAAAGTAATGGTACCAACAACGGCGACTACGGTCGCAATGATGGCACTTTCTTGATTATTATAAATCCAAAATCCGGTCGCAAATAAAGCACCATACACCGTAAAGCAACCGACGACCATTCCTAAGATTTTGAGTGGCAATTGCCCAGAACTCACTTGTCTTTCCTGTAATTCATTATTCTTTAATGCTCGATTCACAATGGGCGTCCAGCCTACTTTTGCAGGACTAATGGTTCTATAGAAATTCAATAAAACGGGATAACTTGTGGGGCGAGTAAGCAAGGTTACTAGTATCCACGCGAGAGTCGTCAATCCTACGCCAGTGACCAATTTAAGGTGATTGGCTAAGGGTTCAAATCCTAAATCAGCGTGAAAAAACTCGAAGTAAATGGCGATGAGGAAAGAAACGACCATTCCAGTAATTTCACTATAAGCATTGATGCGCCACCAGAACCAGCGGAGGATAAAAATCAATCCGGTACCCGCTCCGATTTGTAGTAAAATATTGAAGGCTTGTAAGGCATCGCTGAGCCAAAGCGCAACCACGGCAGCCATTGCCATGAGTAAGATTGTTGAAATTCGACCAACGCGGACAAGATCTTTCTCCGTGGCACGAGGCTTCATGAATCGTTTGTACCAATCGTTAGCAATGTAAGAAGCGCCCCAATTGAGGTGCGTTGAAAGGGTAGACATGAAAGCGGCAATCAAAGATGCTAAAACCAATCCTAGTAAGCCTTTCGGCAAAAAGTTGAGCATCGAAGGATAAGCTAAATCGTGTCCGAGTTTGCTAATTTCTAAATTCGGATTGGCAAGGTGCAAATAAACCAATTGTTCTTCCTGTAAAGGATCCGTCCACTGGGTATTGTCTTTGGCCTTGCCATCGGTACGGTTTTTTTGTGCGAAGATATACGCTAAAGATTTGATCTCTAAGCTATTTGAATTTTGACTGACCAATCGTTGTAGTCTTTCATAAGCGCTTCGTTGGGTTGCTGCCTCGCTGGGCAATTTATCGAGTTGATAAGTAATACCACTGCTTAAAAAACCGAGATCACTTTGACTGACCGCTTGATCGAGAAAACCTTGTGCTTCGACGGAGATCGCAATTTGGTTATCACCTCGTTGTTCATTGATTTTTAAAGGAAACATCACTAAAGACGCTAAGGCAATCAAAATCCAAGGCCAAGGTCGAAGGGCGTAATGCGCAAAATTAAAAAGTAGGGTAGCGCCCATGGCATTGCGTTCGTCTTTGGCAGCTAGCATTCTTTGAGCGACGTAACCGCCGCCACCAGGTTCTGCGCCGGGATACCAAACACTCCACCATTGCACGGCAAGTGGAATGATCAACATGGTAAAGATTAAATCAGAATTATTGAAATCTGGAAGAATAGACATTTTGGCAATGACTGAATCGTATTGCAACAAAGCATCAAGACTCTCAACGCCCGGCATATTAACAATCTCGTAAGCCGCCCAAATAGAACCTACCATCGCCATGATAAACTGAAAGAAGTCGGTAATAATTACGCCTCTCAATCCGCCGAGCGCAGCATACACTACGGTGACGATCGACGCAATCAGCAGCGTTTCCAGCGGCGTGAAGCCCAGCATTGCACTACCAATCTTAATGGCGGCCAGACAAACCGTTGCCATAATCATTACATTAAAGAAAACACCGAGGTAAATGGCGCGAAATCCTCGTAGGAAAGCGGCGGGTTTTCCACTGTAGCGCAGTTCGTAAAATTCCAAATCCGTCAAGACGCCAGACCGTCGCCAAAGGTTCGCATACACAAAAACGGTAAGCATTCCCGTCAACAGAAAAATCCACCAAACCCAGTTTCCAGAGACACCATCCGTCCGCACCACATTGGTAACAAAGTTAGGCGTATCCGCCGAAAAAGTAGTTGCGACCATCGAAATCCCGAGGAGCCACCAAGGCATATTTCTCCCCGAAAGAAAGAATTCTGAGGAACTTTCACTAGATTTTTTAGCGGTAAGCATACCGATGATGAGCGAGAAAACAAAAAAGCCAGCGATGATATACCAATCTAAGGGGGAGATATTCATAATCTTGGTGTTTTAAGTCTGTTTAGCGTGAGTTTAAACGAGTGCTTCTTATCTTGTGGGTGAATTTAGTTAAAATTTTGTAGAGAGTAGATTTTAAATTAAATTTTTCAAAACGAAGGCTCGAAATCACTCCGTGGCCGAGTACAAAAATACGGATTTATGAAAATTACCTTACTGGTTTTGGCCGCAGGAATGGGGTCGCGCTACGGTGGTTTGAAGCAATTGGACGCTTTAGGTCCGAATGGGGAAACTTTAATGGATTATACGATTTACGATGCGATCCAAGCGGGATTTACAAAAGTCGTTTTTGTGATTCGGGAAGCGATGCAACCGATGTTTGAGGATCAGATCGCGGCTAAATTTCAAGGACAGATTGAAATTGCGACGGTTTACCAAAGCTTAACCTTGGAATCGGGTAGGGGAATGGTAGCAAGAAAGAAACCTTGGGGAACGGCACACGCGGTTCATTGTGCGGCGACGGAACTAGGTGCTCCTTTCGCCGTAGTTAATGCAGATGATTATTACGGTCGGAGATCTTTAGATCTGGTCGCTGCGTTTTTACGGACGGAAGTCAAGGCTGCGCGGCACGTATTGATTAGTTTTCCGTTGGCAAAAACTTTATCTGCGCACGGTGCGGTTTCGCGAGGAATTTGCACCCTTGATGACTACGGTTCATTGCAAGCGGTGGTTGAGCGAAAAAATATTTCGGTGAAGGAAAAGCAAATTGTTTATAGCGAAGCAGGAAAAAGTTTTCCGTTAAATGGGACGCAGCCTATTTCGATGAATTTATGGGGTTTTCATCCGAGCATTTTAGCACTAATCGGAGAAGCATTTGAAGCATTTGTGGCGTCGCATTTAGAAAAGCCTCAAGCAGAAATCTATTTACCATCGGTCGTGAATGCTTTGCTTAGCGCAAAACAAATAGAAGTTAAAGTGCTATCGAGCAACGCAACTTGGATGGGACTGACTTACGCAGCGGATAAAGTTGCCGTGCAAAATCATTTTATGCAATTACATGCCACGGGGCAGTATCCCGAAAAACTTTGGTAATGGATCAGCTTGAAAATATCATCGTAAGCTTTTTGGGGAAAGTGGAAATCGTGCAGGTGGAAAAGCTAGCAGGAGGTTTGATCAATCAAAGCTTCAAAGTGACTATAAAAGATGTTGTCACAACGAAAACTTATTTTTTACAACGGATCAATGAAAAGATTTTTCGAGACCCTGATTTATTAATGAGGAATATCGAAGCTTTAGCGCAGCACTTAGCGGATTGTCATTATCCTTACGCGGTGCTTCGTCCATTGCGTGTAAAAGGTCAAGCTTACCATACAGATGTTAGGGGTAAGTATTGGCGGATGTTCAACTACATTCCTGCAACCCGAAGTTTTGAATATGCCACGCAGCTAGAGCAAGTACAAGCTGCGGCTACAGCGATGGGTGTTTTTTACCAATATACTGAAGGCTTAAAGCCAAACAGTATGCAAAAAAGTATTCCTCATTTTCACGAATTGGATTACTACTGGGAGGCATTTTGGAAAGCAGTGGCGTTAAATCCGCTTGGCAGAAAAAAGTCTTTAGCGGCATTAATTTCTAAAGTAAAATCGCAGGAAACCTTAATTGAACGTTATCGCCAGCTAAGCTTACCGCAACGAATCCTTCACGGAGATCCTAAACTATCCAATCTATTATTTTCAAAAACGGAGATGCAAGTTGTCGCGATTATTGACTGGGATACTTTAATGCCGGGAACGATCTTAACGGATTTTGGCGATATAGTACGGACTTATGCGAATGTTCTCGGAGAAGAAAGTTCAAATTTTGTGAGCATTCAGCTTGATATCCCTTACTTTGAAGCGCTAGTTAATGCCTTCCTAAAGACGACGGCGACAATTTTACATCCGGAAGAAGTTAAAAATTTATACTTCGGTGCGTTGTGGATTAGCCTTGAACAATGTTTGCGTTTTGCGACGGACTATTTGCTTGGTGATATTTATTATGAAACGATTAGGGAGGAGCAAAATTTCGTACGCGCTCAAAACCAGCTTTGTTTTTATCTATCGCTATTAGCAAAAGAAAAGGAAGCGGAAGATTTTATCAAAAAGCAGTTTGCGAAATACGCTTGAGTTTGGGCAAAAAAAAAGCTGCAGCCCGAAAGCTGCAGCATAAGAATTAAAATCCCCTTTAATTATGTATAACAGTTAAAATCTTTGTTCGTATTAAGGTCATTCTTCTGTCTGACCAGCTAAAAAATTCACTAGATTATTTAGCGGTCAGACATTAAGAATGGAGTAGATTCCTTTGGGGGGAACCAATCGGTTATTGAGGGTGACCTAAGTTTGGAATAATATATTCTGCTGCTTTCCCTATTTAATTCGGCTTAGTATGCTTAAGACTTAGGTCTTCCTGTTTGAAGAACTGCTTTGAGTTCCAGATAATTGTCAATGTTTATTATTCTTGTTTCAATGCTTTTATTGAGTAGTTAAGAACAATTTTTCTTTCAATGATTTTAGATAAATACGTTTATTTCCTTTAATCATAACCACAAGATAGGGGGCAATTTGCAAAGAAATGGGAACTTTATAGGAAAGGCCTAGTTTAATATACTTTTAGACTTTTTTGTTATACTTAATTTCAATACCGTATTTTATAAATGCCTAACTTTGAGTTATGAATACACTTATCCAAAAAGGACAGACCGAAAAGTACTACAAAGTAGTCGATTGGGTAGCGACGGATCAGTACCGGATTTTATATCATATACTCTTCTGGATGTTTTTCTATTCAGATGTAATCCTTTCGTTTTTTTCGATTACGGATTACCGTGGGATGCCGATTAGTTATTTTTTGCTTTCGTTGCTGATTGATACTTTTTTCGTTTACTTCAATTTGTACTACCTGATTCCGAAATATTTGTTGAAGAACAATTTTTCGTACTATATCTTTTTTACGATCATTACCGTGATTGCTTGTATTGAATTAAAGTTTGCCGTTTATTATCCTGCTTACGGACTTGATTTTCCAGAAGCTTCGCTGAAATCGCCGATGACCTTACTCGTGAGAGATCTAGTGGATACGGGAAGTATCGTGGGAATGGCAGTAGGTTTGCATATGATGCGACGCTACATTAGAAGTCAAGAGAAAGTAAAGAACTTAGAAATGGTGAGTTTGAAAACCGAGCTTGCTTTTTTGAAGCATCAGATCAATCCACATTTTCTTTTTAATTCGCTCAATAACATTTACGTACAGTCCAGACGTGGCAAAGGCGAAGCTTCGGAATCTATTTTGCAACTTTCAGATTTGTTGCGCTACCAACTATACGATTGTGCCAAAGACAAGGTTTACTTAAAAGGTGAAATCGCCTATTTAAAGAACTACTTGAAATTGGATAAGTTGCGGCGTACAGGCGCTGATATCGAATTTGAATTAACGGGTGACCCAGGAAATATTTTGATTGCGCCGTTCTTATTTATTCCATTTGTAGAGAATGCGGTTAAGCATGGAATGACTTTCGAAGATCAATCTTTTATAAAAATGAGATTTGTCATCGAGCCAACGGAATTGTATTTTGAAATTGAAAACTCCAAACCGAAGAAAAAACTAGAAAACGTAAAAGGCGGCATTGGCTTATCGAACGTTAAACGCCGCCTAGATTTATTATATACCGATAAGCACGATTTACTGATTTTAGATTTAAAAGATAGTTTCAAAGTTGAATTGAAATTGTTCTTAGATTAAAACTTACGTTTCAAATTTTATCATCTCCTTTAACGTTTTGTATATGAATTGTATCATTGTAGACGACGAACCTTTGGCTAGAGAAGGTATGGAATTAAATATTCAAGAAGTCAAATCTTTAAAATTGGTTGGACAGTTTGGTAATGCCATTTCTGCCAATGATTTTTTGGCGACGAACGAAGTCGATTTAATGTTTCTCGATATTCAAATGCCAGGCCTCAATGGCTTGGACTTTATTCGTTCTTTACCCAATCCACCACTCATTATTTTATCGACGGCTTATCCGGAATACGCCTTGGAAAGTTTTGAATTAGATGTAGTTGACTATTTAGTAAAACCGATTCGTTTGCAGCGTTTCGTTAAAGCGGTTAATAAAGCTAGAGAGATTTACAAACTGCACCAAAAAGAAGATCATACCGTTGAGCAAATTGCGGATGAATTTATCTATATCAAATCAGATCGGAAATATGTCCGCATCTTTTTTAAAGATATCATTTACATCAAAGGGCTCAAAGACTATGTCATGATTCATGCAGGCAAAGAAAAAATTATGACGGCGATGAATATTCGAACGATTTTTAGCCAATTGCCTCCGTCAATCTTTGCCCGCGTCAGCAAATCTTATTTGATCAACATTAACTACATTGATAATATTCAAACGGACTTGATAAAACTGGGAGAATTTGAAATTCCTTTAGGTAAAACTTACAAAGAAGATTTTATCAATAACTATATTAAGAAAAATTTGATTCAAAGAAAATAGCTTTAGCCTAAAATAGTTTAGCACAAAGGCTATTCAACAAGCTCCGTTTTAAAAGAACTTCAAGCGGGAGAC
Source organism: uncultured Saprospiraceae bacterium (assembly GCA_937951685.1). Taxonomy (GTDB): domain Bacteria; phylum Bacteroidota; class Bacteroidia; order Chitinophagales; family Saprospiraceae; genus CALFBG01. The sequence goes on along the minus strand of CALFBG010000074.1, from coordinate 7,100 downwards.
AATAAATGTTCTGTATATGTTCTATATACTATTTTGATCAAAAAAAAGCCCCGCATCTTCTAAAGAAAATGCGGGGCTTAATTATTTATTTGTGGAATTTTATCTTAGCAAGGTTACATCTCCTTTGTAAAGGATAACTTCCCCGTCAGAAAATTGAATTTCAGCTAAGTAAATAAATACTCCCGGATTAAGTTTTTTATTTCTAAAGAGTCCATCCCAGCCATAATCTGGATCGCCGGGTAAGAAATTCTCTCCTTCAAAAATTACTTCTCCCCATCGATTGAAGACTCGGAATACATTGACTTTTTCTACGCCTTTACCACCATAAATCATAAACAGATCATTCACCCCATCATTGTCTGGTGAGAAACCGTTAGGAATAAAAACTAATCTTTCTTTGTCAACAATAACTCTTAAATCATCCGAAGCAGAACAACCGTTTTCGTCAAATACAGTAGCGAAAACCGTGTAACTTTGCGTTGGATAAATTACGGGGTTAAAACATACCGCACTGTCCGGACAAACCAATTGATCAAAAGGACTCCAAACGATGGTGTCAATTAAGATATTAGTTAATGGCTGTAATACAATGCTATCTCCTAATCCCAGCGTTACTTCATCGCCAATCTCTAGCGTCGCTTGTGCTGGTTGGTCAAGACTAACCACTTGGCTAGACTCACAACCATTAGCATCTTGAATTCCAATCTCGTAATTACCAGCAGCTAAATTGCTAAAGAATTCTAAACTACTATAGGTGTCTCCTTCGAAAGAATATAAGTAAGGTGCAACACCACCACTGACGGATTCTACGCTAATTGTACCATTACGATCACCATAGCAATCAGGGTCAGTCGTGGTAAAGTTCGCTTGTGGACCATCCACATTTTCACTGAGTATCATCTCGTCGGTTGCGGTACATCCATTGTCGATATTACTAACGGTAAGTGTGTAGGTGCCAAGCTCTTCTACCGTTGGATTGAGGGAAGTTGCATCATCAATCACAACGCCAGGGTTTGTCCAACTGTAACTATAAATTGCTCCAGTACTAGTATTTGTACCACCTAGGGTTGCGGAACTCTCACTACAAGTAAGTTCAATATCGTCTCCTGCATCTGCCGTAGGGGCAACGATGTCCTGAGTAACGATGACATCAGCAGATTGCTCACAACTATTATTTACATCAATAACGGTAATCGTGTATTGTCCCGGTAAACCAACAACGGGTGTATTGGAATCTCCACCACTAATCAAACCTCCCGCTGGACCACTCCAAGAATAAGTGATACTTGGTACGTTGGTAGAACCAGTTGCATCCAAAGTAATGGTAGTTGTATTACAATCTAATTCTTCCGGGTCGGCAATGATCGCAAGTGGATAATCCGTTAAGTCTTGCACCGTTTCCATTGCGGAGCTTGAACAACCCGTTGTTACGTCTTGCACAATTAAAGTATAATCTCCTTCGTCCAAAGCGGTGAAGTTCGGATCATTTGCACCGAGTATCATTCCATTTTGGTCGTACCATTGATAAACGATATTAGGTCCAGCAGAAGAAGAACTTCCATCTAATTGTAAAGAAGTAGTAAAGCAATCAAGATTTCCAACTACAACGACTACAGCAACTGGAGGCGCAGTATTATCCGCGATCGTTACCGTAGCGGCTGGTGAAGAACAAGTGTTGACAACGTCATTTACAATTAAGGTGTAATCACCAGCTTCACAAACTTGTGGGTTTTGATCACTTGACGTGAAACCATTGGGTCCCGTCCAGCTATAAGTATACTGTGGACCAACACTAGTACTAGGTCCTCCAAGTGTAACGCAAAGCGTATTACAATCAATCGCTTGAGCGACACCCGCATCGGCTACTGGACTAAGTGGATCTTGTGTAATTACGACACTATCCGTAGCAGTACAACCGTTGCTTTCTACCGTGAGGTAGTACGTTCCAGAACCGTCGATCTCAGGAGTAGTTGTATTTTGTCCCATTACGAAGTTTCCGCCGTTAGTTGTCCAGCTATAGTTTCCTGCGGACGAACTTGATCCATCTAAAACAATTGTAGAGACAGCACAACTTAATTCTCCTCCCGCACCTGCTTCTGCCGTTGGTGTAGCAAAAACTTCAATCGTCGTCATATCAGTATAGCTACAAGTCGTTTCTGTATAAGTGTAAACAATATCGTGCATTCCCGGTCCTGCTATGGTCGGATCGAAAGTTCCGGTAGTTGCATCTGTGATACCAGGACCAGACCAAGAAGCAGTACCATTCGTACCACCCATGATCGTTCCTACCATTGTTAGCGTAGGACTCATTGGTGTTAAACAAATTGCAGGAACAGGATCAACCGTAACGGTAACGGTAGGACAGGCATCTGCGGTACAAGTTTCTTGCGCAATACTATTACCACAAGTACTTCCTCCAATTGCGGTAACTTCAATAGTTACTACTTGACCAGTAGAAAGACCATCTACAGTGTAAGTTGTTCCGGTTAAAGTTCCTGCTGGACCCGTAATATCTGTTACGGTATAACTCGTCGCACCAGGAACATCTGGCCAAGTGAAAATTACCGAAGTGGTTGTACTATTACAATTAATCATTGGTAAATTCAATTCGCCATCCACTTGAACGGTTAAAGAATTAAATACAGAACTACAGCCATTTTCAATTACCGTAAGACCGACATTATAATTACCGGCAGTTGCCCAGTTGATTTCATAAGGCCCTTGTCCAGAACCAGAGATGATTGTTCCACCAGCAAAGTCCCAGTTGTAAGTTGCACTAGGGTCTGCAAAACCGGTGTATGCAATCGTTGAATTGTCTGTTACACAAATTATAGGATCGGCAGTAAAAGCAGGAATTGGTTGAGGATTAACCACGATGTCAATCATGTCTGTATAGCTACAACTTGACTCCGTGTAAGTATAAGTAATGGCATGTGTACCCACACCGGCTATCGCTGGATCAAAAGTTCCTGCGGTAGCATCTGTAATACCTGTTCCAGTCCAATTACCTGTCCCCATCGTACCACCGTTAATGTTGGCAGTAAGATCAAATGCAGTAACACTTCCATCTAAACAAATATCAGCGACGGCATCTATTGCTACGGTTACGATTGGACAATTATTAGCGGTGCAACTTTCTTGCATCGAACTATTGCCACAAGCCCCCGAACCAACGGCTGTAACTTCAATCGTTACGACTTGTCCAGTAACTAATCCGCTAACAGTATAACTATTTCCACTGAGGTTACCCGCAGGCCCAGTAATATCGGAAACTGTATAGCTATTCGCACCAACAACTGGGTCCCAAGTAAAAGTAACGGAAGTAGTTGTGCTCGTACAAGTTATATTTGGTGCAGCGAGTTCTGGATCTACCTGTACTGCTTCTGTGCTCAGTAAGGAAGAACAGCCATTTTCTTCTACGGTTAAGCTAACATTATAGCTACCCGCAGTTGCCCATTGAATTTCATAAGGGCCGGCGCCCGTTCCAGAAAGAACAGTTCCACCATCGAAATCCCAATTGTAAATTGTCGTAACTCCGGGAGAACCAGTATAGCTAATCGTTGAGCTATTCGTCACACAAATCGTAGGATCAACACTAAAGCTTGAGCTTGGTTGTGGATGAACTACGATTGTTATATTATCACTATAAGTACAATTTGATTCTGTAAAGGTATAAGTAATGGTATGAGTGTTTGCACCTGCGACGGTAGGATCAAAAGTTCCTGCGACGGCATCTGTAATCCCCGTTCCAGACCAAACGCCCGTACCTGTGCCAGCGCTTCCCATAACATTAGCGATAAGGTTGATCGCCATTGCATTTCCATCTAAACAAATATCGTTTACCATATCAACGGAAACGGTTATTGGAGGACAGTCAGATGCGGTACAGCTATAAGCTTGTAAAGTTGCATTTCCACAACTGCTGGAACTATTTGCCGTAACATCAATCACCACGGTTTGTCCGGTAGACAAACCTGAAACGGTGTAGGTATTTCCAGAGAATACTCCTGCTGGACCAGTAATGTCCGTTACGGTGTAACTATCAACACCGGGGACTTCTGTCCAAGTAAAAGTTACAGAGTTGGTCGTAGCGGCACAAGTTACCATCGGTGTAGGGACTACGGGGTCAACTTGAATGCCCAAAAGGGTTTCGGTAGAAAGGCAAGCATTTTCTTCTACGGTTAACGTAACGTTGTAGTTGCCAGAAGTTGCCCATGTTATTTCGTATGGTCCTGCTCCTGCTCCTGAGACGATGGTTCCACCGTCAAAATCCCAACTATAAATAGCTGTTGCACTAGCAGATCCAGTGTAGCTAATATTCGCAGTATTGCTTACACAAATAACGGGATCTACGATAAAGTCCGAAGTAGGTTGAGCATTTACAACAATATTAATCGAAGCATTGTAAACACAATTATCTTCGGTCAAAGTAAAAGTAATTTGGTGTGTCCCCACGCCTGCGACGGTAGGATCAAAAGTTCCTGCGACGGGATCTGTAATTCCTGTTCCAGACCATTCTGCGATACCTCCACCTGCTGCACCAACAACGACAGCATTTAAGCCAATGGTCGTTGCATTATTGTCCAAGCAGATAGGAGCAACAGCATCAATATTAATATCTACCATCGGGCAGTTTGCCGCGGTGCAGCTTTCTTGATTTGAACTATTTCCACAAGCACTTGTTCCGACTGCAGTTACTTCAATTGTAACGACTTGTCCCGTTACTAAACCAGAAACGGTATAAGTGTTACCACTAAGTATACCTGCGGGACCAGTAATATCCGTTACGGTATAACTATCAACTGCCGGATCTTCCGTCCAAGTAAACGTTACGGAAGAAGTCGTTGGATCACAATTTATGATGGGGGTTGGTAATACAGGATCTACTTGAACGGCTTCTGTATTTGTAGCAGAGTTACAAGTATTTTCCTCGACACTAAGACTTACGTTATAATTCCCCGCGGCTGCCCATTGTATTTCGTAAGGACCAGCGCCGGTCCCAGAGATAATGGTTCCACCATTAAAGTTCCAAGTATAAGTTGCACCTACTCCCGCAGATCCAGTATAAGTAACCGTGGTCATACCCGTTACACAGATCGTTGGATCAACTGTGAAATCTGCCGTTGGAGTTGCATTAATCGTAATGTCTAAATCTTGTTCATCTTCACAACCTAGTGCGGCACTATCATAAATATAAAGTAAGGTACTACTTGTAATTATATCTCCGGCATTATAGGAGGTACCTGTACCACCTGTGCCATCATAGTAAGCTTCATTACCACTAAGGTTAAGACCAGTAATCGCTGGTAAGGTATAACTATCGCAAACACTTACATCAGCAATATCATTGATAATTGGAGCAGGAACGATGGTAACTACAAAATCTTGTTCATGATTACAGTTCGTGATTCCAGCATCGTCGTAAATGTAGATTGTAGTAGTTGTATTAATTGCATCACCCGCATTATAACTGGCGCCCGTTCCGTTGGTGCCAGTGTAGTAAGCTTCATTTCCAGAAAGGTTAGTTCCGGTGATGGCTGGTAAAATATAACTATCACAAGCGGTTACATCTGGCAAGTCATTTATAACTGGTGCGGGTACGATGGTAACTATGAATTCTTCTTCACTGGTACAACCGACTAAACCCGCATTGTCATAAATAAAAAGTGTGGTAGTGGTAGTAATCGCATCACCAGCATTATAGCTCGTTCCACTTCCATTGGTTCCAGTGAAATAAGCTTCATTTCCAGAAAGATTAGTTCCCGTGATGGTTGGTAAAGTATAAGTATCACAAACCGTCACATCGGTAAGATCATCGACGACTGGTGGTGGTACGATGGTAATGGTAAATTCCTCTTCACTAGTACAGCCTGCTACACCTGCATTGTCATAAATGTAAAGTGTGGTAGTAGTCGTAATTGCATCACCAGCACTGTAGCTCGTTCCTCCTCCGTTCGTTCCAGTGTAGTAAGCTTCATTTCCAGAAAGATTTACTCCGGTAATATTGGGTAAGGTATAAGTATTACAAGCGGTCACATCGCTAAGGTCATCGACAATTGGAGCAGGAATAATCGTAACGGTGAATGCTTCTTCACTCGTGCAACCGACTAAGCCTGCATCGTCATAAATGAAAAGGGTAGTGGTAGTTGTAATCGCATCACCAGCATTATAGCTCGTTCCACTTCCGTTCGTTCCGGTGTAGTAAGCTTCATTTCCAGAAAGATTAGTTCCTGTGATGGCTGGTAAAGTATAAGTATTACAAACCGTCACATCGCTAAGGTCATCGACAACTGGAGGTGGTACGATGGTAATGGTAAATGCTTCCTCACTGGTACAGCCTGCTACACCTGCATCATCAAAAATGAAAAGTGTTGTTGTGCTAGTGATTGCATCTCCGGGATCGTAGCTCGTTCCACTTCCATTAGTTCCAGTGAAATAAGCTTCATTTCCAGAAAGATTTGCTCCGGTGATGTTTGGTAGTGTATAAGTATTACAAGCGGTTACATCCGTAAGATCATCCACGACTGGAGGTGGTATGATGGTAATGGTAAATGCTTCTTCACTGGTGCAACCGACTAAACCTGCATCGTCAAAAATATAAAGCGTTGTTGTGCTAGTAATTGCATCTCCGGGATCGTAGCTTGTTCCACTTCCGTTGGTTCCGGTGAAGTAGGCTTCATTTCCAGAAAGATTTGCTCCAGTGATATTTGGTAGCGTGTAAGTGTTACAAGCGGTCACGTCAGTGATATCATCTACGACTGGAGGTGCCACGATGGTAATGGTAAACGCTTCTTCACTCGTACAACCGACTAAGCCACTATCGTCAAAAATATAAAGAGTTGTTGTGGTAGTAATTGCATCTCCAGGATCGTAGCTCGTTCCACTTCCATTGGTTCCAGTGAAGTAAGCTTCATTTCCAGAAAGATTTGCTCCGGTGATGTTTGGTAGTGTATAAGTATTACAAGCGGTTACGTCCGTAAGATCATCTACAACTGGAGGTGGTACGATGGTAACGGTAAACGCTTCTTCACTGGTGCAACCGACTAAACCTGCATCGTCAAAAATATAAAGCGTTGTTGTGCTAGTAATTGCATCTCCGG
>CALFBG010000073.1 GCA_937951685.1 uncultured Saprospiraceae bacterium | reverse complement strand
GGCTTTTTCAGAAAGATTATTTGAATCCGGAGCAAGATCCTCAATTTTGCCTAAAACCTCAGCGATTAATTTTATGGATTGATTTTGATCCAAACGATTCCATTTCCGAACTACGAGAATTATTGGATCATATTACCATTGCGTACGACGAAGTGTCGCCCTCCGCGACCCTGAAAATATTACTGACGTTGAATGATCTCATTCCACCACCGTCTAACTAATCTGCTGGCAAGTCTCACGGTACTAAATCGTTAACTAGCTCAGGAAATCTCCTACTTGGATTTCAATCTAGTTTCCAACCCAATTTACGATCCGCTTCGATGGCTTTTATTGTAAATCAGTTTTTTGTCGAGCATTCAACTGATCATCCGTTCCATTAGCTTTCCTTGCTGCTTACTTGCACTCTTTTACCTTTCCATTTACACTATTTTACATTGAATAACGCTAAGCGGATGCATTTGCCGCTACCTTGTGGTCAACAATTTTAAAAAAATAAAGAACATGAAAAAAACTTATTTATCCCAGTGGACCTTATTATTGACCCTAGTTTTTATGAGTACTAATTTGACAATTAGTTTCGCTCAACAAAAAGAACAATTGGATAGCCAGCCAGCCTTTGCCTCGCTAGAACAAAAATTGAAAGACCATAACCATTTAACCGTTGAAGCTAGAATTGCGCTTTATCATCAATTGAAAAAGGAAAGCCCTGACTTGTATGATTTTAAAGAAGATAAAGCATTAAATCAATATGGCTATAGTTTACTTTTTGGTGGTAAACCGATGGAAGCGCTTGAAATTTTTAAGTTGCTGGTCGCAGAATTTCCCGATCGATCAAACCCGTATGATAGTTTAGGAGAGGCGTATTTGAAAAATGGAAATAAAGAATTGGCCTTGCTCAACTACGAAAAATCATTCGAACTTGATCCTGAAAACAAAGGAGCCGCTTATCAAATTGATTTTTTAAAAGGGAACTTTGATGTTCTGATGGCGGCGGATAGTTTTTGGGGAAAGGAAATTTTTGTATTTCCTATTCATTTCGCGGAAGCGATTCCTTACGAAGGGGTAGAAGATGCTCGGTTTCCTAAATACTGGGCAAAACCAGATAGTAGCGATTTTTGGTCTTACGTTATTGGTTGGAATATTGTAAAAGACCAAGCCGTGCCCGTGTCAGAATTAGAAGCGAATTGGGAAATTTATTTCAATGGTCTAATGGAGATCGTAAATAAAGAAAAAGATAGCATATTACCAAAGACAAAGGCCAATTTCACCCAAACAGGAAGCCAAGACGGAGTGATTAGCTACGCAGGAACGGTATTAATCTTTGACGCTTTTACCACGAAGCAACCCTTACTCTTGAATGTGCAATTTGAACAACATTTTTGTTTCCAAAAGGGAAGAGCGGAGTTAGTCTTTTGGTTCTCCCCCAAATCCTTTGACCATGCAATTTGGAAGAAACTTAAGACTGTACAGTTATTGCCAAAATTATTGGAAGGCTGTTAACTTTTAAAAGTCAGGAAACCATATAAATCAGCATGCAATTCGGTACGCCACTTTTTCGTGCAAATTGGGCAAAAGTGCTCCATTTGTTTAAGATACTTGCCAAAGTAGTAGTAACGAAAAAGGAAACTACCGGGTTGCAATGCCTTTTTGAATAGCAGTTTGCTTTCCAAGCAATTGGAAGCCAATTACCGGAAAAGCCTATTGATTTAGCTCATCGCTTGCTCCAAGTCATGAATGATATCTTCCACAGCCTCAATGCCTACTGACAAGCGAATTAAACCTTCGGTAATTCCGTTGCGTTCTCGAATTTCCTTAGCGACGTTGATGTGCGACATGGATGCGGGATGTAAAATAAGGGTATCCACATCTCCGAGGGTTGGTGCTAGTGTGCAGAATTTGATCTTATTCATAAAAGCAATACCTGCTTCCAAACCACCTTTTAATTCGAAACTCAGCATTCCACCAAACTGGCGCATTTGTCGCTTTGCAACGGCGTGATCGGGATGTGTTTCTAATCCAGGATAATTGACTTGCGTCACGTTGTTATTACTTGCTAACCATTTCGCAATAGTGAGTGCATTGGAACTATGGCGATCCATTCGCAACTCCAAGGTTTTCATACCATTATTGAGTAGCCAAGCGTCAAAAGGATTACAATTGGTGCCGATGAGTTTCATTACTTGCCAAACTCTGCCTTCCATAAATGCAACATCTTTACCGACGATTACGCCCGCAATTGAGTTTCCATGACCATTCAAATATTTGGTCGTAGAATGAATGACAAAGTCAATACCGTGCTTCAAAGGTTGTTGAAGATAAGGCGTACAAAACGTATTGTCTACTGCCGTTTTAACCTCGTATTTTTTTGCCAAGGTAGCTAGTGCTGCTAAGTCTATACAAGACATGGTGGGATTAGCCGGCGTTTCAAAATACATCATTTTGATGCTTTTATCTGTTTTGAGTAGTCTTTCCACCTCTTCTCCGTTTTGCAAGTTGGTCATGATGGCTTCAACGCCTAAGGGTTTGAAAACTTTGAGGAGGAGTTCAGTCGTTCCGCCGTAAAGATTACCTTGGGTCAATACCTTATCTCCTTTCTCCAAACAAGCCATCAAGAGCGTTGCAATGGCAGACATTCCAGAACTGACCATTATACCGCGTGTTTCCAAATCTAGATCGTAAGCTTCCATCAGCGCAATCTTTTTTGCAACGGTTTCCATGGTAGGATTGCCGTAGCGACCGTAAACGTGCCCTTTTGCCTTGCCCGTAAAAATATCAATGCCTTGATCAATATTTTCAAAATCAAAAGCCGAGGTAGCGTAAATGGGTAATTGGTGTGGTCGGGTCGTATTATTGACCGCTAATTCGTGTACACAAAGAGAGGAGAAAGCAATTTTTTTATTCATGAGTGCTATCGTTTGAAACTGCGTCGGGTAAGAAGCCTTTTGGCAGCGTTAAGGTTTTCCAAAAATCGTCGGGAAGATAGTTAAAATAGCCAAATCTTTGGTCTTAAAGTGCTGTTAAAATGTTAACTTTGTGTTATTCCTAAACTCAGAACTTTGCTTCTCTTCAAAAGATTACTTTCTTTGTCAAAAAAGATAAGATATGTATAATAAACTACTGTTCACTTTCTTCGCTTTATTGCTAATGACTACTCTACACGCTCAAACGGATAACGTTTATGAGGATGAGCTTTACAGCAAGCCTCGTTTGATGATTGGGTTGAAGGGAAGTGTAGGGATTCCTTATGGAGAGTTCTGGGACAAAATGGATCAGGTTGGTTTCGGTTTTGGTGGTGAAGTTCATTATCGGGTCCAGAAAGACTTGCCGATTTACGCAGGAATTTCTATGACCGGTTTTATCTTTGATCTACAAAGCCAGAATTACTATGAAAATATTAATGGCTTCTCCATTTTACTTCGAGAACAAACACGGACGAACATTTTCATGGGACACTTGCAGTTGCGCCTCAAACCGGATGTTGATTTTTTCTTAGAACCCTATATTGATGGTCTTTTTGGGTTTAAAAATCTTTATAATCGGACAACGGTGAGAGATGTGGAGATTGACGAAACGGATATTATTAATAGTTCGGGGGATTGGGCTTCCAGTTTTGGTGGTGCCGTTGGTGTACAGATTCCGATTTTTAGAGATGGCGGTTCGGTCGGTTATATTGATTTGCGGATGGTGTATCTGAAAGGAACCTCTGCGGATTACTTGGTTCGTCGAGAGGAGCCTAATCAAAACTATGCCAACCCAATTGATGCCTTTGAAACCAAGAATTCGGCTACGGATATGTTAATTCCACAAATTGGGTTTACGGTATTGATTGGGAAGAACCTGCTGGATGATTAATGCCTGCTTGCATCCTCTTTTGCACAGCTTCTTCGTTGCTCAAATCTTTACTTAGCAAAGGCTAGTCGGTGTTTGCGCCTCGATGTTGTTCAAAATCTAGTACCATTTAGTGGCAATTTAATTTTGGCTTGCTATTTAAGTAGGTTTACCAAATAGATAAGAATTATCGCTCTTTTTTCAAAGTATGAATATCTTCGATTAATTGCTTAACCGAAGTTTTGTTTAGGCCGTTGTAAATGCCTCGGATATGTTTGTTTTTATCAATCAAGACAAAGTTTTCGGTGTGTAGAAATTCATCTTCTTCTTTTTCTAAGCCTAAGTCTTCTTCCACAAAATAATCCTTTCTACCCAACTTATATATTTCTTTTTGGGAGCCCGTAGCGAGGTACCAAGTTTTTTCGGAAATGCCTTTTTCTTCAGCGTATTTTTTTAGAACGGGGACGGAATCTCTTTCTGGTGTAACGGAATGTGATAATAGTAAAACGTTTTCGTCCGCAATAAATTCGTCTTGCAGTGTCATCATGTTATCAGTCATCTTGGGACAAATTCCGGGGCAAATGGTAAAGAAAAAATCTACCACGTATATTTTTTGATCAAAGGTTTTTTCGGTAATGGTATCTCCTTCTTGGTTGAGGAGACTAAAAGGAGAAATTTGATGAAAATTAGCTAATGCCGGATCGTTGGGTTTTAGCCAGTGTGGCGTAAAAGTAGCTTCTTTATAAAAAGGAAGGCGCTCAACCCGACTATTGTTTGGTACATTCGTTTGCTCACAAGCCAAAAAGACAAGGAAGGATAAAAGGAAGACAAATTTAATGTTCATATAAAGTATATTTTAAATTAATTTGTATTTAATTTTGAGGACTTCTTGCTTACGGAGGTTTGAATGTTTTCATCTGCTAAACCAAAACAAAGCGCTGCTTTTTTCAATCCAAAAACGCTACCGTTGCGGGCTTCGTAGTTGGTAAATAAAACACCATTTTTTCTAAAAGCAGGCAAGCAAGTGAAACCAGCCATAAGTTTTTTTTCACGATAAGTATTAAAAAACTCAAAAAGGGAACCTTCCAAGGTGTCAAAAATCAAACGCTGGATGATTCCCTTTAGGTAAATAATCATAGCGATTCGCCAAAATAAGCTCTTGCGACCGCCACAAAAAATAAAACAAATCTGTCAACTTGTTTGGGTAATTTAATATTCTTTTCCTCCTTACGAAATAGCGTTTGGCGTTCCTTGCAAATCAGCTCCCAATGACATTAAAAATGTTAAGTACTTCATTGAGTTTTTAAATTTAATTTTATGAAATTATTGCTGCTAAATGATTTTATTTATTGGAGTTTTACTAAACTTCCCCGGCTAACAGAAAGTTTAGTAAACCTCTTATTCAAGTTATTACGTTGCTTAGACAAGTGCCATTGATAATTCCTTCGGGGGAATGTGATTTTTTTGATTTTTAATGGGCAAAAAGTAAATTTTGCTAGTATAGGAAGGGGTTTGTTCTACTAAAATAAGTTTTAAGGATAAGCAAGCCTAGCAGCGGAAATCAATTGCTATCTCAAGTCTTTCCGCTGTCGAGTGGTGAAAAATGTTCTCCCTTGGAGAAAAGAAAAGGAAAATTGCTATGCGAAGATTTTATTACAGCTATTCGTTGAGCGACGCTAGCTTAACTCAATGCTTCAGGCGGAAGCTTCAAGGCGTTCCACAAGCTTATAATATCAGATAAATGTGTCCAAATTACGATGGGAACAATCGTCGCAGGAAGTAGAATAAAGGGAAAATAGAGGATCGCCTGATTGGGCTGTTCAAAGCCAAATTGTTGAAAGGGTAGTTCCGCGGAAAGAATGCCGTTGAAGAGGATGAAGAGAACTAAGCATAATCCGATAATATTCCAGCCTAAAAGTACTTTCTTACTAATCCAGTTTTTAAGATAGCAAATACCGATAATGGGCGCAGTTAATCCCGCAATGATGTCAAAGTTGCGACCTTCAAAAGTCATCAAGAGCGGCACCATGTCATAAACAAATAATTGAAAAAGAACGATCTCCACCGGAAATCTAACGATATGCAAAAAGGTACTGATCTTAGTATTTCTAGCCTTTAAAAACCAAGCCTGTGCTTTTGGCCTACAAGCCCACCCAATAAAAAAAGTGACTGGCAGTAAGACTAATCCAACTCTCGGTGGAAAAACTTCTGTATTTTGGTAAAACCCACAGTACGCCAAAATGGAATGAATCAGCGACCAAAGTAAGATCAATACGCTAAGCTTGTTTGGTTTACTATTCGAAAAATGAAAGATAGTAAGGGTAAGTGCAACCGTAGTGATGAAAAGTAAGTTTATCCAAAGCGGTAAGTTTGCGATCATGAATGTTTTATTTAGTGGGAGTAATTTTTATAAATTACTTTTTTTAATTAGTTTATAGTTGCAAGACTATTTTTCACCTCCCATAATGAATTTGTAATTCTTCAATCTCACTGATTTGTGGTGTTCCATTTACATAAATAATTGTTACGGAATCACGAAGCTGTAAGGTTTTTTCTTTATCCGCTTGGCTTGCGGTTTGATAAGGTTTACCTTTTACCCTATACGAGGCTTGCACGGTCCAAATTGGTTGCTGTTT
>CALFBG010000072.1 GCA_937951685.1 uncultured Saprospiraceae bacterium | reverse complement strand
GAACGGCTGATGTAGACGGAGATGGTTTACTGGACGGTTACGATAATGATACTTCCTTAGCGACAGGACGCAATGCAACCAACGATGATTTGGAACCGATCTCTCATCCCGATGCGGACGATGCCGGAGCAGAACGCGATTGGAGACAAGGTCCTTGCGCAGTTTGTAAAATGGTTTACGCGATGCAAGATGGTACTGGAAACCAAACTACAAGTTATGTATACGATCCTAACGCAGGAAAATTAATTACCACGACGGATAATTTTGGTACCATTAGAATACAAAAAAATAATTATTGTGAAATTGGTGGCTGGAGATATTATTACAATCCGGCCAATCCGAGTCAAGCTTTGTTCGCATTAAGTGGCGACGCGGCGGATTTAGATCAACTGGATTATATTGAATTGAATAGTGCGGAAAACTTCAACGATCGAGAAGCGGGAGACACAGGGTCGGCTTACTCTCGCATCATGAGTAGAGATTGGTTGATTAAAATCGATGGATCGCTCGCAGGAGAATTAGATGCTAGATTCTTTTTCCCCGGCAGTGACTTCGGAACCAATGGTTACCAAGCAGCCGATACCGAAGCCGATACTTATGATTTGTCTGACACACCAGATGTCAAATGGTTTGAAACGGCAGGTTGGATTGGATACGATCCGACTACAATCAATGCAAATGCGATGGACTTAACGGGCTTGTCGGGTTTTACAGAATTATATCCAGCAGTAGAAGCGAATACCACGACGGGACTTTCGGAAACGGACGGAACTGCGGCTACGATTGGAAATGGTCGTAACTACGTAGAATTATCCGGTTTGAAAGGATCTACGGGCGGAACAGCCGCTTGGGGAGCAGGAGAAAGTGCTTTACCCATTGAGTTGTCTAGTTTTGTAGGCGCAACGGAAGGTTGTAATACGCGTTTGGTTTGGTCTTCTGAACTCGAAACAAATTTTGATTATTACAATTTAGAGCGAAGTACCGACGGACTCCACTTTGAAAGCTTAAAGAAAATTAAAGGCGTGGGGGGAGATCGTCGACAAGCGTATCAGTATACCGATTACGATGCTGCTACGGATAACTATTACCGCTTGAAAATGGTAGATTTAGATGGAAGTTTTGAATATTCCGAGTTGATTTTTGTGCCTACGGATTGCGAAGAAATTTATGATATCGCCGTTTATCCAAACCCAGTATCCATTAGCGATCCGGTGATCAACGTTAAGTTTTTCTCCTCGGCAGAAGAGACTGGATTTTTGATTACCGACATCAATGGAGAAGTACTACGACAAATCAATCTAGGTGTAGACAAGGAATGGAATACTGTTCAAATAGCAGTAGGAGACTTACCAGTCGGCGTATACTTTCTTAAAGTGATTGGAAAAAATCGCATCGCAAAATCCTTCGTGATTCAGGAATAAAGCGCATGCATCAAAATACATAAGAATAGATTTATTTAGGTTCTAATTCTAACCCGCCGGTAGTTCAACACTGCTTGGCGGGTTTTTTATGTGGGCTTACGCCAAAAATCATCCACCACTTACGGGAGGAATAATGGCAATTTCATCTTTTTCCTTTAAAATAAAATCATCTTCTTGGTATTCTGCGTTGACCGCAATGGAAAGGCAACGCAGTTTTTCAAAGGCTGGATATGCTTGGCAAAGTTGCTCTTTTAAGCTCGCGATGGAGCAGCCGTCGTTGATTTCGTAGGATAATTGCTGGGTTTGTAAAATATCTTTGGCAATACCAAAGGCTAGAATGTCTATTTTCATGCGTAAAAGAATACTTTTGTCGTAGTACTTCACTGCAAAATAGTATTTATTTCTTAATTTAGGGTTTATATTTTAGCTAGGAATCAGAAAGGGAAAACAATTAGGAGCGCTAGCGAGTTTTAACTCTAAAGTAAAGGCTTAGAGCAGTTGTTTTAAAATAGATCTTAATAAAGGCTTAGGGCGGTTTTCGTGCCTCAATACTGATCAAAATCTAACACCATTTAATGGCAAAGTAATTTTGTCTTGGTACTTATTACTTATTACAAGAAAGTGGTCTAAATTCGTAGCATGCTATACGATAATCATGGAAGGGAAATTAATTATTTACGCTTAGCCGTAACGGATCGTTGCAATCTGCGCTGCTTCTATTGTATGCCAGAAGAAGGGATTGATTATTTGCCAAGAAAAGAGTTATTGAGTTTTGAGGAGATGGAAAGACTCGTCCGCTTATTGGTTCCGCTAGGCATTAATAAACTTAGAATTACGGGCGGAGAACCTTTTTTACGGAAGGGAATGCTGGCGTTTTTGGAACGCCTTTCTCAAATCGAAGGCTTAACGCAAATCAACCTGACGACCAATGGTACTTTAACCGCCGATATCGTTCCCGAATTAAAAAGAATTGGCATTCATGCGGTCAATTTAAGTATTGATAGCTTAGACGAAGCCCGATTTTTTCAGATTACCCGTAGGGATGTTTTTCCACAGGTCATGAAAACTTTAGAAGAATTGTTAGCGCATCAGATTACGACTAAAATCAATGCCGTCGTAATGCCAAATTATAACCTTGAGGATATCATTCCATTGGTCAACTTGACTAAAGATCATCCCATTGCGATGCGCTTTATCGAAGAAATGCCTTTCAATGGCAAAGGTGCACACGAACAAACAGGCTTGTGGGATTTCCCCAAAATCTTAAATTATATCCAAACGCATTTCCCGGAATTTAGCAAAATTCCCGATCCGGTTTCTTCAACTTCTTTTAACTATCAAGTGAAAGGGCACCAAGGAACCGTCGGCATCATCGCTGCGTACAGTCGCCTATTTTGTGGGAGTTGCAATCGCATTCGCTTGACGCCACAAGGCATGCTTAAAACCTGCTTGTACGACGGAGGTGTTTTCAACGTCAGAGATTTAATGCGAGCCGGTGCCACGGATGAGCAACTAAAAATGAGCTTTACGGACGCCTTAGCACACCGCGCCAAAGATGGTTTCGAAGCAGAAGAAAACCGTAAATTTGATCGCCCCATTTCGGAATCAATGGCAACCATTGGTGGTTAATCCAACAGATACAAGAGATAGGAATAAGGTTTTCTACCTTCCACTTCTTCATTTAAACAACTTCAAAAGAAAAGAGCCAGTTTTACCGTATTATTGGCGCTAAATTATATTTAATGATTACAGTAGCAGCAGCACAAGATATTATCCTTTCTACGACTAAAGATACGGGCATAGAAAGCCTTCCTTTAGCAGCCTCTTTAGGCAAAGTTCTACGCGAAAATTTGACGGCAGATCGCGATTTCCCGCCCTACGATCGGGTAACGATGGATGGCATCGCAATTCATTGGGATTGCTTTGACCAAGGCAGTCGTAGTTTTCCCATCGCAGGGATTGCAGCAGCGGGTGCTCCTCAACTTAGCCTCAATAATCCAGCGGCTTGCCTAGAAGTCATGACGGGAAGTATTTTGCCCGCAGGCGTAGATACGGTGATTCGCTACGAGGATTTAGAACTAAAAGATCAAGTGGCTTATTTGAGGGTAGACACGGTAAAAAAAGGTCAAAATATTCATCGCCAAGGAGAAGATCGACAAGGTGGTGATGTATTGGTTTCGGGGGGACGCATCATTTCTTCGGCAGAAATTGGTGTCGCGGCGACCATCGGGAAAACCCATTTGGCGACAAGCCGTTTACCCAAAACAATTATCATTTCTACGGGCGACGAATTGGTTGAAATCGACCAGCAACCTTTGGCACACCAAATCCGAAAATCTAATATTCATCAACTCGCGGCGATCTTAAAAACACATCAAATAATAGCGGATACTTTTCATTTGAATGACGAGATGGATGAGATTTTGGTGCAACTCGGTTCGATTATCGAAAACTACGAAGTTGTTTTATTGAGTGGTGGCGTTTCCAAAGGGAAATTTGATTTTTTACCCGCTGCCTTAGCAAAATTAGGTGTCCAGCAATTATTCCATCGAATTCAACAGCGTCCCGGAAAACCATTTTGGTTTGGGCAACATCCTAGTGGAACGGTGGTTTTTGCACTGCCCGGCAATCCGGTATCTTCCTTTCTTTGCACGCATCGTTATTTCCTGCCTTGGTTGCGGCAGTCGATCGGTTTACCCGCTGCGCCTGTGAAGTTTGCAATCCTACAAAAGCGTATCGACTTTAAACCAGATCTCACGTATTTTCTGGAGGTGAAAATCAGTTATAGTGCCGAAGGACAAATTTTAGCCATGCCCATTCGGGGAAACGGTTCTGGTGATTTAGCTAACCTCGTTGATGCTGATGCCGTGATTGAATTACCGCAAGGGAAAAACGAATACCAAGCGGGGGAGGTTTATCCCATTATTTTCTATCGCTAATGCATTCGAGCGTCCCAAATACCAATCGGTTCTTCTTTCGGCTAAATTTCCGCTATCGAAAGGAGAATCAAAGGACAAATTTGTTGCTAGGATCAACAACTTGTTTATATTTGTGGGCAATAAACATACTTAGTGTGGGATTTCCCTTTAATAAGCAAATCGCTTCCTTTTTCAACCCGCACGAAACTTAAAAAATTAAGATAAAGATGTCAGACAAAAAAGTAATTTTTGCGATGGAGGGCGTTAGTAAAATCTATCCGCCCAGCAAGCAAGTTCTCAAAAATATATGGTTATCTTTTTACTACGGTGCTAAAATTGGCGTGCTTGGTCTCAACGGCTCGGGTAAGTCTAGTTTGCTTAAAATCATCGCTGGATTAGATACCAATTATCAAGGTAAAGTTACTTTCGATAAGGAATACAAAATCGGATATTTACCACAAGAACCCGTTTTAGATGAAACCAAAACGGTTAAAGAAATTGTCCAAGAAGGGATGCAAGATGTCGTCGACCTCGTTAACGAATACGAAGCGATTTCCGAGAAACTCGGCGAACCGATGGAAGAGGACGAAATGATGGCTTTGATCGAAAAGCAAGGTGCCTTGGGAGATAAAATGGAATTGCTTAATGCTTGGGATTTAGATCATACTTTAGAAGTAGCGATGGATTCTTTGCGTTGTCCGCCGGACGATGCGTCGGTAGCGGTGCTTTCTGGTGGAGAGCGACGGCGAGTAGCATTGTGTCGATTGCTCTTGAGTAAACCGGATATTTTGTTGCTGGATGAGCCGACCAACCACTTGGATGCAGAAAGTGTACACTGGTTGGAGCAATTTTTACAAAATTTCCCTGGAACTGTCATTGCTGTAACGCACGATCGTTATTTCTTGGATAACGTAGCGAAGTGGATTTTGGAATTGGATCGAGGAGAAGGTATTCCGTGGGAAGGAAATTATAGCTCTTGGTTGGAACAAAAATCCAATCGTTTAGCCAACGAAGAAAAAGCAGAATCCAAGCGACAAAAGATTTTGAAGCGAGAATTGGAATGGTCTAAATTGTCTCCCAAAGGTCGGCAAGCGAAAGGTAAAGCGCGTTTGAGTGCTTACGATAGCATGAGCGCCGCGGAAGTGAAAGAGAAAGAAGCTAAGTTGGAATTGTATATTCCCTCTGGTCCTCGGTTGGGAGATGTCGTCATTGAGGTGAAAAATGTAACCAAAAGTTACGACAAGCGCGTTTTGATGGAAGACTTTACGATGTCGGTTCCCAAGAATGCCATCGTTGGGATCATTGGCCCCAACGGAGTTGGTAAATCTACTTTGTTTAGAATGATCATGGGGGAAGAACAGCCCGATAGTGGGGAAATCGAACAAGGAAGTACGGTAAAATTGGCTTACGTTGATCAAAACCATAAAGATTTAGTGCCAGAAAAAACCATTTACGAAGTGGTTAGTAATGGCAACGATACGATCGAAGTTGGAAGTACAGAGATTAACGCGAGAGCTTATTTGAGTCGATTCAATTTCTCGGGTGGCGATCAGCAAAAGAAAATTGGTGTTTTGTCCGGTGGAGAAAGAAACCGTTTGCATTTGGCCATTACGTTGAAAGAAGGCGGAAACGTGATTCTACTGGATGAGCCGACGAACGATATTGATGTAAATACCTTACGAGCACTCGAAGAAGCGATCGAAAACTTTGCGGGTTGTGCCTTGATTATTTCGCATGATCGTTGGTTTATTGACCGTTTAGCGACGCATATTTTATCTTACGAAGATGATGGTCAATTGGTATTTTTTGAAGGGAATTATAGTGCTTTTGAAAGTAGCAAAAAAGCGAGAGTAGGGGACACGACACCCAAGCGTCCGCGCTTCAAGCATCTTTTATAAAAATTATAGAAGTTGTTGTAAAATGATGTTAGAACAGCTTCATTTTTGGTGCTAAGGGAATTTGTTTGTTCAGCAAATAAACTCATTTGGCAACTCATTTTTAAACTTCCTTAAATAATAAAATTATGAAATTAATCAAATATCTTTCGATTTGTGCGTTGTTTACACTAACGGCGCTCAGTTTGTCTTCTTGTGGTGGTGGTAACGAAGCTACGGATACCGCAGGCAAAGAATATACTTCCGCTTACATCTGCCCGATGCACTGCGAAGGAAGTGGTAGTGACGCTGCCGGGACTTGTCCCGCTTGTAAAATGGATTACGTCGTGAATAAAGAGCATCCTCAACACAAAGATGCACACAATCATGATGGTCACGATCATAGCCACGATGGGCATAACCATGAAGGTCACAACCATTAAGCAGTACAAAAACTGTGTTTAAGATTTTATAAAAAGGCTATGCTGCTTCGGGAGGATAGCCTTTTTTGTATAATCGAACAACGAAAATATATTTCCTACAAACATATAATAAACTTGCAGTTTTGTATGATACTTGTTATATTGAAATTGTTTAAAATAACTTCATTTTTAAAAATGGAATAAACCGTTTGAGTTATCCTTAACCCCGAATCAAAATAATAATGAAATCTCAAAAAACGACTCCGACGCATTCGCCGCTTTCTGCCGCGACACTTTCAGAAAAATCTACTCCCTCCAAAGTGAGTTCATCACTAAATGACCAACGGCCACAACAAACTGCACAGTTACAGCTGCAAAATTTAGCAACGCAACAACTAGCGGGAAGTAAAACGGCACAATTGAAAAGTGTCATTCAGCAAGGTCAAGGAGCAAGACCCGTCGTACAGCTAGTGTTGCGAAATAATAACGCTCAAACTCGGGCTTTAGCCGCTCGGTTAACGAGAGAATATAGGGCAGACGAAGCCGCTGGTGATCGAGTGGGGCTGGGAGCCAATAATGCAGCTCAGAATCGAGCGATTGCGCTCTTTAATAGTGCTAAAGCGAAAAGAAGAAGAGTGAGAGGGCTACATACTCCTGCTACGCGAGATCCCGGACATGTACAAGCCATTCAAACCTTAAATAATAAGATTGCTACCCGCCGTAGAATCATTAACCAACGGAATGCTGGTGGTAGAGCGAGGAGACCTGCTGTTCGTTTGTAAACCTCTTTCTATTTAGCGAAAAGCTAGAAAATACGGCACAAATTCAAATTGCCAAGTTTGACGAAAAAGCCAAACTTGGCAATTTTTTTACGTGCTTATGTCCTAAAACTGCGAAAGCGAAAACCAGTTTCTATCCGAGCCATTTCTGTGCATCTACCCAAATAAAATTAGCTTCTGTCTTGCAAAACCAAAAGTGGAATATTCGCATGAAATGCTTTTTCCTCGGTAATACTCGTATGAAATATTTTTTCTAGGAAGTTCCGCTTACGTCGAATCATGCAAAGCAAATTAGCGCCCGTTTCTTCGTTGAAAGCTTTGATGCCCGCTGAGATGCTACTGTGTTTAATGATATGAAAATCGTGTTTAACATCAGCGAGAAAAACATCAATGCCCTCGTCAATAACTGCGCTTTTATTTTCTTTTTCTACGTGTAAGACTTGTACCGTTGCTTCATTTACTTTTGCGATTTGACGCAGTGGCTCCAAAACATCTAATTCGTTGATGACTTGAGCGTCTACTGCGAGCGTAATTTTATCAAAACTGTGCTCCGAGAAATCACTAGGAATTGCAAGTACTGGTTTAGTCGTACTTTTGAGTAAGCCTTCGGTATTACTTCCCAAGAAGACTTCCTTCAAGCCACTAGCGCCTTTCGTACCCATGACAATAATATCTGCGTTGTGATTATCCGCATACTGGCTAATCACATCAATTGCGTCGCCTTGTAGCGTTTTGGATTTTAAAGAAGCAGTGTAGAGCAAATCTCCTTTTACTTGTTCCATGACTTGGATCAGTTGCTTTTCCGAGTCTTTACGGATAAAGTCTCTGATGTTCATCAACATACCGGCGCGCGAATGAAGCTCATACGCGTGAATCAAATGTACTTCAGCGCTAAATCTATTCGCTAATTGAATGGCAAAACGAAGTGCTTTGGTTGCGTTTGGAGAAAAATCTGTAGGGACAATAATGGTTTTCATGGATAAAGTTTAAATAAATTGATGGATAAAGAATTGGATTTAAATAAGGTAGCACTTAATCTTCGAGATGAAGCACGAGTAGGGGAACCGCAGTTTGTAGCACCATTTTCTTGGTAACACTCGTATGCATGATGCCTTCCCAAAATCCTCGCTGTCGCGTCAGTAAAACCAAGAGATCAATTTCTTGTGTGCGGGCATAATCGTGTAAACCTTCCCATACGTTATTACTTTCGACGGTTGCTAACTCAAACTGTTGATTGGGTACTTTTTTATGAAATAATTTTTCAAGAATCAAGGTTTCAAATTCAGCATCTCCCTGTTTCTCGTCTTCATTGACATGTACCAAATGAACCTGTGCGCCAAACTGTCTCGCAAAATTGGAGAGCTTCGTTAAACTGGCTTCGTCGGCAGATTCATAGTTACTGGCGTAGGCGATATTATTAATCCCACTGAAATTCACGCCGGGAGGCAGCAACCATACGGGACAACTTGCATACTGAGAAACGTAAGTCGAAATGGTACCAAACATATTTTCTACTAGATTTCCTTCTCCACTGGTTGCCATCACTATTAGATCTGGTTTTTCTTCTGTAGAAATTCGTACCAATTCCTCTCCGGTGTATCCTAAATATACCTTTTGTTCGCAGGCGATACTTGATCCTTCCTCCTGAATGAAACGGGCCAAACGTCTTTGCTTGATCAGCAGTAATTCCTCGGGATTTGGGAGAATGACGCCCGCCGTAGGAGTCGTTTGCGGATGATAAATGTGAACAACTTTTAGCTTAGCATTGAGCTGTTCGGCAAGTGCTTTTGCATATTTAAAAGCGGCTTTGGAATGATCCGAAAAGTCGGTTGGGAAAATGATGCTTTTCATAGAGTAAGTTTTTTTAAACTGTTTGGTGGTGTTTATTTTTTTTAAAAGAGAAACAATCTTTTTGCTCTTTGTATTCCAAGCATAATGCTCATAATGCTTTTGTTTCTCCATGCCATTAAAGCGATATGTTGGAAACACCTGTCTAATTTTAAAAGCAAGTTAAGCGGTCTACCATGAGGTTTTTATGACAACGATCAATTTGCGGGGTGATTTTTGTCACCCTGTCCTGAACTAAAAAAAAAGTTACTCAGTTTTAGAGAAAAACAGTTTTTAGCCTAAAAATTAACACTGTGATAAAAGTCATTGCCCGGATTGATAAAACTCAGCTTTTTCTTCTGTTACGTGCCGCATCTTTGTAGTGTACTTAGAAAGAAAATAATGAAGTTGTTTTAAAATAGATCTTAATATTTACAGG
>CALFBG010000071.1 GCA_937951685.1 uncultured Saprospiraceae bacterium | reverse complement strand
TTTTTCCCCTTACGAATTTTTTACATCGGTGGGCGATATCAGATGGGACGGTAGCTGGACACGTTTTATAATGGGTTATGAAAAAAGGAAGGCTTGTCAAGCTATATCCAGTCTAATTTTTTTAAGAAAGGATCCCGATTTCGTTTGCTCAAAGGAATCCTGTGTTTTGCTAAAATTACCTCATTCTCTTTTAAATCGACTGATTCTACTTTATTAATATTGACGAGATAACTGCGGTGCGTCTGGACAAAATCTTTGGCAGGTAATCGTTTTAACAATTCGACCATGGACATTCTAACGAGAAACTTTTTGGAATGAGTATGCACCCGGCAATAATGTCCATCGGCTTCTAAATAAATGACGTCATTCACCGCCAGTTTTTCCA
The DNA here is from genome assembly GCA_937951685.1 of uncultured Saprospiraceae bacterium. Classification (GTDB taxonomy): domain Bacteria; phylum Bacteroidota; class Bacteroidia; order Chitinophagales; family Saprospiraceae; genus CALFBG01. The sequence continues at coordinate 5,428 of CALFBG010000071.1, read as the reverse complement.
ATTGCTGTCGCGTTTTAATAAAAAAATGATCCGCAAATAAGAAATCATTTTCCCATTCTGCTTCGGTTTGTTTATTCGTAGTTTTATCGCTTTCCGAACTCGTTGTCTGTTGATTCAATTGCTGAACGGTAAGCTCAATGCTGCGTTGCAGTTGAATATCATTAAAAGGTTTTAGTAAAAAGTTAACTGGATTGGTGCGGGAAGCGCGAGCAAAGGTCAAATCATCCTGCATAGAAGTGATGAAAATAATAGGAATGAATTTTTGTTGATGGATTAAATCTGCCAACTCAATCCCATCGTGCTTGCCTCTAATATGGATATCCATCAAAATAAGGTCGGGAACCTGTACTTCCATTAATTGCAGCGCCGCCGTGCTATTATCCGTTATTCCGAGCAACTCATACCCCAATTTATCAATGAGCATTTCGAGTTGGTCGGCAAATAGTGCCTCATCTTCGATGATTAAAACCTTAAAAGACATAATAGTTTGTGTGTTTGGATACTAATTGACTACTTATGATCCGAAGGCAAGGTAATTAATTTCTGCGAAAAAAATTAAGGATTAGAGCGGATAAGATGTTTCGCTTAAGAAATGACTGTTCTTTTGTTCGGTAAACTTAAGTGAAATTGGGTGCCATTGCCAAGCTGACTGACGACTTCAATTTTTCCTTTATTGAGTTCAACTAACTCTTTTACTAAACTCAAGCCCAAGCCGGTCCCTTTTTCTCCCGCCGTACCCTGTTCACTTTTTCGTTCTAACAGAAAAAGTTTAGCAAGCATTTCGGGGGCAATGCCAGTTCCCGTATCAATCAATTCAATACCAATAGCAGTTGCTTTCGCTTTTCCTTTAAATGTAATGCTTCCACCGGGCGGCGTAAACTTAATTGCATTGCTGAGTAAATTTCTTAAAATAGTATAGACTGCAGATTCGTCGACAAACATTTGTAGCGTTGCATCTACTTCAATTTGTAAACTAATATCTTTAGCCACCGCATTATTTTGAAACATAGCCACCGTATTTTCTAAGACGGTCTGTACGTGTAAAATTTCTGGGTGATAGGGAATGACGCCTTGTTGCAATAAAGCCCATTTTAGCAAATTATCCAAAAGCCCCGTCAAAGACTTTGCCGTTGTATCCACTCGATTGGCCAATCGCGCTAGTTTATCCTGCTGCCCCTTTTTGAGATAATATTCCATTTGTTCCTTTACGCCATCAAGGGCTAAAATAGGACTTCGAATATCGTGTGCGATAATACCAAAAAATTTATCTTTGGTATGATTGAGTTGTTGCAGTTGAGTATGTTGTGACTCAATTTTATTTTTAGATTTACGCAGGCGAAGTAATAAGTAAATGCCGGTCAGTAAACAAAAAAGTAGGGTAGTGGCAAGGGCGATATAATAGCGATTTTGAGTAGTCAGCAATTCTTTTTCTCTTTTGCCCAATTCATTTTCTTTTTCCAATAAAGTAATTGCTTTTTCTTTCTCCCGCGTTTCATATTGCGTTTCCCAATCGGCTAAAGCCGCTGCTTTCTGTTGGTTGAAAAGACTATCTTTATATTGAATGTATTGTCTCGCATAAATTACTTCTTGCGTGGTGTTGTCATTATTTTTATAAAAAGCTTGCAAGGCAGTTAGTGCCGTAAGGATGTTTTCTAAATTCCGAGTTTCCTGTGCAATGGCTAAAGCTTGGAATAGTAGTTTTTCAATTTCTTGTGGAGTTCGAGTGGTAAAGTTTGCAAATTCTTTTTTAGCTTTTCCTTCCTGATGGTAAAGCATATAACTTTCGGCAATGCCAATTAAAGCATAACTAGTATGTAACTTGGATTCCATGGCTTCCGCTAAGGACAAACTTTCGAGAAAGTATTTTAAACTATTGCGATAGTCTTTCAGGGCTAAATAATCATCGCCTAAATTGATTGTTCCTTCAAAAACGCCTTTCTTCAATTGAATTTCTTTCGCCAATTGTAGTGCTTCTTGGTGTTGCTGAATCGCCTCTTCTGGATTTCCTAATTCCCTTTTGATATTTGCAATTTTATGCAAATTGTAAACAATCAAAACTTTGTATTCCGTTGCGCTTGCTAAAGCTAGTGATTTATCTAAATCTTGGAGCGCCAGTTCATAGCTTTTTAAATTTTTGCGAATGGAACCAATGTTGTGATACGCGATGGACAAACTTCTTTGGTCGCCAAGTTTTTCTTTTATTTCCATCGAGTTCAAATAGTTGGCTAAGGCGCTATCCAACTGTCCGGTTTCTTGAAAAATGTTACCTAGGTTATTGTATACGCGCGCAACAGATTTTTCATTGTCAATGCGCTTGGCAATTTTCAAACTTTCCGTATAAAGAATACGGGCTGAATCATAATTGGTTTTCACCCGATAAGTTCTACCTAAACTATTATACAAACCCATTAAGGCAGTCGGATCATCCAAGGGCGCTACCAAGTCAATCGCTGCTTTTAGATAGGCTAAAGACTTTCCCGTTTCTCCTCGATTGCGATAAATAATGCCCATGTACTCTTTCGCTAAGGCAAGTCGTTTAGGGTTGTTTGTTTCCGTTGCGAGTTGCGCCATAATTTCCAGCTGCGCCATTGCTTTATCCAACTGAGCGAGTCGCATATAACTGCGCGCCAAGTGATAGTGCGCCAAGTCCAACCAGCGGAAATTATCTTGCGACTCAAGTTCAATCGCTTTTTGAAAATGAGGAATGGCTGCTTTATACATCCGCTTGCGCTCATACTGCAAGCCGATTTGATACTGTGTTCGGATGAAGGCAAGCGTATCGGTAGCAAGCATTTTTTGAGCAGTAGCAAGTATCTCTTCGACGAGCTTAAGTGCTTCCGTACGCTGGTTTTGATCCGTATTTTCGAGTAGTGCGAGTTGGATTTTCAGACGGGTAGAATCTGCTTTGGCTAGTTGTAAGGCTGTAGACAAAGAATCGGATACAGATTGGTCGACTTGAGCAGAAAGCGAGCTGGTAAAGGACAAGATCGTAAAAAAAATACAACAGCAATATTTAATTGCTATAATCGACTGCTTCAAGTTTTTTGGTTTTTAGATTAAATTGAATTCGTGCTTTGGTCAAAGATAGCATTTGGTGAGGTGTATAAGTACTTTAATCAGTAATATAACTATTTTTTTGCATATATGCTACTCGTTCTATCGACGCTCAAAAGCGAAGCGTTGAAGCAGCGGGTTTGATCCTATAAAAAAAGCACCTTCTAGGAAGGTGCTTTAAAAAATGCTATTGAATTATACTTTGTTCTTTGGGGTTTTTTGGGATTATATTTTAAACAACTTCTTTGAATGCAATTAATTGCTCTCCCTTCTGTATCGAAGATCATTCCCTAGACTTTCACACATTTAACGGGAGAAAGATTATGATGCCTTTTAAAAATACCGCTGGATAAGTGGATAAGATTTTAATTTAGCATGATGTTGGTTTTATGGGAATGCTAATATTTTAGTTTGGTTGACACAAAATTGGGACTAAAACTGGAGTAAAATTGAAAATTGTGCACGAAAGGGCTTATTTTGTACATTAACGGAAAAATATTAAGAAGTTGTTTTAAAATGATGTTAGCAACCGAAGGTAAAGGCTTGTAAGTCAGGACGAAGTTCTTTTTGCATCCCATCCGCAAGCGGTAAATGCTGTTCAGAATTTATGCAGCCGTAGCTGCGGTGACGAGAAAAAGCTGAAGTACTGGATTGCAATGCTTTAGCCCTGCCTGCCGGCAGGCAGGTGTAGGTATTAAGATCTATTTTAAAACAACTTCTAAGCTAAAAACTAAAACTTCATTGAAAAATGAAAGGAATAATTGTTTTACTATTCTTATTGATTCCCCTTTGTGGCATTGGGCAAATCGATGCTTCTTGGAAACACAAACTTGGCCTTACGGTCTCTCCTTTTCCCATTATAAATATTTTCCATCCCTACGGTACGCTAAATCTTAGTTATGGCATTTCTGATCGTTGGGCGATAGAAGCCGGTGTTGGTATCGTATTTCCTATTGACGCTTGGTCTGGAAACAAAGCACATCCAGTTGGTAGAATAGATGGAGAAGGTTATCGCTTTCATCTTGAATCTAAACTAAAATTAAAACCAGATTTATTTGTTTCGACGGAGTTATACCACTTAACCCATGATTATACTTCTCGTAGGTATAGAAAGCAAGGTTTAGCTGAAATTATAGCTTATCCAGTAGCGAGTAAAGTGACGGGCGGGAATTTGCTATTTGGGGTTTGGATTAAAGATAAAAACTTTCTTTTGGAAATGTCAGGAGGTCTTGGGCTGAAACTTTTTAATATTCAAAACCAAGCTCCCGCGCCCATCGAATCGCTTTCTTCTTCGTATAGAATAACGGCTATTTTTCAACCAGAAGAAAATGGAAACCACCTAAGGTTGACCATTCCTTTAAATTTGAAATTGGGTGTTGTGTTTTAGCATTTTCAAATCCTTTCAATTTTTCATTAAAAAAAATGATACATGAAAAACTTACTTTTATGCCTATTAAGTCTCATTCCTTTTACCCTATTTGCGCAAGGCGTAAAGTTGGTTAATCAGGTAGATACTACATTTGCAAATCCAGAAGAGAAGTTTATTTACCTTTCTGCACAAGACTCACTTTTGGACTTTACTTATATCGCTACTTATATGGCTGATCGTTACGAACTGACTCAAAGCTTTTATATTTTGAAGAAGAAAGCCGTAAAACTTGGGGCAAATGCTTTTCGGGTAAAAAAAGAAGATAAGTCTCGAGGTATTATCTGGTTTGAGGTCTATCATATCGCAGATAGTACGGTATTGAAATCTATGCGACCAGAGGATAATAACCTTATTTACGTTTTTTCTGGCAATTCAAAAAAAACGAGTTTTCGACTCAACGGTAAGAAAATCCGCTTAGCTCCAAACGAATTTTTTAAGTATCGATTAAAGAAAGAAGAAAAGCTTAAACTTAACAAAGGAGGTGCACTCGGTACAACTGTTCGGATACGCTGGGAAGAGCATAAAGCGGTTCGTTTTCTAAGTCTACGAGGATTTAGTGGTAGTTCAGGATCAGAATTTGGACAACAAGGAATAACGATTAACACCGGACGAATATGGCGGATAGCTCCAGATTTAGGATATTTGTTGCTAGATTTCGGCGTAGCAAAAACCATTGATGATTTTAAATAAATCGAATGAAAAAAAAATCCCTATATTTATAAGTAGGTTTACCAAATAAATTAGTGTACTTGTTAAGTACTAATATAAATTATTTTACTTATTAACTTGCATCATCTTTTGACCAGTATCTTCGTTACTCAAAGTCTTCCTAAGCAAAGGCTTAGGGCGGTTTTCGTGCCTCAATACTGATCAAAATCTAACCAAAATCTAACACCATTTAATGGCAAATTAATTTTGTCTTAGCACTTAGCTCAAAAAAAAAGT
>CALFBG010000070.1 GCA_937951685.1 uncultured Saprospiraceae bacterium | reverse complement strand
AGCCCGAATGCTCAAGATTGAGCATTCGGGCTTTCTATCAGTAATCGCTAAGTTAAATTAGCTACCACACATTAAACAATCTGGATCATCAAGGTTGCAAGCTTGTCCTTCCGCGACTTCTGCCTCGGCTGTTTTTGCTTCTATTCCAGTTTGAAGATTATTGTAGTTTAATTTACTATCTCCTTTGAGGGCAACTTCTTCATTTCCAGTACCAACACGTTGGTGCTTTTGATCTAAAGTAAATTTAATTGGATCAACGGCAGCTTTAGAACGCAAGTAGTACATTCCCGTTTTCAAACCACTTTGCCAAGCGTAGAAGTGCATGGAAGAAAGTTTTCCAAAGTTTGGATTCTCTACGAATAAGTTCAAACTCTGACTTTGGCAAATAAAAGCACCACGATCTGCAGACATGTCGATGATGACTTTCTGACTCAATTCGTAAGCTGTTTTGTAAAGCTCTTTAAGGGCAACTGGAATTTCAGGAATGTTCTGTACCGAACCATTAGAAGCCATTATTTTTTGCTTCATGCCTTCGTCCCATAGCCCTAGCTTGATCAAATCTTTCAGCAAGTGTTTATTTACAATAATAAACTCACCGGATAAAGTTCTACGACTATAAATGTTAGAAGTATAAGGTTCAAAGCATTCGTTATTTCCTAAAATCTGCGAAGTAGAAGCCGTAGGCATTGGCGCTAATAAAAGGCTATTGCGAATTCCATTTTTCTTCACTTCTTTTTTCAATCCTGCCCAATCCCAACGCTCGGAAGGCTTCACGCCCCACATATCAAATTGAAATTCTCCTTTACTGATGGGCGAACCTTCGTAAGTTTGGTAAGGTCCTTCTTTGGCTGCAATGGCGCAAGATTCCGTTAAGGCTGCGAAGTAAATCGTTTCAAAAATTTCTTTGTTTAGTTTGCGAGCTTCTTTGCTATCAAATGGGAATCCCATTAAGATAAAAGCATCCGCTAAACCTTGTACGCCAATTCCGATGGGACGGTGTCGCATATTGGAATTTTTGGCTTCAATTACTGGATAATAATTGATGTCGATTACTTTATTCAAGTTACGCGTCACGACACGACTAATTTCATAAAGTTTTTCAAAATCAAAAACGCCATCATTCGCAAACTTCGACAAGTTGATAGATGCCAAGTTACAAACAGCCACTTCATCTTTAGCCGTGTACTCTACGATTTCGGTACATAAGTTACTAGACTTAATCGTTCCTAAATTCTTTTGATTCGACTTTTTATTACAAGCATCTTTGTATAAAATATAAGGTGTACCCGTTTCAATTTGTGATTCCAAAATAGAGAACCATAATTCCTGTGCTTTCACCACTTTACGAGCGCGACCTTCTTGCTCATATTTATGATACAATGCTTCAAATTCACCACCGTAGCAATCTCCTAAACCGGGTGCTTCGTTGGGGCAAAATAAAGACCAATCTGCATCTGCTTTTACTCTTTCCATGAAGAGATCAGAAATCCACATGGCGTAGAATAAATCTCTCGCTCTCATTTCTTCCTTACCGTGATTCTTTTTCAAATCTAAGAAATCATTGATGTCTGCGTGCCAAGGCTCTAAGTATACCGCGAAGGCGCCTTTCCTTTTTCCACCACCTTGATCTACATATCTTGCCGTATCGTTAAATACTTTCAACATAGGAATAATTCCATTGGACGTTCCACCAGTTCCTTTGATATAACTTCCTTTTGCTCGGACGTTGTGGATACTCAAGCCGATACCACCCGCAGACTGAGAAATCTTAGCACAACGAGAAAGCGTTTCGAAAATTCCAGAGATGCTATCTTCCGTCATGGTCAACAAAAAGCAAGAAGACAACTGTGGTTTTGGCGTGCAAGCATTGAATAAAGTTGGTGTCGCGTGGATGAACCACTTTTCTGACATCAAGTTATAGGTTTCTATCGCGGAGTCTAAATCTTCTCCGTGAATACCAATTGCAGCCCGCATTAAGGTATGCTGTGGTCGTTCTACAACTTCGCCTTTCATTCTCAATAAATAAGAACGCTCTAGGGTTTTGAATCCGAAGTAATCGAAGCTATAATCTCGATCGTAGATGATCGCCGAATCAATTCGATCTTTATTCTTTTGGATAAATTTGTGTAGATGATCGCTAATCAAACCTGCTTTTTCATCAGTTTTAGGATCAATGTAATTGTATAGTGCCTTCATCGTGCGAGAGAAAGACTTGTCGGTATTTTTGTGTAAGTTCGAAACGGCAATTCTAGCCGCCAACTTCGCATAATCGGGGTGCGTTGCGGCCATCGTCGCGGCAGTTTCCGCAGCGAGATTATCCAGTTCCGTGGTTGTAACTCCATTGTATAACCCTTGAATTACTTTCTTGGCGATTTCGATAGAGTCAACGTAATCTTGGTCTAGACCATAACATAATTTTTTAACGCGTGCAGTAATTTTGTCAAAACTGACATTCTCCCGCTTTCCGCTTCTTTTTAGTACTTGCATTGTGTACAAAAATTTGAGGGATTAAAGAATGGAAGAGATTTAAGTCTGGCGTAAGCCCGATCTATAGGCGTTAAATTCGGATAACTCCGCACAAGCTTAAATCGCTTCGATTTAGTTAAGTTTGTTTGTTTGTAAGAATCGTTTCTAGCAAATTCAAAATAGTTAAGAACGGACTTTCCCTTCCAGCTTTTCGCTGAAGCGTTACCAAACTACACACTCAAAAACGCTTTTTGGATAAAAGTATTTATGGAAGTTGCGCGGAGGCAAAATTTTCTTAAGTATTTTTAGGATTGCGAAACAAGTTCCTAATCAATTTCTTTTGGGGTGTTTGAGGGTAAGTGCGTGGCAAGAAAAATAACATTTCATTTACAACACACTAAGCGCTTTGACTAAAAGTCTTCATCCAAAGAGAACACTTGTTTGTCTCTTTCGGTCATGACGCCAGATTTTTGATAATCTCCTACCCTTTTTTCGAAGAAATTCGTTTTGCCTTGTAGTGAAATCAAGTCCATCCATGGGAATGGATTTTCAACATTGTAAATTTTTTCATTACCTAATGTTTCGAGTAATCGATCTGCTACGAATTCGATGTATTGACACATCATTTCGGAGTTCATCCCAATTAATTTAACGGGGATTGCATCAGAAACAAATTCTTTTTCAATCGTAACGGCATCGGTAATAATTTTCTCTAGTACTTCCGGTGACATTTTATTAACCACGTGATCATTGTATAGCATACACGCGAAGTCACAGTGCATACCTTCATCTCTAGAAATAAGCTCATTGGAAAAAGCTAATCCGGGCATGAGTCCTCTTTTCTTAAGCCAGAAAATGGAACAAAAAGAACCAGAAAAGAAAATTCCCTCTACGGCAGCAAAGGCAACGAGACGTTCTGCAAAATTACCATTATCAATCCAACGCAAAGCCCAGTCTGCTTTTTTCTTGACGCAGGCTAGATTTTCGATCGCGTTAAAAAGGTAATCTTTCTCTTTAGTATCTTTAATATAAGTATCTATCAGTAAGGAGTAAGTCTCAGAGTGTATGTTTTCCATCATGATCTGAAAACCATAAAAGAACTTAGCTTCCGTGTATTGTACTTCACTCACGAAATTCTCAGCAAGATTCTCGTTTACGATTCCGTCACTAGCAGCAAAGAAAGCAAGAACGTGCTTCACAAAATGCTTCTCATCGTTACTCAATTTTTCCCAATCTATTAAATCTTGAGAAAGATCAATTTCTTCTGCTGTCCAAAAACTAGCCTCCGCTTTTTTATACCAAGACCAAATATCATTATGCTTAATTGGAAACAGTACAAAACGGTTAGGGTTTTCTTCTAAGATGGGTTCAAAAGCGGCGTTCATAAGTAAGATAAGTTTAATGTATTTAAAATAATTTGTTTCGGTTACTAAGGCATAAGGATCCTCGAGTAACGGTGCTGTTTGTTGGTTAAAAATAAACGTAGGACTGGCTACAACTTTTATCAGAAGCTGTGCAGTTTTGGTTAAATTTGTATTAAAACTGAGTGAAAATTCCCTTCCTTAGCCTTTCAAATATTGTGATGGAGGTGAGGTTTAATTAGTGCAACACTACTAGTTTTTTCATTGATAACACAAAATAAGTATTTCATCCCTAAAATGAATCGCAAGTTATCCACACCTTGTTGATAAACATCGCAAACAACTGTAAATCAACAATTTGAAAAATCGCATAATTGTTAACATTTTTTCCACACTGTGGATAACTTTTAGACAAATCTAATCCACTTGATCGGATAGTTCCTTGTAATTGGCTAATAATCAGTTAAAAAAGCCGTTTTCTCCGAAAGAACCAAGCGAGTAAAAGACTCACAATTACTGAAAAGATGATAATGAAATAAAACGAATATTCAGAATGTTTAAAGGGTAACGGAACATTCATTCCATACAAACTTGCCACCAAGGTCGGAACCATTAAAATGATCGTTACCAAAGTCAATCGTTGAATCACAATATTCAAATTGTTTGAAATAATCGAAGCATAAGCTTCCATCGTTCCATTCAAGATATTGGTATAAACATTTGCCATTTCCAAAGCCTGACTATTATCAATAATGATATCTTCAAATAGATCGGAAAGGGCTTCGTCCGTTCGAATATTTAAGTAATCTGAGCGCTTCATTTTCATCTTCAATAGTTCGTTAGAACTTAAAGAATTAACAAAATAAACCAGACTCTTTTCGATACTGAGCAACTGTTTCAATTCTCGATTTCGACTCGAATTGTACAATTCTTTTTCAATATTGTTTCGCTTCAAGTTTAACTTCTTCAAGCAAACCAAAAATCGATATACGCTTTGTTCCAGAATTTGCAAGACAAATCGCTTTTCGTTAGAAGGATCAAAGTTTTTCACTTTCCCTTCTAAGAACAAATCAAGGATAGGGTTTCCGTGTGATGTAATGGTAAAAATGTGATCTAAGGTCAGAATAATTCCAATGGGTACCGTATGGTAAAAGGCTTCATTCTCTAAATGGCTTTCATTCACAATCGGGGTATTCAACACAATGAGTCGAATGTCTTCCTCTCGTTCGTAACGAGATCGCTCATCAATATCCAAGGAATCGGTTAAGAAATCCAATGGAATGCCAAATTTTTGTGCCAACTCTTCCAATTCCTCCGCGTTAAAAGGAGGCGAAAGGTTGATCCAACAAGAAGGGGTTGCTCGCTCTAATTTAGTAAGCTTCCCATCAACTTTGCTAAAATAATGGATCATATTTGGAAGGTTATATTGTCAAAAAAATTACACGCCGTAGTGTTTCCACACCAATGCCTGCAAACTTACACTTTCTTGTTTGCTAGAACAAATGCTTACCTAATTATTTCCAAGAAGTTCGTTAAAAAATGAGCTTTTAGCAGTGCGATACACCGCCACTTTACTCATTTCCCTTCAGGAACAATATTTTTTCAAAACCCAAGGTAGCTGACAAACCACTGCTATCATTTTGCGTTGCTTAGATTAGAACTTTTTCTAATCCTTCAAGGCAACAACACCAGATTTAAATTGTTCGATGTAATAGTCGTAAATCGGTAAATCTTTTTTTTCTCCTGTCCCCCATTGTGGTGCGTACCCATTGCTAATCAAAAAATAATCAGACACAATATCTCCTTGTTGCTCCAAATTAAAGGCAAAAATAGATGCTCCTTCTTCTTTCTTTTGTTTTAAAATATCCACGCCGCCATAATTGTAGCCTGCGGCAGTAAACTGAGCGCGCAACGCCCGTGGAATATAAACCGCACCAAGCTGTTGGTATTGCCAAACGTGGGTCAACTCGTGCAACAAAGTAGCATCATGCATCGTCCCCCAACTATTAATCGTAAAAAAACTTACGTAACAAATTCCCTGCTGCTTGGGACCCAAAAATGCACGTTCATCTACCCGCACCGATTCGTAGTCAATGGAATCCCCAAATATCGTTTGTGCCATTTCAATTTCCCACGCTGCTAAAGCTCTCGTATTAAACTTGATCCAACTAGAGAGTATTTCGTAAAATTCAGCAATCCCCGTGCAAGCAAGTAATAAAACCAATAACTCATTCCACCAATCTATCCACTCCCCTTTTACTTCTTGCTTAGCCTTGTTCCTGTTTGGAAAAAGGTGACGAACTAAACGTAACACGCGCACCGGAAACAATTGTAACACCCTAACGAGACCTTGAAAAGTCCCACCAATTTTTGTAGATAAAGGGGACATCATATGTTTCCTAGTCAGTTTCAAATTAAATTTTTATGCAGGAAGTTGCCTTAGCATGATGTAAAACAACTTCAATAATAGCGTTCTTGGATAACCAGGCATGATTAGCTAGAATAAAATAATTCGTTTTTTTCTTGCGAACTTGGTCGATCAAGCGTAGTGTTTCGACTGAAATGGAGTTATCCAGAAAAGTTTGTTGCTTTCGATAAGGTTAATCAACCAGTGATGGTGAAGAAACAAACAGTGGATTAGTGTGTGCGACAAAGATAATAAAAAATGTGATAAAACAAAGCTTATGTTCAACACACATTCAATTTATTTTTAATATTTTAAATTAAAATATTAACTTCTACTAAGGCGCTTGGTTAATACGTTAAATTAATGTTATATGTTTTATTTAAAACGGATCGCTTTGACGGGGGTAATCTGAGTAACCAAGTAAGTTGGGATGATCAAAAATAAGAGCGTGAGCACCAACGTGCCGATATTCAACGCCAAAATAGCCCATAAGTTAAATTCGATCGGCGCGACG
>CALFBG010000069.1 GCA_937951685.1 uncultured Saprospiraceae bacterium | reverse complement strand
AATATGGTCGTTTCTATCGCTCTTATGGTACGACACCGTGGTATCGCGAGACGGTGAGAAAGATGGAAGCCTTGGCGAAGGAGCTTAAGTTTGAAAAAGTGTCAGATTTGAAGTTGGCCGTTGCCAAAGAGATTAAATCTTTTGTACAAGGAGGCGGATTTATGTTTGCCATGTGCTCCGCGACGGATACTTACGATATTGCGCTCGCCGCAGAAGGTACAGATATTTGCGATCATATTTTTGATGGTGACGGTGCCGATCCCGCAGCACAAGAGAAATTGGATTTCTCCAAAACCTTTGCCTTCAAAGATTTTAACCTCATGAAAAATCCGCTGATCTACGAATTTTCGACGATTGATCGCCCGATGAGTAAAAATGTACCTCCCAAAACGGATTATTTTACCTTATTCGACTTCTCCGCAAAATGGGATCCGATTCCTACCATGCTGACGCAGAATCATACTCGTACGGTAAAAGGATTCATGGGGCAAACGACTGCCTACGGAAAAGAACACATCAAATCGGACGTTTTGATCTTAGGCGAAAACAAATCAGAGAAAGAGGCGCGCTATATTCACGGTACGTCAGGATATGGTACGTGGACGTTCTACGGCGGGCACGATCCAGAAGATTACAAGCATTTCGTGAATGATCCTGAAACGGATTTGAACTTGCACCCAAATTCTCCGGGCTACCGGTTGATTCTCAACAATGTTTTATTTCCAGCAGCAAAAAAGAAAAAGCGAAAGACATAATGAAGGTGTTTAATAGTTAACCACATAGTTAACCACTTGATCCGTCTAAAAATTGGGATTAAAAGGTACTGGATTTTTCTCATTATGAGGAATCAGCTACTTTGGTAAAGTTTATCTCCCAATTTTTTTATACTTTGCGGGCAAAGTTGCGCTGGCATGGCCTTTAGTTCCTTAAGTTTCCTACTGATTTTCTTACCTATTGTCTTGGTAGTTAACCTTGTACTTAGGAAAATTTGGCTACAGAATATCTTCTTGCTGCTGGCCAGTCTTTTTTTCTATGCTTGGGGCGAAGGAATTTTGGTGTTGATCATGCTTTTCTCTATTTTATCCAACTACCTCTTTGGTTTAGCGATTGATCGCGCGACGGCGGTGCGGCGACCGTGGATTTTTGGGCTGAGTATTACGGCTAACTTAGGCTTACTCTTCGTTTTTAAATATGCCAATTTTTTTGTTGAAAATTTAAACTATTTACTTCCCACACTTGGCTTATCGACGCTTACTTGGGAAGCCATTCAATTGCCCATCGGAATTTCCTTTTTCAGTTTTCAAGCGATGTCTTACTTGATTGACTTGTATCATCGCAAGCATCCCGTGCAGCAAAACCCCTTTCATCTTGCCCTGTATATTTCGCTATTTCCCCAATTAATTGCCGGACCAATCGTACGTTACATTGACGTTTATGCGCAAATCAAGCAACGGACGCAAAGTTTGGAGCAGTACGCAAGTGGGCTTCGACGGTTTATAATTGGTTTAGCCAAAAAGGTTTTGATTGCGGATAGTTTGGGCTTGATGACGGATATTATTTTTGCTTTGCCAACGGAGGAATGGACGGTATCGCTGGCTTGGTTAGGAATACTCTGTTACAGTTTACAGATCTATTTTGACTTTTCTGGATACTCCGATATGGCGATTGGTTTGGGGCGCGTCTTGGGGTTCAAGTTTATTGAAAACTTCAATTATCCTTACCTCGCACAATCGGTTCAAGATTTTTGGCGGCGCTGGCACATTTCCTTATCGACTTGGTTTAGAGATTATTTATACTTTCCGCTGGGCGGCAATCGAAAAGGACTGGGCCGAACGTACTTTAATTTAGTGATTGTATTTTTGCTTTGTGGCGTCTGGCACGGTGCGAGTTGGAATTTTGTGGTTTGGGGCTTATTTCACGGTTGCTTTTTAGTAATTGAGCGGGCAGGCTTTAAAGCTATTTTGGCACGCTGGCCGGTTTTATTGCGCCGTTTATATACACTCTTGGTGGTAATAATTGCTTGGGTATTTTTTCGGGCGGCAGATTTGGCGGAAGCTTTAGCGTATTTGAAAGCGATGTTTGGGATGCAGGAGTTAACAACAAATCAGCAATATTGGAATTTATACGTCGATGGAGAATTGTATGTTACTTTAGCTTTAGGACTTATTTTGTCAACGCCCATTTACTTAAAAGTACAAACTTACGTTGCCCAACAGCAACAAGTATCTTCCTATCGGATTGTAGAAAACTTATGCCTAGCCTTAGTTTTTGGGATTACGGTTGTCACTTTAATGGGTGGTGCGTATAATCCTTTTATTTATTTTAGATTTTAAATACACTTGATTTTATTCAAAAGTTCTTTTTTACAGAAAAATGAGTATTGATAATCAGTTAGTTATAGTTTTAGATTCTCTTTTCGAATAAAGTCTAGTATATTAAATATGACTGCTACCTTTTAACGAATAATACGCTTATGATGAATCGCTTGGCAAGCTTTAGTAATCTGTTTTTGATTTTATTTTTTCTGCTGGGATTAGCCTATCTCGGTTGGAGAAATACAACGCAGTTAATGGAAGAAAAGCCAGCAATTTTGGAGCAGCTTCGCTTGGATGATTTTAAAAATTCAGTGCAACAGTTTGGTACTGCTTTGGAAACACAAGCGGGGAAAGATGCGCAACTCTTGCATCCTTTGGCGCAAGCTAAATACGCAGTTTTTAATAATGCCCTGACGCGAAAAATTATTCCGGGTAAAGACGGTTGGCTTTTTCTCTGGGAAGAAACGACGCAGATTGATGGGATGAAGCAGGCACTTGGTAAAGTTAAGTTGAGTCCAATTGAGCTTAAACAATGGCGCGTCTATACCGAACAACGAAGTACTTTCTTAGCAGCACAGGGTATTCCTTATTATAAAATCATCGCTCCCAATAAAGCAAGCGTTTATCCCGAGTATTTGCCGGAAGGCTTAACGCCTGCTCCGACGACTTTTACCGATCAACTACTGGACGATCTCCGAGAACATACTGAAGTCAATTTGATAGATTTACGTCCAGTGATGCGCTCCTACAAAACGCGTGGGCAACTTTATTATAAAACGGATACGCATTGGAACAACTTAGGTGCTTTTTGTGCTGCCGAACATATTTTAGAAGAATTGGCAAAAGCAGGCTTTCCAGTGAAGCCTGCGCGACAAGCAGATTTTGGATGGAAAATAGTGGATAAAAAAGGAGGAGATGCTGCGCGCTTGATGATGCTGCCCGAGGAGTTGCGACAAGCCTACGTCGATTTTGAACCTATAGGTGATTTATCATTTACGAATCAAGATAGCCTGAATCAGCGTTTTGCTTACCTGAGTCCGTTTATCACTGCAAGTGCTAGGGGAGCATTGCCCAAGACGATCTTGTTTCACGATTCCTTCGCGACCAATTTACGCTTGTTTCTAGCGTATCACTTTCAGCAATTATACAGTTTTTGGTTGTGGGGCGCTTTTGACGAAGCGGTCGTTACGCAAGAAAAACCAGCTTTGGTATTAGATGAAGTGGTAGAACGGCGCTTGGTGGAGACGCAGCATAAGAATAGCGCTAATTTGTTGAATGGGTATTGGCAACAACAATTTTCGGATTTAAAAGCCTTGACTTTCGATACGAGTAAGTTTAAGTCCTTGGAAGATTTAGCGATTCATTTTTCAAAAATGGATTTTCCATCGGATCAACTGCTGATTGTACAATTAGCATTGGAGTGCGAGGAAGCTCAAAAGCTAAGTTTTGGCGATGAGCAAGTGATGGTTCCATACTTTTTGACGAAAGGAAGACAGCAGATTTACTTACAATTGGATCCTACGCAGCCACTTTTGATCAAAGGAAATAAAGAAGTTTTGCCGCGGTTGCTCCATGTACAGCTAAAATTATACTAAAAATAAAATATTTTTATTTTAGATGTAAGTAATTGATTAGTAGTGGTTTAAAAAGGTGTGGTTTCGTTTTTTTTGCTTTATTTTAAATAAAAAGTAAAAAATAAATTGCGCTTCAGACAACCAAAAGGCCTGTTTCTGCATATTATAGGTAAAATGTAGAACGTCTTGAATCAACTAAGTGAAGATATAATATTAATCGAACGTTCCCTCAGAGGAGAACAGCAAGCTTTCAAGCTTTTGTACCAGAAGTACAAGCAGAGTTTGTTTATGGTGTGCCTGCGCTACGCCAAGGACAAGATGACTGCGCAAGATTATTTGCAGGAAGCGTTTATCAGTATCTTTAAAAAATTAAATTACTTTGATCCTGCAAAAGGCGTTTTTGAATCTTGGGCAAAAAGAATTACAATCAATGCTTGCTTGATGCATATTAGACAACAATCGCTGTACACGATTAGTATGCAAGGAGAAATAGACGTAGAATCTAATGATGCTAACGCTTTATCTGATTTAGGTTTGCAAGAAATGCTCAGGATGGTTCAACAGTTGCCACAAGGATATAAGACCATTTTTAATATGTACGTAATTGATGGTTATTCTCATAAAGAAATTGCCTCAGAACTAAATATTTCAATTAATACCTCCAAAACACAATTAAAAAAAGCACGTACCGCTTTACAAAAAAAAATTTTAGATAATCAGCAATCGTATAGAATGACACATGGATAGATTCGATGAAATATGGAAGAATCGCTTCAATGATAGTAAGCTACCAGCGGAAGAATGGAATTCTCCAGATGATGATATGGTCTGGAACGAAATTGCTGCAGGCATTGCTCCAAAGAAGGATAAAAGAAAACACTTGTTTTTTTGGTGGGGACTTGGTACAGTGGTCATCCTCATTGTGTTCGCTCTATTGTTAGGAAAGAATAGTACTTCTTCCACAGAACCCAAACCAGAAAAACCTACTAAGCAAATGCAGTTGAGTACGGTAGAAAATACTACTAATAAACTCACGGAGTTAAATAAAAATACAACGAAAAGTAAAGAATCGCCCACAGGCAAAGTAATCGCTCAAACTAACAAGGATGCTTTTCCGAAGTTAGCTACTCAAATGCCGGTCAATAGAGAGACGGTTAAGCAGCTTGCTCGAAATGGAAATATGCCAGCAAGGGTTTTACCAGAAACGACTCAGGAAATAACAACAAAAAATACGACTTTGCTCAACAGCAGCAAGGAAGCTATGATCCTCAAAACGGAAGCACCGATAAAAAAAACAACTTCCGCTTTGACTTTAAAACAGGCGAGTACTACTGGTTTCTTGAAATCTCAGGAAGTACTTAAAAGTACCAATACTGAATTGACGCCAATGAAATTAGATCGTATTTCTTCGTTAGCGTTAGCGCCAGTATCTTACGAGGATGAAGTTCCACCAGTGTTAAGAGAAGCGTTTAATTTTCCGGAATTACTTCCTACTTCAAATAAAAGTAATCCCTTCCGGTTGGCTTTTAGCGCTGGAATGATTTACTGGAAACATCGAATTAGTGATCAATATACCTCGGACTTAGCTGCGTTTGATTTCAACTATACCGATAATTACGCTTGGCAAGCTAATGTTCAACTCAGTTACGCTTTTAATGCTTATTTGAGTGCCTTTACGGGGATTCAGTACGAACAAGTAAGAAGTGCTTCTGGTCATAATTCTAACTTGAAATATGATGTGCTCAATGAGCAAGATGCTAGTAATGCTTATACTCAGAATTTAGCGACACCTTACGGTTTATCAGAAGCTAATTTTCGATTGAATCGTCAACGCGCAGTAAACGGCGATGAAATTGATCTACTAGTTGATTTTGAATCTAGACATTTGATCCACAACTGGAGTATGCCAATTGGTTTACAAGTTTTTCCACTCGGGAAAAATTCAAAATGGAAACCTTATACTTCAGTCGCTTTGGGAGTTAATTACTTGGCAAAGATCACGAATACGATTCATCAAATTGGCTCTAGCCACGATGCTATTCAGTACGAAAATTCAGGAAGTGAGTCTTTTGCTCAACCCGATATTCAAAACTGGCATTTTGATCTAAGATTAGGCTTAGGGCTGAGTTATGAGGTTTTTCCTAGTCTCTCGGTAGGTATGAATTATGATTGGTCAAGAGGATTGAATCCAATTTACCAAGTCGAAAATATAAACCCCGAACAACAAAATTACGAGACTAGAATTGATCGGCATCATTTGTCAATAAGTATCATTAAAACCTTAGGAAACTAAGGAGTAGCATCAATACGATGATGTTACATTAACACGCAATCCGTTCATAATTTTTAATAAATTAAGAGATTAGAAGGGCTTTATGGCACTTTATTTTACAGCCACCGCTATGTCAAGTCTCAACGAATAGAAACTTCTAAATTAAATTTTTAAACCACTTTTGGCACTTTGTCTTGTACAAAGCTGTCCCTAAAAATCATTGTTAAAATAAAAATAAAATAGTTATGTTAAAATCACTCTACTTAGGAATGTTCATGCTGGTGAGTAGCTTTGCATTCTCTCAAACGGTTGTTGACATTATTGTAAATAGCCCCGATCACAATACTTTAGAAACGGCAGTTGTACAAGCAGAATTAGCTGCAACGCTAAGTGGTGACGGTCCCTTCACGGTATTTGCACCGACAGATGCCGCTTTTGATTTATTAGATGCAAATGTATTGTCTGATTTATTGGCAGATCCTACGGGAGACTTAGCCAGAATTTTATTATATCATGTGCTGGGTTCCGAAGTAAAAGAAGCGGATCTTAATAATGGACAAAGTGTAACTACGGTTCTAGGACAAAATATAACGGTTACCCTTAACGCAGATGGTGCTTTTGTCAATGGTGCTAAGATTAGTGTAACAGATCTTCAAGGGACTAATGGAGTGGTTCACGTTTTGGATGCAGTAATTTTGCCTCCTAACGCTACGGTTGTAGATGTAATCGTGAATAGCCCGAACCATAATACTTTAGAAACGGCAGTGATCGCAGCGGACTTAGCTGCAACGCTAAGTAGTGACGGTCCTTTCACGGTATTTGCACCGACAGATGCTGCTTTTGCTTTACTAGATGCAGATGTATTGTCTGATTTATTAGCAGATCCAACCGGTAATTTAGCAAAAATATTAACCTACCATGTCTTGAGTGGAGAAGTATTATCAAGTACTTTGATGGATGGACAAACGGCTACCACGGTGCTAGGACAAGGTCTCACCGTAACGATTAACGCAGATGGTGTATTCATTAATGATGCGAAAGTAAGTGTAACCGATATTCGGACGTTCAACGGAGTAGTACACGTTTTAGATGCAGTAATTTTACCACCAGCGGCTACGGTAGTAGACGTAATTGTCAATAGCCCGAATCACACTACTTTAGAAACGGCAGTAACGCAAGCAGGTTTAGTAGGCGCGTTAAGTGGCGACGGACCGTTCACGGTATTTGCGCCGACAGATGCTGCTTTTGCTTTACTAGATGCAGATGTATTATCTGATTTATTAGCAGATCCTACGGGAGATTTGGCGAAGATTCTAACCTACCACGTTGTCAACGCGGAAGTATTATCAAGCACTTTAACGGATGGACAAACGGCTACGACTTTATTAGGACAAGGGATTGAGGTAACGATTAATACAGATGGTGTATTCATCAATAATGCAAAAGTAAGTGCAACGGATATTCGAACGTTTAA